>CALMFH010000193.1 GCA_937864925.1 uncultured Alphaproteobacteria bacterium | reverse complement strand
GCAAATGGCGGCCTGATTTGAACCAAATGGCCTCCGGCAAACCCGGGGCGGTTCATACTGCCATCATGGTTCAATTTGTCGGTGACCCGGGATTCCATTCTGCATATGGATCGGTCGACAACGAGAACCTCTGCATCGGGCAGAAGAAGCGGCTCGCCATCGAACCGGTCGCACCGCAAATCGTTCGGATCATCTTCGGTCCGGCCCCGCAGGGCGGCGGCACCTCCGATCCTCGGTGGTACCGAGAAACTCGTCGCCCGGCCGAACGAGAACGGCGATCGATCCCGTCGTGGCGGCCGCTTCCGCGCCGGCACCGACCATGCCGACCTCGGTCCGCCCGCCCCTGGCGGAAAGCGGGAGCCGAACGCCGGGAGGATACGCAATTCGGTTCGGGTCTGGCGCGCCGGTCAGGATAAAACTGTGAACATCTATTTTATTGAAATTACTACATTATTTTGACGGGCAATTTCTTGTCTTAATATCCTTGATGGTCGAAGTCGAATGCCGTAGCAAAGCCGCAACCGGAGGTGTCGAGGTGACGTCCCTGGGAGTGGTGTAGAAGCGCCGACTTTGGTCGGGTCCGCAGTGGGCTCAGGCCGCCACGCTTGGCAGCTTGATGAGCGGATAATCGCTCACCGGCCTCAATCCTTCCAGCGTACCGTGGCGGCGGCACACCGCCCACTCGTCATTCTGCTCGAGCATCAGCGCGCCGACCAACCGGACGACGGCCTTGTCGTTGGGGAAGACGCCGACGACGTCCGATCTGCGCTTCACCACCGAGAAGTCCTCGACCCACAGCGAAACCGGCGATTGGTCGAAGAACCCGCGCGCACAGGCGTCGCTCTCGGCCCGCGCGCGGCGCGCCGCCTCGCGTTCGGTGACGTCGTCGACCACCACCTGCACCCACGCCCAGTCGTGCTCGGGGCCCGGCAGGACGGTGCCGTTGAGCAGGATGTCGAGGCGACGGCCGGTCAGCGTGTAGTTGGCCGTCTGGCTCGAAAACGACGCCTGCCCGTCCCACAACTGCACGAGTTCATCGACGTGGGTGGTCAGCATGTCGTCGCGGAAGACGCGATCGAGGCCGGCGAGCAGGCAGACGAAGTCGGGCACATCGTAGAGCGCGAGGGTCCGCCGATTGACCGCGCTCACCCGGATGAGATCGGCGTAGGTCTTGATCCGCGCCGGATCGGCGAGCAGGAAGGCGCGCAGATCGCGCACACCCTGGCCGCGCCACACCTCGAACTGGGCGCGCCCCCCGGAATAGTCCTCGAGCCACAGCGAGATCGGCGCGAGGTCGAAGCCGACATCCGCGGCATCGGGCATATCCGCGGTACCGAAGAGGGCCGGAAGGCATGTCACCGGTCGCGCGAGGCCCACGAATCACGGGTGTTTCGCCCGAGCCTGCCGATGCCGCCTTCAGGATTGGTCGGAAACTTCGCGATCCGGCAGCCCGACGCCGTCCGATCGCGCGGCGACCGCCGGGCGGGCCCTCGAGCAACGGCACCCGGTCGCCGGACATCCGTCCGATCGGCCGACCGCGGCGGCGGCCGTGCGAGCCGGCAACCCTTCCCGCGGGGGCGAGGTCGCACCGGTCGGACGAGCCTCGCGACCCGCCCCAGACGACCGATCCCTCTGTCTTCAAACGTTCTCCGGCGCACCGGACCCGTGTCTTCGAGTGGGTCAAAACAGCGCAGATTAGATACGATACGTTGACAATTGTATCCGTATCCAGTTATCAGAAACGAAAGCTGTCGATTGCATAAGGATAAATACGCTACGGATCAGACAATTACTCTGATGGGTACTCGCACACGATAGCGATTTCTCACAGGCAAGACTTTGCGGTTTGCCCGACGAGGGTGATTGTTACGGCCTTCTCCTCGGCCGAGTGCGGGGAGAGACCTCGGCCGCGGCACGACGGGGACGAGAATCCACAGAGGACGGATGCGCGGAAGCGGAATACGGCCGATCGGCCGAGCGCAGTCTTCGTCTACAGGGAAGTCCTCGGCCGGTCCGATACCACATTGCCGTTTCGGCATCCGTTCGCAGGTGCTCGGTCAGCGAAACAGTGACGTCTTCGACATGATGATCATCGGTCTCATTCTCCTGCTCGGAGCAGGAGCTCTGACGTTGCTGAGAACTCTGGCGATCAGCCCGTTCGCCGACAGGTTCACCACGCTCTGGATCTGGCGTTACGACTTCGGCACCCGCTACGGCTGGCTCGTGGGCGGCGTCATCCTGTTGTTCATCTTCATGAGCAACGGAGCAAAAGTGGATGGAACCCTGGCGGTAATGGCGTGCTGGCTCATCGGTCTCGCCGCCATCTGGCTCCTTCCCGCGCGTCTCGCATCGCTTCTCTGACCGTCCTGGTCACGTACTCTGGAGGCAGTATCATGACCAATACGATCACCTTCTCCGAATATGCCAACTACACCGTCAATCCGACCTTCACGTTCGCCGACAACACGGTCACAACGGTCGGGGAGATCGTGGATGACGGCGCTCAGCCGAACTCGCCGGTGATCGCGGCGAATTCCTCCTACACCGGCCCGGTGTTCATCTACTTCCAGAACGCCGTCAAGACGGTGTCGCTCGACGTCGGATACTTCGACAACATCGGCAGCACCCGGATCGAATTCCGCGACCAGCAGGGCAACCTGATCCAGGCGTTCCACAACGGCGGCCTCGGGGTCCTGCCGTTCTCGCTGTCCTATGACGCCGGCATCAAGTCGATCTCGGTCGTCGACGAAGCCTTCGATGCAGCCGGCTTCTCGGTGGATACGGTCGTCTTCGGCGATGCGGCCGCGGCCCTGATCGCGCCGACCGTCAGCCGCGTCTCGGCCGCGACCGGCACGATCGACCGGGCCTTCGGCACCGTCCAGGGCGACACCGTCCTCCGCTTCGCCGATGGAGTCGGGGGCGCGGATGCCCAGGATTTCCTCACCCTGACCGTCGGTGCCGACACGACCGCCCAAGTCAAGATCTACCTGAACAGCGACCCGCAACATGCTCGCGAGTTCACGTTGAATCTGACGGCCGGCGCGAACACGTTGCAGATCGCACCGGACACCCCCTACGACAGCCTTCAGAACTATACTGTCCTGGTCAAGGTCACGGATTACGTGAGCCCCGAGGACGAATTCATCAACGAAATGTTCGCGAACATCGTCGGAACGCTGTTCGACTACAAGAAGACACAGTCTGAAATCTTCGCCTACATCACGAAGAACATGAAAAACCCCGACGACGCGGCGAGATTCCTGGGCAAGATGGGGAAGGCGTTCTCGATTCTCGGACTCACGATCGACCTCACCAACCGCATCGACAACGTCTACGCCGCGGGGAACTGGAAGCGCCAGCTCGCTATCGAGACCGGCGACTTTCTCACCGGTCTCGCGCTGACCGGCGGCGTCGGCGCCGGCGTTACCTTCGTCGGCACACCGATCGCCGGCGCCCTCGCCGGCTTCGTCACCGGCGGTGTCTATACCTACGGCCTGTCCAACTATGTGAAGAACGAGATCGGCAACGCCTACGATGCCTATCTCGCACCGCAGGGACTGTCGCTGTTCGCCGCCCTGGCGAACGACACGCCGAACTTCTCGAATCTCATCTTCGACGAACAGTGGTATCTCGCCACCTATCCGGACGCGGCCGCGGCGGTCGCCTCGGGCGATGCCGTCAGCGGTCTCGCCTACTACCTCGCGCACGGCATGGCGCTCGGCGAAGCGATCAATTCGGGCGGGACCGTGGTGCCGGTGAGTGATCTCGCCACCGGCTTCGCGATCGGCGATCCGGCGAACCTGCCGGTTCCGAACCTCTCGGCCCTCGCGCTCGGCGCACTCGGTGGCGACCTGGTCTCCACCGGTGAACGGCAGTTCGTCGCGTTCCTCAACGGCGCCGAGCGGACCGCCGGTACCGAGCTCGCCCTCAACGCCGCACTTTCGGCCCTGGCCAATCGCGTGGCGCAGGACTGGGTCAAGAATCAGAAGGATACGATCGACTTCGCGTCGACGGAATCCGCCACCTGGGCCGAGACGCTCAGCACCGGTGCGAACTACAAGGACTATTTCGCTACGATCGCGACGAATGCCGGGGTCGATCTCTCGGCGGTCACACTGCTCGCCAGTTGGCAGGCGGGCGAGACGCCGATCGACGTCTTCGGAAGCCTGTCCGGATCGATCTCGGCGAGCAGTGCGTTGCTGGGTCTCGCCAGCGAGAGCATCGGCGTCGCCCAGGTGGGCGGCCTGTGGATCGCCCTGGTGTCGACGCAGGCGCTCGCCGACAACGCGACGGCGGTCGACCTGTCGGTGTCGCATCTGTTCGGAACCGACGACGCCGACAGCATCCTCGGTTCGGCGTCGGCAGACCGGATCGACGCGGGTCCGGGCGACGACATCGTCGAGGGCCGCGGCGGAAACGACCGGATCTCCGGCGGCGACGGCCGCGATCTTCTCGAAGGCGGCGCCGGGGCGGACACCCTCTTCGGCGGGGCGGGCGACGACCACTTGTCGGCCGGCGCCGCGGCGGCGACCGAAGCCTATGACTTCACCGTCGGCGGCACCGGTGTCCAGACCGTCGGCGCCGACGTCGTCAACGATCTGGCATCGCCCCTGCCGCTCGCCGACCAGTGGAGCCTGGCACAGGACGACAACATCGCGAACTCGACCACCGATCCGCACCTCAGCGTCCGGATCACCGGGTCCGGCCAGAACTACGAAGCCTTCAGCTTCCACGCCCTGGCGGGACGGACCTACGTCTTCGATGTCGACGGCGCGACCCGCGGCGGCTCCAACGTGGACACCTACCTCGAGCTCTACAACAGCTCCGGTACGCTGCTCGCCTCCGACGACGACTCCTCGACGACCGACGGCGCCGGCGGATCCACGTCGGGTTACGATCCGTATCTGACCTACACGTTCACCAGCGACGGCGACTACACGATCGCCCTGCGCAACTATTCGGCGTCGACGCCGATCGACACGACGGAAGTCGCGACGATCGACATTTCCGTCCAGGGAGCGAACTACGCATCCGTTGGCGGGCCCGAAGTCGACAACCTCGACGGCGGTGACGGCAACGATCTCCTGATCGGCGGAGCCGGCGACGACACGTTGGTCGGCGGGGCGGGCGTCGACACCACCGTCTACGCCTTCGCGCGCACCGATGCGACGCTGACCCGCAACGCCGACGGCAGCGTCACGATCGCCAGCGCGGCCGGCGGAACCGATACGCTGACCACGATCGAGCGGGTCCGGTTCCTCGACCGGGTGGTCCCGCTGGTGACACTCGGCGCATCGGACTTCGACGGTAGCCTGACCTCCGACGTTCTGCTCCGCAACGCGGCCGGGGTGACCTATCTCTGGTCGATGAACGGGCCGACGGTCTCTGCCGGGAACACCACGTCGGTCCAGGTCGGCAACGCGTGGCAGATCGAAGGGGTCGCCGACTTCGACGGCGACGGCCGCAGCGACCTGCTGTGGGTCTACGACAACCCGTCGGATCCCTCCGATCCGCTGGACGGCGTGAGCTACGTGTCGTTCCAGAACGGGCCGAGTGCCACCGACGGCGGCGTCGTGCAGCAACTGCCGAGCGACTGGGCCCTTGTCGGGGTGGGTGACTTCACCGCCGACGGCAAGGCCGACGTGCTCTACCGCAACACCACGACCGGGCGGACCTATCTCGACGTGATGAGCGGCAACGCCATCGACTGGACGTCGTCGGGCTTCACCACGGCGTCGGTGGCCGACCCCAGGTGGACGGTGGCGGCGGTGGCCGACTTCGACGGCGACGGCGACGCCGACGTCCTGTGGCGCTACGCCGACGCGTCCAACCCCGCCGATCCGCTCAACGGCACGCTCTACGAGTGGCAGATGGACGGGACCACGGTGGTCTCCGCCGGTCTGCTGTCGCAGCAGGCGAGCGGGAACTGGCAGGTGGAAGGCACCGGCGACTTCGACGGCGACGGCAAGGCGGACATCCTGTTCCGCTATCACGACGCGGCGAATGCCTCCGATCCGCTGACCGGGATCACCTACATCGCCTCGATGAACGGGACCACGGTGGCCTCGGGCGCGCCGACCGGCTGGCAGGTCGACGAAACCTGGCAGGTCGCGTCGATCGGCGACTTCGACGGCAACGGCAAGGCCGACATCCTGTGGCAACAGGCGGCGAGCGGCGACACGTTCGTGTGGACCATGCGGGGAACGGACGTGATGTCCGGCGCCTTCACCAGCGCCCAGGCTGGACCCGGCTGGACCGTGCAGAACGGCATCCTCGTCGGGTGAGCGAGACGGACGTCGATCCGAGCGGCGCTTCGGCGCCGCTCGCGGCTCGGTCGACGTGGCGACGAGCCGCTGTCGCGTTCTCATTTCGCCAGACGCCAGACGCCAGACGCCAGACGACGACGGCCGCGAGGGCGGCCGGAACGCCGAAGACGATCAGAAGGATCGGCAACTCGTCGTGAACCGAGTAGCCGGCCTTCGTCACGCCGACCCACATGTTCGTCAGTGCGGCGAGCGCATGGTCGGGTACGGCGCCGCCCCAGAGGCGGCCGAACAGCAGGAACAGACCGAGCAGGACGCCCCCGCCACCGATCACCATTGAACCGCGCCGGGTTCGTCGGAGGCTCGGCGCTTTGAGTCGGGCGGCGATCGCC
>CALMFH010000192.1 GCA_937864925.1 uncultured Alphaproteobacteria bacterium | reverse complement strand
CCCCGCCCCCCCCCCCCCCCCCCCCCCGGGGCCCCCCCCCCTCCCCCCCCCCCCCCCCCCCCATCGCCGCCCCCCCGAGGCGTGGTGCTCCGGAAAACCACCGATCACGGATACTCGGTTATAATTTGGCACGGAACGTTGACCCGCTATACGAGCCGTTAACCATGATGGGTGGACTCTACCTCAGGTCGGCGATTTGGTTTGAGGTAGCAGAAAATGAGAAGTGACATCCTTGGGATTGCCATCGGAACGGTGGCAGCCTTCACATTGCTCGGAACGGTCACCGCAAGTGCATCCTGCCCCTACCCGGAAGGTTGCGCGGCACCGCGCCCAATAACCGACGAGACGTTCCTCAACAGCATGTACCTGAGGGGTTCCGTCGGCTACGGTGTCGGTAGTAAACCAGATGTCTCTATCGAGGGATGGTCCGTCGACGGTCTGACGAGAAACGGTTCCATCGCGACGAGCTTCGGTTTCGGTGGCTGGATTACGCCAGAGTGGCGTGCCGAAGTGAGCGTCAGTCCGATTTTCAACAGCAGAATCGAGTACAATGCACCGTCTGCAAACGTGAATGGAACCATCTATTCTGGAGGAGTGCGGAACGCGAGCACAATCGTTCCCATCATGTTCGATGTCTACCGCGATTTCGATACGAAGACACCGTTCCGGCCCTACGTCGGTGCGGGCGTAGGCGCAGCGTTCTCTTGGAGCGATCTTTCGGCGAACCTGAGTGGTGGCGGTACGAATATCGAATACAAAGTTGCAAGCTCAACCAGTGTCGGCTTTGCTGCCGCTGCGATGGCTGGCGTTGCCTATGACGTCTCTAGGAACGTCTCGATCGATCTCGGCTACAAGTATCTCTATGTGGACCAGATTCAAACGAAGAAAGACATCGCTGGATACGCTCTCACGGCGACGTCTCGGCAAAATTCCTTCAATCAGTTCTTTCTCGGCGCCAGATATCGCTTTGAGTGAGGCCCAACAGCGCTGAGAGCGGAGGAGCCCCCCACTGAGGGACGCTGCGTAGTGACGAACCCGTTGGCGTTGCCAACCGGCCTCGCTACGCGGCGACATGCACGATTAGAACAAAATTCTACAAGATGCAGGAATTCGGCCATCAGATAGAAAATCATTCCGCACGATGCCCAATGTCACGTAGAATATTTTTGCTTCGAAAAGGAGGGGGTGGCGCAAAAGCTCAATGATTTCAATAGGGGCAAATTCAACATCCGAACGCCCGGAGCGACCCTCCAAAGGACCATTCCAGCGCCGCAGACGAAAAAGATACATTTTCCTCTGAACTCAACTCTCACGCAAAATCATTCTCAAATTCGTCCGTTTCACGCAAATAGACACGATGTCTAAGTGCCCTCCCGACTTAGACACGGAGACTTAGACAATTTTATACATCCGTCTAAATCGTGAAGGAAATCACCAAAATCGAACATGAGGTCGTTCCGAGATTGCGGCGAAAGTGGCGCACGGGTTCAGGTCAGACGAGTGGTGGGCATTTTCACCCATCTTCTTTTCGCCATAATCGTTCGAGGACGATCGGAGCGAGAAATAGGTCAGAAGGCCCATTTAGACGGATTTGTCTAACTTTGTCTAAGATTCCATGTCTAAGTCGGAGGCCCGTTTTTGGGCCTGTCTAACTTGCTAAAGTGTTCTGCCGTCAGGCAAAATAGCCTTTTAGGTCAACTTAGACAAAAAATCTGTATAAATGAGATTCCTTACTCTCTTAAGAGGCGCAGAAGAAAATGTGGCTCCTAAATTTCTGTTTTTGATCCATCCTTTGAAAATGAGATGAGAGAGATTTAGGAGCCGAATTAAATGTTGGAGGAAAACGGAGGGGGCGGTCGGAACGCACGATGGGACTCTTGTCTCAGTTGAGGTCAGAGGAATGATTTTTCTGAACTGAACCTCCAAGGTGCGTACGTGCTGCGCACCTCACCGCCGGAAAAGAGTCGCGCGCGAGGCGACACACCCAGACGACCCCACCCACCTTCCTGATTCAGGTCAGACCTACTCACCTTCTTTCCCTGGTTCAGATCAGAGCCTCGGGTTCAGTGCAGACGCACGTTAACCAGAGAGAAGGTTGAGGTCAGACGCTCACGCCCCGCCGAGCGCCAACACTGCCCCCGCGTCGCGCGACGTGCATGGGAACTCCGGTTCCGATCCGCCCACCGTCACCGCGCGCAAACGCCCTTCCTCGGTGCGTCCGATGAGGACGGAGCATCCTCGCCGATCGCGCCAGAGCCGTTCAGCGGTGGTCGCGTCGATCCCGTCCAGAGCGTCGAGAGGTGGCAGCCGTTCCGCCGCCTGATGCAAGGTGACCGCAAAAGGCGGAACAGCCGTCAGAGGGAACGCGGGAGGCTCGTCACCGCCGATCACCACCGCATGGGAGGTGGCGATCTCGTCAGTCTCCCCGGTGTAGTCGTGCCGAATGAACACCAGACGGCCGCTCGCATCCATGAAGACCAAGCTCTCGTCGTTTGAAACAACATCTCGCAGACACAAAATCTGACGAGTCGCACTTTCGATTTGTGTATTGAGGCGCATATTTGCGTTCTCCGAGCATAAATTGTACGCGATAACATCGAATACGCCAGTTTTATTGTGAGTCAATACGGCGATTCGGCTCGGATTGATTGCGAAATTGCCCTTCCATTGCCATCGGGTCGTTGGCGCTCGGTACAGCGGCGGTGGTCCGTCGCGCCTTCGTATCGGACGTTAATGGTCGCAAATGTACTATCTATTGTGTGTATGGCGCGATGCACGTCTGTATATTGATGTTATCGCGTAACTGCTTCCTCTCGTTCGCGTCCGCAGACCGAACCGGAATGCGGCATCGATCGCTTCGCCCGCCGAGCACACGGTCGCGCGGCCGCGCGGTCGCTTTTCCTCGCCGTGCCATTGGACCAAGCCCCTGTGGCATATGCCATTAACCACCGCGAGAGGTCGGATTCGCACGCCATTGAAATCATATTCGATATTTGGCATAACCGAGACACGACATATAAGACGCTATTGGCACAAACGGAGTGCCCCATGTCCAAGATCATCGGTTACGCCCGCACCTCCACCGTCGAACAGCTCGCCGGGCTCGAAGCGCAGCGCCGCGACCTTGCCGCCGCCGGATGCGAGAAGGTCTTCGAGGAACAGGTCTCGTCGGTCGCCCCCCGCGTCCAGCTCGAAGCCCTGCTCGACTACGTCCGCGACGACGACGTGGTGGTGGTGACCAAGCTGGATCGCTTGGCGCGTTCGGTGCGCGACCTCGTCGCCATCGTCGACCGGATCAAGGCCAAGGGCGCTTCCCTACGCATTCTGGCGATGAACCTCGATACCGCCGGGCCGACGGGAACGCTGATGCTGAACGTCCTCGGGTCGGTCGCACAGTTTGAACGCGAAATGATGCTCGAACGGCAACGCGAGGGCATCGCCAAGGCAAAGGGCGAGGGCAAGTACAAGGGACGCAAGCCCACCGCCCGCGCCAAGGCCGACGACGTCCGCCGCCTTCGTGCTGAAGGGCTCACGGCCGAACAGGTCGCCGACCGGCTCGGGATTTCGATCCGTTCGGTGTTCCGGGTGAAGGGCGAAGACACGCACGCGGCGTGAACCGTCATGGGAGAGGAGAGACCCGCTCGCGCGGCGGCGGCGGCTTCGTTCCGACGGGCGGCGGCGTTCGCATACCCCCCGGTCTCCAAATTTCCGACCCCGAGGGGACCCAAAGAGGGCCCTCCCCACAATCTCTGACGCGACGACGTAGGGTGCGGGTGAGGCGGTGGTGAAGTTCACCCATGCGGAGCACTGACGCCCCCAGTTACGACTCACGACCAGTTACATTCGGACTCCGGTTTCGCGGAGAAGATCATCGATATTGCGCGCCGGGACCATGTCGAATAGAGCGCTTTCAGCCTCGGCCTGCGCCAGTGCTTCTTCCATCTGGCGCACCAATGCGGATGACCGGCGAGAAAGATCTTCGAGAGTGCGGGTCACCTCCGCCAAGTCGCGCGTCTTAGCCTCGACTTTGGCGCGCTGGACTCTTCCCCTGATGCGGTGAACCGCGCCGTTGGTGCCGTTCTTAGCTACGTCCTGGAAAAACTCACCGATGTCGCCACAGGGCAGCCCAGCTCGACGAAAGGTGAGAAAGGTCTTGTAAGCAGCGCGGAAATCGCCGCGTACCCTACGCGGTGCACGCGAGTACCAGGACGTGAACAATTCACCGGCGCGTCGGATATGTTCCTCGAAGTCGTCCATGGTCTTCCCCCTTCGCCCGTACTAACCGCATCAGATTGTCAAGACGTCTACCTTTCTGGTGTCAATGCAAAGCGACATATCGCGAAGTGGAGCAAACAATTTTTAGATTTGCTTGAAGGATATGATTTCGTTGCCGTGAGAAATTTACCTAGAACGAAGACCCTTTCCGTCGATTTATCGAAGACTCACAGTTCCTATAATTGTCAAAGCGATAGCTGATTGCGATCGTCGACGTGAGATCCTTGTTTGGCGTATAAAATACCGCAATTTCTTTAACGCCGTTTTTCATTGCGGACCCGACAGAAGAATTCCAGCTATATCCATATGTTCTCATGCCAGACATGAATTCGAGAGGGAGTAAATCTGGATCGGTTTCTCCGATGCTGCTTTTATTAATTTTTGAGCCCCTTCCATATGATTCGTTAACCTGCAATGAAAGGCGATCTATTTCTGACATAATATTGTCAGGTCTTGCAAGAGAGGCTCCTTTTTTCAAGGCAACAATTGAACAAATTCCTGTATCTTCGGCATAAATCACGCCAACCACCCCAAAGTCGGGGTGCGGTTTCGGAACGCTATTACATAAGTAACTGCCTGGGTCTTTCTCATTAGAAACGCAACCATACTTCGTGGGGTTGGAACCCATGACAATCCCAAACGGCCCATCATCAAAGTTGACCATTTGATTTCCGTCTTTCAATACTCTGACACTGCGCACCATGGTGGTAGATGGCTCAGAAACTTCACCTCCGCTGATTGGACGCGGCCTTGGCGACACAGTTGGCGAAACGGACGGCTCAGAGGGCGGGATTGAGGAACGTGCAGGGCGGGGCTCCTCTAGTGCCACCAGTGTGAGCAGAGAGCGCCGGACCCACATGGAACTCTGCGAGCAAGGTTGGTTAAGGCAGATGCGAAGCCAATCAGCGTTCTCAGTATCGCTAAAATCAAATATCTCAAATCCATTGCGTAGCTTAAAGAGGATTTGGGATCGAGCTGATGGCTCAGACCTGACGTTCATCTCTCCAAATTCAGCGCCGGTAACTACGTATTTGTACTTTGAAGATGCTGACGATTCATCGGAAAAAAGACATATCGCAACAACCGCCAAGGCCAACTCGCGCATGATGGACTCCCGAACACAGGTTACTCGCATTCGGAGCTACATCATGCGCGTGAATTTTAAGTTGAGACAGCCCGTTCGTTTGCCTGTCGCGGTCGATTGGCAATTGCAGAATGCAGCCCCTCCATATCCAACCCCGCGTGCCGCAGCTTCCCCATCTCCTCTACCAGCCGCGCCACCGGGTATTGCCCGCCGCCGTAGCGATCGGACATGCCGCCCTGCGAATGCCCCTGTAGGGCGTTCATGACGTCGTGCGGCACGCCGCAGGCGCGGCAGGCATCCTCGAAGGTGTGGCGGAAGCTGTGGAACGACACTTTCGGGCGCTTCACCCCGACCGAGTCGAGGAAGCGCACGAAGTGCTTCGAGAAGGTCGACGAATAGTAGCCGTCGGGTGCCTTCTCGACCGTGTCGAACAGCCGCCCCGACTTCCCCGCGACGTAAGCCCGGAAGCCGATCCGCAGCAATTCGGCATGCACGGGGATCAGCCGCCGCGACGAAGCCGTCTTCACCCGTTGATCCTCCTTCTCGGCACAGATCCGGAAGCACAGAGCGCCGTCGACGTCGACGATGTCGTCTCGGTAGAGCTGAAGGATTTCGTTGAGCCGTGCGCCCGTGAAGAGGCCGATGAGCGGCACCCAGAATTTCGGACTGTCGCGGAGCACCACCGCCCCCGGCGTCGACCAGTGCCATTCCGACCGGCACCCCCGAAAGATCGGCGCGGCGAACATCCGCTTCAGATCGTCGATCGTGAACGGATCGCGTTCGTCGCGGGCGGTGGTCTTCTTGTCGACGCGCATTCCATCGAAGGGATTCCGCTCGATCTCGTCATAGTGCTTCGCCGCCCACGCCATGAGCGCATAGAGGCAGTTCAGATGCTTGTTGACGTTGGTGACGCTCATCGGCGTCATACCGTCCGCCTTGGCCTTCTTCGCCGCCGCCGCGACCGACAGTTTCCTCAGGCTCTTCGTCTTGGACCAGTTCGCCGGAAGCGATGCGAGCGCATCCTTGAACGTGCGCGCGTCCGTCTTGGAATAGGAATCGATCGGCCGATCCCCTGCGAGCGCGATGAAGAGATCGACCATGATGACGCGCGCCTCGCCCGTCTTCGGGCTCCACTCCTTCGCCTTGCCCTCTTCGATCCACTGGTCGCGAACCACCGAGAGCTTGGGAGCCGCACTGACGGGCGCGGTGGTTGCCGAATGATGTCCGGGTGCCGAGACCGACGGATTCGGCTCTGCGGGCTTGGGAACCAAGCTGGCGGCGATTTCGGCCAAGATCTCGTCTGAACCCCGATGCTCGGGTTCCTTGCCCTCGTTGCGCGCCTGAATGTCCGCCATCGCCTGCACTTCGGCGACCTGAACGAGACGAAGGAGGGAACGCCACGCCCGCGACCCCTTGTCGAGCATGATACCGGCGGCGGCGAGGCAGTCCTCGGCGAAGCCCTCCACGCCGCCATATTCGCCGCGTGCGAGCTTGCTGCGCATCACCGAACCGGCGAGGAAGGCCCGCGCCTTGCTCTCGGCGAGGGCGTAGTCGGTCGCGTGCGCCTTCTTCCCCGTGAGACGCTTGTCGTCGGCGGTGAAGATCAGCATGTCACTGCCCGGACCGGGCCGAACCGCCTCGAAGCCGCCGAACCGTGCATCCTCGTCGTCTTCGAGGCGGATCGAGTGGTGAAGCTCGGCGAAGAGGTTGAGTTGAGATCGCGACAGGGTCGAATAGGCGACCAGTTCGGCGCGTTCGTCCGCATCGTTCGCCGCCAACGCTTCCCCGGCGGCGAGAAGCCGGTCAATGGGATCGGTCACCACCGCCCGTTCCGCCGCTTTCTCGGAGGCGACCTTTCGGCGGTGGTCGTCGAACGCCTTCATCGTCTCGACGGAAGCGACCTTCACGCGGCGCACCGCCTCGGCGAGTTCGGTCGTTCTGAGAGAGAACGTTTCCTCGCCCTTGCCATAGGTCGCGGCGATGTCCGCCGGGACTTTGCAGCGGTGGTAATAGACGGCACCTCTGCGAAAGAGGTTGGTGTGTCCGGGCACGGCTTCCATGACCTCGGTGTAACACCTCGGGGTTACAGAAGCGTCAAAAGCCGTTGAAAACACCGGGACTTACAAGTGCGTCAAACACTTGAGGAGAATTGGTGGAGCCAAGGGGA
>CALMFH010000191.1 GCA_937864925.1 uncultured Alphaproteobacteria bacterium | reverse complement strand
ACCGACATCCCGGTCGTCGCCTTCTCGGTCGGTGAAGAGGAACTCGCCGGCATCGACACCAAGCCGCTGCTCGGCCACCTCGCCGCGTGGAACTACTTCCAGTCGGTCAAGGACCCGGCGAACGACGCCTTCATCGCCAAGTGGAAGGAGTTCACCAAGAACCCGAAGCGCGTCACCAACGACCCGATGGAAGCCCACGTCATCGGCTTCCAGATGTGGGTCAAGGCGGTCGAGAAGGCCGGCACCGTCGATCCGGACAAGGTCATCGACGCGCTCCCGGGCATCGAGGCTCCGAACCTGACCGGCGGCATCTCCAAGATGCTCCCCAACCACCACATCACCAAGCCGGTCCTCATCGGCGAGATCAAGGCCGATGGCCAGTTCGACGTGGTGTGGAAGACCAAGGACCTCGTCCCCGGCGACGCCTGGACCGACTTCCTCCCCGGCTCGAAGGACCTCGAGGCCGACTGGGTGTCGCTCAAGTGCGGCAACTACAACACCGTCACCAAGAAGTGCGGCTGATCGGGTCCGGCGAACCGGGGGCCTCCTCCGGTCCGCTTCCCTCACGCCCACGAACGTGATGCGAGAAACCGAGCCGGGCGAACGCCCGGCTCCCCTTCTCCCCTCGCGGGAGAAGGTGCCCCGAAGGGGCGGATGAGGGGGCGCCGCGAAGCGGCTCCCCGCCACCGCCCCGCAAGGGTCGATGCGCCTCCGGCGCACCCCCTCATCCGGCCTTCGGCCACCTTCTCCCGCGAGGGGAGAAGGGCGACCGCGTCCCGCGGTCGTGGACCACCTCGAAACGGGACACGAGACGCATGCACGCGACCGTCCGCCGCCTCGCCCGATCGGCTCTCCTGATCCTGGCCCTGCTCACCGCCCTGCCCGTCCTGACGACGGTCGCGCGAGCCCAGGACATCTCCGGCGCGCTCGCCAAGCTGACCACCGACAGTTACGCCGACACCGTCGAAGCGATCGGCCAACTCGCCGCGAGCGGCCATCCGCGCGCCGCCGCCATCGTCCAGGGCATCCAGGACGGCAAGCTCGAATTCGACGCTGCGTCGAAAACCGTGGCGTTGCGCACCGCCGCCGGCCTCGTCGATGCCGCCAAGGGCGAAGCGTTGGCTTCCCCGCCCGCCGGCCTCTCACCGGTCCGAGCCAACAACCGGGTGCGCGGCGTCCTCGCTGCCGCCATGGGGTCGCTGACCCTGATGTCGCCCGATCCGGCGAAGCGCCGCGAGGCCGCCGAGGCGGTCTACAAGTCGCGCGATGCCGGCGCCCTCGCCACCCTCGAGGCGGCGATCCCCAAGGAGGCCGACACCCGCGTCCGCGCCGCCTTCGACGCCGCCCGCGCCGCCATCGTCCTCTACAAGACCGACGCCACCGAAGATGCCCGCGTCGCCGCCTCCGAGGTGCTCAAGGCGCGCGGCGATCAGGACGCGGTGGCGACGCTGCGTGGTCTGCCCGGCGACACCCCGAAGCGCGTCAGGGACGCGGCGGAAGGCGCCGCCAAGGCGATCGAGACGTCGCTCGCCATGTGGGCCTCGGTGCAGAACGCCGTCTACGGCGTCTCGCTCGGCTCGGTGCTGCTGCTCGCCGCCATCGGCCTCGCCATCACCTTCGGCGTCATGGGCATCATCAACATGGCCCACGGCGAGATGGTGATGCTCGGCGCCTACACCACCTTCGTGGTCCAGGAGGTGATCCGCACCCACGCCCCCGGCCTCTTCGACTGGTCGCTCGCCATCGCCATCCCCCTCGCCTTCCTGGTGTCGGGCGCGGTCGGCGTCGCCATCGAGCGCACCATCATCCGCTTCCTCTATGGCCGCCCGCTCGAGACCCTTCTCGCCACCTGGGGCCTGTCGCTGATCCTGCAGCAGACGGTGCGCACCATCTTCGGCGCCAACAACCGCGAGGTCGGCGCGCCCTCCTGGATGTCGGGCTCCTTCGAGTTCGGCAACCTGACCATGACCTGGGGCCGCCTGTGGATCGTGGTCTTCGCCATGGCCGTCTTCGTCGGACTGATCATGATCCTCAAGAAGACCCCGGCCGGCCTGCAGATGCGCGCCGTCACCCAGAACCGCGCCATGGCCTCGGCGATGGGCATCCGCACTCCCTTCGTCGACGCCCTCACCTTCGGGCTCGGCTGCGGCATCGCCGGCATCGCCGGTGTGGCGCTCTCGCAGATCGACAACGTCTCCCCCAACCTCGGCCAGAGCTACATCATCGACAGCTTCATGGTCGTGGTCTTCGGCGGCGTCGGCAATCTCTGGGGCACCCTCGTCGGTGCGCTCACCCTCGGCGTCGTCAACAAGTTCCTGGAGCCCTTCGCCGGCGCCGTGCTCGGCAAGATCCTGGTGCTGGTCTTCATCATTCTCTTCATCCAGAAGCGTCCACGGGGCCTCTTCGCCCTCAAGGGCCGGGCGGTGGACGCATGATCACGCACTTCCTGATGAACGGCCTCGACGCCCGCGTGCGCATCGCCCTCGTCGTCATCGTGGCGATCGCGATCCTCGTCCCGGCCTCGAACCTGCTGCTGCCCCCCTCCTCGCCCTTCCACGTGCCGACCTACCTCGTCACGTTGTTCGGCAAGTACGCCACCTACGCCGTGCTCGCTCTGGCACTCGATCTGGTGTGGGGCTACTGCGGGATCCTGTCGCTCGGCCACGGTGCCTTCTTCGCCCTCGGCGGCTACGCCATGGGCATGTACCTGATGCGCCAGATCGGCACCCGCGGCGTCTACGGCAATCCGATCCTGCCCGACTTCATGGTGTTCCTGAACTGGAAGGAACTGCCCTGGTACTGGTACGGCTTCGATCACTTCGCCTTCGCGATGGTGATGGTGGTGCTCGTCCCCGGCATTCTCGCTTTCGTCTTCGGCTGGTTCGCCTTCCGCTCGCGCGTCACCGGTGTGTATCTCTCGATCATCACCCAGGCGCTGACCTACGCCCTGCTGCTCGCCTTCTTCCGCAACGACATGGGCTTCGGCGGCAACAACGGCCTCACCGACTTCAAGGACATCGTCGGCTTCAACGTCCAGGCCCAGGGCACGCGCGCGAGCCTCTTCGCCCTGTCCTGCCTGTTGGTGGCGGCCGGTCTCGTCCTCACCGCGGCGATCGTCAATTCCAAGCTGGGGAAGGTGCTGATCGCCATCCGCGACGCCGAGAGCCGCACCCGCTTCATCGGCTACCGCGTCGCCACCTACAAGACCTTCGTCTTCACGGTCTCGGCGATGCTCGCCGGCCTCGCCGGCGCCCTCTACGTCCCCCAGGTCGGTATCATCAACCCGTCGGAATTCTCGCCCGGCAACTCGATCGAGGCGGTGATCTGGGTGGCGGTCGGTGGCCGCGGCACGCTGGTCGGAGCGATCGTCGGCGCGGTGGCGGTCAACTGGGGCAAGACCTGGTTCACCGGCGTGCTGCCGTCCTTCTGGCTCTTCGCCCTCGGCGGCCTCTTCGTCCTCGTCACCCTGTTCCTGCCCAAGGGCATCGTCGGAACGTGGAGCGAATGGCGGGCGAAGCGCAGGGCCGCCCCCCCGGCCGACGCCACCCCGGCGCCCGCGGAGTGAGGAGATCGTCATGACCGAAGCGCTCGCTGCCAACGCCCTCCTCTATCTCGACGACGTGAAGGTCTCCTTCGACGGCTTCAAGGCGCTGAAGGGTCTGTCGCTGACCATCGAACCGGGCGAGATGCGCGCCATCATCGGCCCCAACGGCGCCGGCAAGACCACCATGATGGACTGCATCACCGGCAAGACCCGTCCCGACGAAGGCGAGGTCCTGTTCGAGGGCGGCACCATCGACCTGACCCGTCTCGACGAGGCCACCATCGCCGAACTCGGTATCGGCCGGAAGTTCCAGAAGCCGACCGTCTTCGAGAGCCACACCGTCGAGGACAACCTCTATCTGGCGCTGAAGTCGGATCGCGGCCCCTTCGCCACGCTGTTCCACCGCCTCTCCGGCACCGAGGCCGCCCGCATCGACGAACTGCTCGCCACCATCAAGCTGACGGAGCGGCGCGGCGATCTCGCCAAGAACCTCTCCCATGGTCAGAAACAGTGGCTGGAGATCGGCATGTTGCTGGCGCAGGAGCCCAAATTGCTCCTCGTCGACGAGCCGGTCGCCGGCATGACCGACGCCGAGACGATGGAGACAGCCGCCCTGCTCCGCCGCATCCATGCGTCGGGCAAGTCGGTGGTGGTGGTCGAGCACGACATGGCCTTCGTCCGCGAACTCGGCGTCAAGGTGACGGTGCTGCACGAGGGCGGGGTGCTGTCGGAAGGCTCGATCGACCACGTCGCCAACGACCCGCGAGTCATCGAAGTCTACCTGGGGCGGTGAGATCATGCTGAAAGTCTCCAACATCGATCTCTACTACGGCGCCGCCCAGGCCCTGCGCGGCGTCTCGGCCGAGGCTCATGTCGGCGAGATCTCCTGCGTTCTCGGCCGCAACGGCGTCGGCAAGACCTCGCTGCTGCGCGCCATCACCGGCCATCAGCCGATCACCGCCGGATCGATCGAATGGGAAGGCCGCGACCTCGGCCGCTCCGCGCCCTACGACCGCGCCCGCCACGGCATCGCCTTCGTCCCCCAGGGCCGCGAGATCTTCCCGCTGCTCACCGTCGAGGAGAACCTCCAGACCGGCTTCGCCGCGCTCCCCCGCGCCGAGCGCTACGTCCCCGACGAGGTCTACGATCTCTTCCCCGTGCTCAAGGACATGCTGCGCCGCCGCGGCGGCGACCTCTCCGGCGGGCAGCAGCAGCAGCTCGCCATCGGTCGCGCGCTCGTCACCCGCCCCCGCCTCCTGGTGCTCGACGAGCCGACCGAGGGCATCCAACCCTCGATCATCAAGGACATCGGCCGAGCGCTCGAGTTCCTCCGCGCCAAGGGCACCATGGCGATCCTGCTGGTCGAACAGTACTTCGATTTCGCCCGCGAACTCGCCGACCGCTACGCCGTGCTCGATCGCGGCGAGTTGGTGATCGCCGGCACCAAGGCCGAGGTCGACCCGGAGGAGGTGCGCCGCCGCATCGCGGTGTGAGGCGCGATCACGCCGGCGCGGCGAAGGAGAAGATCGGCGTCGCCCGACACGGCCGTCCGGTCGCCAGCACCGTGGCGCCCTGCGCCGCGAGCAGAGCCGTCAGTGTCTCGGCGAGGCGCTCCACGCGATCGGCACCCCCGTCGTGCATCGCCTCGGCGACGATCAGCACCTCGCGCGTCGCCGGCCGGATCGCCGAGAGACCGCTCTGCCGGTTGCACCAGCGCCGCGCATGGGCGCGTCCCGCCGCATCGGCGAAGATCACCTCGCCGACCTCGGGAGTCTCGATCGTGTCGGAGAAGGTGAGATAACGCTCGTCGCCGCGCGCCGGGCGCACCTCGAGGCCCCCCTCGACCCGCGCGAGGTCGAACACCGCGATCGGCACCGCGAACCCGACCGACACCACATTGGCTAGGTCGATCAGTGGATGGATCGCCGGCAGAGCCCCGTCCTGACGCAGACGCCGAAGCAACGATTCGGAGGCCGAACGGTACTGCGTCGGCTTCAACCCCATGCGGGCGAAGGCGCGCCGCCACGCGGCGACCTCGACGAAGTCGCTCTCGTTCGCCGTGGCGAGCCGTTTGCGGGTCCCTTCGACGAGACCGATGACTTCGGGGTGGCCGCCGATGTCGCCGAAGGGACCACGGGCGCGGATCGCCGCGGCGGCGAGTTCGGGAAAGATCGCGTGGATCTCGGAGGAATGCCGGAAGTCCATGGTCGGTCTCGCGAGTGGAACAGAGGCGGAGCGCCGGTCCCGCGAGAAGAGCCGGTCGGCGAGGCGAAGTCTTGAAGGAAAATCGCCTCGCCGGCCCCGAGGTCCGCTCAGTGCGGCAGGATCACCGAGAACACCACATGGCGCGGCTCCTTGCCGGCCGCCTTGGCCGCTGCCATCAGCGAGGTGTCGGGCGAAGCGCCGGTGACACCGACCCGCACGAGACGTGCTTCGATCTCCGACGGCGGGATCTTGAGGACCGGCGCCAGATCGGCGATTCGCGCGTTGCCGATCGCCTGGAACATCGCCGCCTGCGGATTGCCCCCGACACCGCCCAGTTCGAAGATGCCGGTTGCGGCGAACCCGAGCGCCACGACCGTCGACACCGCCAACGGCCACACCAGCCAACCACGCTTCAGATAGCTCAGCAACGGCAGCCAGTTCTTCCACACGTGGAGGACGAACGGGACGATCAGCACCATGCTGAGCCACTCGTGCATCCCGCGGAACGCCGCGGTCCCGACGTGGAAGAACAGGAAGACGCCGGAGATGGTCGACACCACGAAGAGGCCGGTGGTGAAGGGGGTGGCGTAGCGGTTGACGTAGTCGCGGAACATGGGGGCCTCCCGATCGAGAACCAAGGCCCGGCAACGGTGCGCCGCCGCCGGATTTCCCCATCTGGTTGGACCCGCGTCACCCGGAAGTCGAATGAACTCGCGGTAAGGTGGCGGCCGCCACGACGGGGCGATCGCGGTTCGAACGCGAAAAAACGCGCGGTCGACACCGACCGCGCGTCCGAATGTCGCAGGTTGCGAGCCGTCGCCTCAGGGCTTGGGGGCAGCGCCGTTCTGCAGCTTCTTGGCGGCCTCTTCGGCGCGCTTCTGCAGCTCCTGCTGCAACTGCTCCTGGCTCTGCTGCCCGGCGGTCGGATCGATGCCCTGGCTCTCCAGCGCCGTCTTGAAGGTGTCGAGACGGAAGGGATAGCCGGTCGGCTTCTGCTGCAGCGTCAGCGCCGTGACGATCAGCAGGTTGCCCTTCTTGAGGTCGCCGGCCATCTGGTCGGAGAGATCGAGGTCGCCGTAGCAGGCGTTGGGGAAGCAGATGCGGTACTTGACCTCGGCCGGCTTGCCCTTGTCGATCATCACCCGCATCCCCGGCTGGACCAGGATGCCCGGCGGCACCGCGATCAGCAGGGTCTTCTTCGGCTCGCCCTCGGTGTCGCGCATCGCCACCGAGGCGATCAGTTCGCCGTTGGCGCCGCGCAGTTCCTTGGCGATGAGGCAGACCGACTTACCCTCGGCGTCCTTCTGGCAGATCTTCACCCACGGATAGGTGTCCTCCGGCACCGCGGGCGCCGCCGCCCCGGCCGCCGGCTTCTGAGCGCCCGCAGCCGCGGCCGGCGGCTTCTGAGCGGCCGGAGCCTGCGCCGGTTTCGGCGCGGCCGGCTTGACGTCGGCCTTGGGCGGCGCGAGTTGCACCGGCTTGCCCGCATCCTGTGCCGAGACCGGCGCCGTGGCGAGGACGAGGGCCGTGGAGAGAGCGCCGGCGACGAGGGCGGCGCGGCCGAGACCGGCCTCGAGCGTCGGAACCGTCGCGCGAATGAACCTGACAACCATGGAATCCCGATCCTCGAACAGAGCCGCCCCCGAACCTCCGCGCGGCCTCCCGCCCGGTCGATCCTCGAAGGTCGACGAAGTATCGCTCGCCGTCCCGCGGCCCTGACCCCACCACGGCCGATCGTCCTTCGGACGGGCGGCCGCCGCGTTGCCACGTGCCTCGCGGAACTCGGCGTCGAGATGACGGCAGAACACGGCGAAACCGTGTCGCCACCTCGGCGCCGCACGATCCATAGCCGCTCGCCTCCCGGATTTCCAGCGGTCCCTACGCCTCTTTCGACGATGTGGCCGCCGGGCTGCGCGCATCGACCGGGGTGCCGGTCCCGTCGTGCTAGCATCCGCACCAGAATCAGCAGGAGCGCGACGCTTGTCCGCCGTACCGACACTTCCCCTGCCCGCGCCGATCCGGCGGCGTCACCGCGTCGCCGGCGGATGTTTCGCCGCCTTCGCGATCACCGTGACGGCGGCGGGCGGGAACGGTGCGCTGCGGGCCGAACCACGACCGGCGATCGCCATGCACGGCACACCGCTCTACCCGCCCGATTTCCCCCATTTCGCCTATGCCGACCCGCAGCGCGCCCGCAAGGGCGGCCGCATCACCATGGGCGTCCAGGGCACCTTCGATCAGTTGAACCCCTTCGTGGTGAAGGGCAACGCCGCGGTCGGAATGCGTGAGGGCTCCGGCGGCACCAACGTCTACGAGAGCCTGATGGAGCGCTCCTTCGACGAGCCCTTCTCGCTCTACGGCCTCCTCGCCGAGGCCATCGACGTCGCCGCCGACGGCCGTTCGGTGGAGTTCCGCCTCAACCCCGCCGCCCGCTTCTCCGACCGTACCCCGGTGACGCCCGAGGACGTGATCTTCAGCCTCGACACCCTGCGCGAGAAGGGGCTGCCCTTCATGCGCTCCAACTACCGTGACGTGGTCAGAGCCGAGAAGACCGGCGACCACACCGTCCGCTTCGCCTTCGTCGACGCCGAGAATCGCGAGCTGCCGCTGATCCTCGCCCTGATGCCGATCCTGCCGGCCCATGCCTGGCGCGACCGCGACTTCGAGAAGACCACGCTCGAACCGCCGATCGGCTCCGGCCCCTATGTCGTCACCCGCGCCGACCCCGGCAACGTCCTCGAACTGACCCGGGACCCGGACTATTGGGGCCGCGACCTGCCCGTCCGCCGCGGCCTCTACAACGCCGACACCCTGCGCTACGAATACTACCGCGACCAGAATTCGCTGTTCGAAGCCTTCAAGAAGGGCCTGATCGACATCATCGCCGAGAGCGATCCGGCGCGGTGGTCGCAGGTCTACGACTTCCCGGCGGTGGCCGAAGGCCGGGTGGTGAAGGAGGCTTTCGTCACCGTCCTGCCCAAGGGCATGACCGGCTTCGTCCTCAACGCCCGTCGCCCGATCTTCGCCGATGTGCGGGTGCGCGAGGCGATGGTGCGGCTCTACGACTTCGAGTGGGCCAACAAGAACCTCTATTTCGGCCTCTACCGCCGTCAGAAGGGATATTTCGACGGCTCCGAACTGTCCTTCTCCGGCCACCCCGCCGACGCGCGCGAGACGACCCTGCTCGCCCCCTTCCCCGGCACCGTCACCGCCGAGGTCGCCGCCGGCACCTGGAGCCCGCCGATCACCGACGGGTCGGGGCGCGACCGCGCCGTACTCAAGGGCGCCTTCGAGCTGTTGCAGACCGCCGGCTGGCGCAGCGAAGCCGGCAAGCTGGTGAACACGTCGACGCGGGAGCCCTTCGCCTTCGAGATCCTCGCCGCCACCCGCGAGCACGAGCGTCTCGCCGTCGGCTATCAGCGGACCCTCGCCGCCCTCGGCATCGAGGCCCGCATCCGCACCGTCGACGCCGCCCAGTTCGAGATGCGGCGCAAGACCTTCGACTACGACATGACCATGTGGTCGTGGGGCGCCTCCGCCTCGCCGGGCAACGAACAACTCAATCGTTGGACCAGCCGTGCCGCCGCGACCGAAGGCTCGCTGAACCTCCCCGGCGTGGCGAGCCCGGCGGTCGACGCGATCGTCGATGCGTTGATCGCCTCGCGCGCGCGCGAGGACCTGGTGGCCGCGGCCCGCGCGCTCGACCGGCTGCTCGTCTCCGGCTTCCACGTGGTGCCGCTCTTCCATGCCCCCGCACAGTGGGTGGCGCGTTGGACACGAATCGAACATCCGTCCACCATGCCGAAATGGGGTTGGACGCTGCCGGCCTGGTGGGTGGCGAACGGGGGGAAGGAATGATCGTCGCGCGCGAAGACGAATCGCGGGTCCATACCGCGTCCGGTGTCTGGGGGCGCGTCACCCTCGACCAGATCGTCGCCAAGAACGCCGCCTCGCGGCCCGACCACCCGGCATTGATCGACTTCGCCGATCGAGCCGTCTGGACGCACGGCGATCCCGAGATCCTCACGTGGCGCGAGCTCCAGATCAGGATCGACGCCCTCGCCGCCTTCTTCCATGCCGTCGGTCTCACACCGGACACGGTGATCGTCTTCCAGACACCTCCGACGGTCGATTCGGTCGTCGCCTTCCTCGCCGCTTCCCGCGCCGGCCTCGTCGTCGCGCCACTGCCCCTCGGTGCCCGCGAGGCCGATGCCGTCGACCTGTGCCGTGCGACCGGTGCCAAAGCCATTCTCACCGCCGCCGAGACCGACGGCGAAGCCCACGGCGAACGGCTGCGCACGGTCGCTGCCGAGCTCTTCCAGATCCGCTTCGTCTTCGCCGCCGGCGGAGACGTGCCCGACGGTCTCGTCGATCTGGCGATGGTCTTCGCCGAGGCCGACGGCCTCGGTGCGCCGCCCGAACCGGCGCGGCGAGGCAATCCGGCCGATCACGCCCTCACCGTCGAGATCGCCGCCCTGCCCGGCGAAGAGGCCGGCGAGACGTCGTCCGAGACGCGCCGGGCGCCGCTGCCGCGCTCGCACAACCACTGGATCGCCACCGGCCTGATGACCCTGCTCGAGGCGCGCATCGACGCCGACAGCGTCCTCGTCTCGCCCTTCGCCCCATCCGGCGTCGCCGGCATCGGTGTCGCCGTCGTGCCATGGCTGCTGGCCGGCGCGACTCTGGTCGCCGGCCTGCCGCACGCCACCGACCGCCTCGCCGAGGAAGCCGCGAGCCATGGCGCCAGCCACGTGGTGGCGCCGCTGCGTTTCGCCCGTCGCGTCGCCGAGCGGCTCGCCCTCCATCGCAACGATGCGGCGATCCTCGCGGTCGGCGAGGAGGAGCCGGGCGAGTGGCCGATGCCGCAGGGGCGCGACACCGTCGACATCACCCTGCTCGGCGCCTTCGGCCTCCTCGCTCGCCGCCGAACCGATCCGCTGCTGCCGCGTCCGCTGCCGATCGGCATCGTCGGCGCTCCGGCGGAGAGCGAGTTCGCCCCGCCGCTGGTCGACCTGCGCATCAAGGCGCTCGCCCAGCGCGCCGCGCAGATGCCGCCGAACCGCACGCTCGGTGGCGAGATCCAGGTGCGCGGTGCCATGGTGCCGCACTTCAACTGGCCGACCACCGCCCAGGAGCGTCGCCACCGGCCGCGCGATCCCGACGGCTGGATGGCGACGGGCATCGGTGCCCGCATCGTCTCGGCCCAGCCGCCGACCTTCGAGGTCGGTGGTCGCGTCGACGCCGCGGTGCGCATCGGCCAGACCACGATCGATCTCGAGGCCCTCGACCTCCTCTACCGCTCGGTCGGCGGCATCGCCGATGCCGCGGCGCTGGTCGTCACCGACGACCTCGACGGTCCCGGTATCGCTGCCGCGGTGGTGCCGAAATCGGGAGTGCGCTTCGATGCCGACGCTTGGCTCGCCGCCGTCGAGGCGACGCGCATCGGCCTTCCCCGGCTGCCGCGCCGGGTCTTCACCGTGCCGGCGATCGCCCGCGGCCCTTCCGGCCGAGTGCTGCGCGGCGGCATGACCCAGCATCTGATGTCGCGCCCCTGATACCGAGCCGACGAGGTTTCGACCTCTTCGAAACATCGCCGGCGAAGGCAAGCCCGAACGGGCGTCGGCCGGTCGGGCCGTGACGCCGATGAAATTCGGACGATTCCGAACTTCATCGGCCCGGTATGAGCCACGCCGGCGCGGGTACCCGGTGCCATGCGCGCCGAGGCCCACCGTGAGGCCGCCGGAGATCGGGATCGACCGATGACCGGCCCGACGCCGATGTCTCGAGCCGGCGTTCCGCAGAAGAAGTCCACGTTCGGTCTCGCCGCCGACATGCCGGCGTCTGCGAGCGCCGGCACGCGACCACGACTCCGGTTTCCGAAACGACGACGCCGACCCGGAGAACCGGGTCGGCGTCGATCATGTTTCGGCGGTGGGATGACCGCGCGGTCGTGGCGAAGGCGCCCCGCCGCTTCGACGCGAGCGAGGCGTACGGCCGAGGCTCATTCCTCCTCGTCGTCCCCTCCGTCGTCGTCCCCTCCGTCGTCGTCACCGCCGTCGTCGGAGTCGTCCTCCTCGTCGTCACCGCCGTCTTCGGAGTCCTCGTCCTCCTCGCCGTCGCCTTCGTCCTCGGAGTCCTCGTCCTCCTCGCCGTCGCCTTCGTCCTCGGAGTCGTCGTCCTCCTCACCGTCGCCTTCGTCCTCGGAGCCGTCGTCCTCCTCACCGTCGCCTTCGTCCTCGGAGTCCTCGTCCTCCGCGCCGTCGCCGTCGTCCTCGGAGTCCTCGTCCTCCTCGCCGTCGCCTT
>CALMFH010000190.1 GCA_937864925.1 uncultured Alphaproteobacteria bacterium | reverse complement strand
TCCGCCACGCCGCAGGGGTTGGCGTGCTTGATGATGGCGCAGGCGGCGGTGCGGGCGGGGTCGAACTCGGCGACGAGTTCGTAGGCCGCGTCGGTGTCGTTGATGTTGTTGTAGGAGAGCTGCTTGCCCTGCACCTGGGTCGCGGTGGCGACGCCGAGGCGGACCTCGGCGGTCCTGTAGAAGGCGGCGGCCTGATGCGGGTTCTCGCCGTAGCGCATCGGCTCGACGAGCGTGCCGCCGAAGGCACGGTACTTCGGGTTCTGTTCACCGATCGCCGCGGCCATCCAGTTGGAGATGGCGGCGTCGTAGGTGGCGGTGCGGCCGAAGGCCTCGAGGGCGAGGGCCTTGCGCAAGCTCAGCGTGGTCGCGCCGTCGTCGGCGTCGAGGGCGGCGAGGACGTCGGAATAGCGGGCGGGGTCGACGACGACCGCGACGTAGGCGTGGTTCTTCGCCGAGGCGCGGATCATCGCCGGGCCGCCGATGTCGATGTTCTCGATGCCGGTCGCCCAGTCGGCGCCCTTCGCCACGGTCGACTCGAAGGGATAGAGATTGACCACCAGGAGGTCGATGCCCTCGATACCGTGGGCCTTCATCGCCGCGACGTGCTCGGGGTCGTTGCGCACCGCGAGCAGGCCGCCGTGGACCTTGGGATGAAGCGTCTTGACGCGGCCGTCCATGATCTCGGGGAAGCCGGTGACCTCCGAGACGTCCTTCACCGCGATGCCGGCTTCGGCGATCGACCTACAGGTGCCGCCGGTCGACAGCAGTTCGACGCCGCGCGCGGCGAGCGCCCGGGCGAAGTCGATCAGCCCGGTCTTGTCGGAGACCGAGAGGAGCGCCCGCTTCAGCGGAACACGATCGGGCGGGGTGATGTTCTTGACGGTGATCGACATGGGTGCGGCTTCGCCTCTTGCGAAAAGGATCGCGAGATCGCGGAACGGGGTGGCGTTCGGCTCGGGGGCTCTCGGGATCCGGAGGATTTCGGCGCGGCGATAGCACGAATCCGCCGCCGGGCAAACCCGACGGAGGGGGGAGGCGGGGGCCGGGATGTCGCGGCGGCGGGCTCACCGCCCCTTGGCATGGCTGCGGGCGGTGCGTGTGAAGCGCCAACGGAGCTCCCGCGGACCGCCGTCGTCGCTCGCCAGGACGATCTGCGAGGTGCGGCGCAGGCCGTGGAGATCGGCGAGGTGGACCGATTCCTCGATCGCCGGAACGACGTCGTCGCTGTGGAACTCCCAGCCCTCGCCGGCCTGGCCGATGAGTACGACGTCGTGCTCGCCGAGGCGGCCGACCTTGACCGAGGGGTGGAGGTGAAAGCGGACGGTGAAGGGTGCCTCGCCGGTGCCGCCCTCGAAGGGTACCACCCGGTCGCGGCCATCGAGGGTGTCGCCGGTCGCCGAGAGTTTCAGCGTGCGTTCGTGGACGAGGCCGAAGGCGGCGGCGTAGCCGTCGTGCGAGGCGGTGACGGCGACGGCACCGTCGGCCTCGGCGCGGTCGACCGTCACCTCGCTCGGGCCGGCGAGCAACAGGGGGCCGAGAAGATCGGCGAAGAGGCCGGTGTCGCGGATGTGCGCCGAGGAATGGTCGTCGACCACCAGGGTGGAATGGGCGGCGGTGGTGCGGGCGACGCGGCGCCAGTCCTTCACCGGGCGGAAAGGGGCGCCGCAGTTGACGACGAAACGGGCGTTGCCGGACGACAGTTCGAAGGCCAGCGTCCCGGCATGAGCGGTGCGGGCGAACTCGGGCGGTGGTGGCGCGCCGGTGTCGATCACCACCACGGTCTTCTCCGCCTCGAGGCGCTGATAGCCGGAATGGGGGGCGTTGCCGTGGGGCCGACCCTGGGCGTCGTCGTAGGCGAGCACGGTGGCGACGAGGTCGGTCGGCGTCGTCGTGGCGCCGTTGAAGAGGGCGAAGGCGCCGTCGCCGTGCCGGAAGAAGCGCAGCATCGGCATCATCCGGTCGATGGCGCTCATCATCACCGGCGAGACCGGATGGCCGCGGGCGGCGAGCGCCTGACGGACCGGCAGGAGATCGATCAGCACCTCGAGGATGGTCACCGGATTGCGGCCGACGTGACCGCCGTCGGGGAGGATCTGACGCCTGAGCTCGTCGTCGAGGCGGCGCGTGGCGGCGCGGATGTGGCGGCGGAAGCCGTCGACGGCGATGGCGGTGGCGAGAACGGCGAGTGCCACCTTGAGCCGCGGCAGACCCGGCGGCTCCTCGCCCCAACGGGTGCGCAGCCAGCGGAACTGGCGGGTCAGGCCGGCGAGAAAGCGGTGATAGAAGCCCTGATCGGCCTCCGCCAGGATCATCGGCGACTGGGCGAGCCAGGCCATGGTGCGGCGGGCCACCACCTCGGCTTCCCAGGCGATCGGCGGGTGATCGGAGATGCGCAGCCAGTCGTCGACCAGGATGCGGGCGTTGGAGCGGGCGGTGGCGGTGTCGGCGGCGCGCAGATGGCGCAGCCAGCCGAAACCGTGCAGCACCCGCGCCCAGTCTTCGCCGGGGGGTGGCATCTCGAAGGGCGAACGGCCGTTGCATTCGACGATCTGACCGGAGAAGACGAAGACGCCGGCGTAGATGTCGGTGGCGACCGTCGCGTCGGCGGTGCGCAGGTCCTGGGGCGCGATGATCAGGCGATCGGCGGCGGGCTCGACGAAGGCGCGGGCGGAGCGGACGACACGACGGAAGGGCGCGCCGGCGCGGTCCGCGAGCGCCCGGCCGATCAGTTTCCACTCCTGGAGCCTTTCGGCCATGCTCCGTGTCGCCATGCGCCCCCATCACCTCCCGCGCCGGCCTCGCGGCGCGGGGGCGAGCCTCGCCCATCCTCCAAGGCACCCCATCACGGTTAACGGCGGGTTAAGCCGGCGCTGGGATTCCAGAGTGCGACGTCGCTTCCGGCGCCACTCGTGGTCGCGGAGCGTCACTCACGACGACGCAGACGCGCAGCGAAGAAGCCGTCGAGGCCGGCGAGCCGCGGCTCGGGATCGGGTAGCATGTCGGGCCGGGTGCGCAGATCGCCGTCCGCCGTGATCGCCGGCGTGAGGCCGCCGATCTCGGCCGCGGTGACCGGCACGCGCTCGAAGTCCACGTGCTCGGCGAGGAAGCGGGCGATCTGGTCCTCGCCTTCCACCCGCTGCAGCGAACAGGTGCAGTAGACGACGAGGCCGCCGGGTTTCACCCAGCGGCTCGCCCGGTCGAGCAGGCGATGCTGCAACGCGGCCAGCTCCTCGACCTGCGCGGCCTTCTTCAGGCGGCCGACGTCGGGATTGCGGCGCAGCGTGCCGGTGGCCGAGCAGGGGGCGTCGAGCAGGACGGCGTCGAAGGGGGCCTTCGGTTCCCAGGTCTCGAGATCGGCGGCGACGGTGGTGACGCCACCGAGGCGCAGCCGGGCGAGGTTCTGCTTCAGCCGGTCGAGGCGGTGCGGCGACAGGTCGACGGCGGTGACTTCGGCGCCGGCGGCGGCGAGCTGCGCCGTCTTGCCGCCCGGGGCGGCACAGAGGTCGGCGACGCGCGCGCCCGTGACGTCGCCGAGAAGGCGGGCGGGGAGTGCCGCGGCGGCATCCTGCACCCACCAGTCGCCGGCCTCGAAGCCGGGCATCTCGGGCACGGCGCCGTGCGGCAGAAGGCGGACCGACCCGGTCGGCAGGACGCGGCCACCGAGGCGCTCGGCCCACCCGGCGGGATCCGACTTCACCGTGAGGTCGAGGGCAGGTTCGACCATGTGGGCGCCGGCGAAGGCGCGCGCGGCGTCCTCGCCCCAGGTCTCGACCCAGTCGCGCCACAGCCACAGCGGCGTGACCAGGCGGGTGGCATCCTGGCTCGCCAGGATCTCGTCACGGGAGCGGGCGACGGCGCGCAGAACGCCGTTGACCATCGCCTTCCACGGCCGGGTCACGCGGTCGCGCTCGGCGAGTTCGGTCGCCAGCGACACCGCGGCGTGGTCGGGGATGTCCATGAAGAGGAGTTGCGTCGCGCCGACGCGCAGGATCTCGCGGACCTTCGCCGCCTTGCCCGGCAGCGGGCGTTTCATCTGCCGCTTCAATGCGTCGTCGACGAGGCCGAGGCGGCGCAGGGTGGTCGAGACGATGGCGCGCACCAGGGCGCGATCGGCCGGCGCGAGCGCCCGCCACGCCGGCATCGAGGCGCGATGATCGAGCACCTGATCGAGCGGGCGGCCTTCGTCGAGGACGTTGCCGAGGATGTCGACGGCGAAGCGGCGGGCGGCGAGTCCGGGCTCGTCGCGACGCTCGGGTGCGGTGGCCACCGCTGCGCGCGACTTGGGCGCCACGTCACCATCCGCCGCGGTGGCACGCGGGCCGCGCTCCGGGGAGCGGCGGGCGGGTCGATCGCGGCGCGGCGGGCGTTCGCCGGAGCTTCGGGTGGTCATACGTCTCCTCACCGGCGCGACGGCCGGAGTTCGGTTGGTTCGACGCGGCAGGGCTTATCATGCTAGAAGGCGGCGCGGGAGACGCCCCGGCGTCGTCCTGCCGTTTCCCTACCGCGGACCGCGCCATGATCGCCGACGAGACCCGTCCCGAACCCGCCGACGGCGAAATCGCCGAGGCTCCGGCCACCGAGCCGCCACGCCGTCGCTTCGAGGACCTGCCGCCGGCGGCGCAGCGGGCGCTGCTCGAGGCCGAGGACCGGCGCAAGGCCGCCGACGCGGTGAAGGTCGTGGCACCGAAGGAGATCGCCGGCCGCGACGGCCCCGAACCGGTGCGCTACGGCGACTGGGAGAAGAGGGGCATCATCTCGGATTTCTGAGAGTGGTTTGGGCAACTTGTAATTGTTGCGATTATATTTTACAAGAGTAGACCTGTGGGGCAAGCGATAATTTTTAGATCTGGATTAATTCGATGACCAAAGAAGACACTTCAACAAAAATGTCAGATGACAAATCTTATCATGCTTTAGATTCAAATTCTACTTCTGCAGAGCGTGTTTTTGAATTAAATTTTTGGATGATTGCTGCTATTATAGTTATTTTGTTTCTGTATATAGGTGGGAAATTATCTTTTAATTATGTCAATACATCCGAAAATATATCAGCTGTATTTCAGACCTTTATAATTATTTTGTTTTTTCTTGCTATTCCAGTGTTTTGGAGGTTGGTTTTCGGTGAATATCCGTTGCTTATGCTAAGAAATTCATTAAAGTACAGACAAAAATATGATATAGATAATATAATACTTGATCGCCTGCGATCTGATATGGTTTTATCTGAAGATAAAACTGAGAGCGTAGCTTTGAGTGGCCAGCCATATCGTGGCGGCGGAGCAATATCGACGGATCCTAGGTTATTGCTAAGCAAGTATATAATTGAATCTACCGATCTTTCAAGAAAAGTGTATACAAGGGCCGGTGCCAATTTGTTGGCAGGGGTTATAATAGCTTTTTTCGGGCTCAATTTTTTTTATTATAGATCCTTATCGATGCGACCAAATTTTGACATAATGAATCACTTTTTAGAATTAATCCCTGGTTTCGGAATATTATTCTTTATCGAGTTTATAGCGGTATTCTTTTTAAAACAGTATCGCATAGCGATGGACGACTTTCGTTACTATGAATCCGTTAGGCGACACAGACAAGAAAATCTAATTATTCTAAATATGTTTGCAGAATATAGAACGATAGTTTCTCCGCAAGAAGTTCTTTCTTGCATGGGTATATATTCAGAGGTTGGTCGTTTGAAAAAAGACGAATCAACGGAAACTATCGAAGCAAGAAAGCTGCATCGGGATGAAATCTTACTGCTGGAGAAAATGATAGATTCTCTGGGAATTTCTCGTAGCGGTTCCAAATGAAATTGCTCATCTCGTAAACCTCCTTCAGCCGAAGAGCCGCTTGTTCAGCGCCGTGAAGAAGTCCGGCGGGGTGAGGCCGCGGCGGCGGTGCGCGGCGATGAGGGTGTTGGCGAGGAGCGTCGCCACCGTCATCAGACCGACGCCGCCGGGGACGGGCGTGATGGCGCCGGCGACCTTCACGGCGGTGTCGAAATCGACGTCGCCGACGAGGCGGGTCTTGCCCTCGCCCTTCTCCGGCGCCGGGATGCGGTTGATGCCGACGTCGATCACCGTCGCGCCGGGCTTCACCCAGTCGCCGGGGATCATCAGCGGCCGGCCGACGGCGGCGACCAGCACGTCGGCGCGGCGGCAGACCTCGGCGAGATCGCGGGTGCGGGAATGGGCGATGGTGACGGTGCAGTTCGCCATCACGAGGAGTTGGGCCATCGGTCGGCCGACCAGTTCGGAGCGGCCGACGACGACGGCTTCCAGGCCGGAGAGCGGGCGGCCGACCCAGTCGAGCATCATCATCGAGCCGTAGGGCGTGCAGGGCACGAGACCGGGACGGCCGGCGGCGAGGCGGCCGGCGTTGACCTCGGTGAGGCCGTCGACGTCCTTCATCGGATCGATGGCCGAGATCACCCGCCCGGTGTCGATGTGCTTGGGCAGCGGCAACTGGACGAGGATGCCGTCGACGGCATCGTCGGCGTTGAGCTTGGCGATCAGCGCCAGCAGCTCGGCCTCCGGCGTCGCCGCGTCGAGGCGATACTCGAAGGAGCGCATGCCGACTTCGACGGTCTGCTTGGTCTTGGAGGCGACATAGACGCGGCTCGCCGGATCTTCGCCGACCAGCACCACGGCGAGGCCGGGGGCGATACCGTGGGCGGCGGTGAAGCGGGCGACGTCTGCGGCGACTTCCTGGCGCAGGGCTTCGGATCTGGCTTTGCCGTCGATGATGCGCGCCGTCATGGGATCACCCCCTCGTCGTCCGAGAAATCCGCCGGCGGCTGCGTAGCATCACTTCGCCGCCACCGCCAGTGTCGCGAGGCGCGTCGCCAGCGCCGATCCGTCGCCGGAGATCTTCAACGTCTTCACCCGCGCCGTGTGGCCGGAGACGAGGTCGACCTTCGACTTCGCGACGTCGAGGACATCGGCGAGGAGACGGGTGAGGGCGGCGTTGGCGGCGCCCTCGGAAGGGGCGGCGCGGACGTGGACGATCAGCACTTCGGTGCCGTCGGCGAGGCGCTCGAGCCGGCCGACCGCATCGCGCGACGCTTTCGGGGTCAGGCGGACGCGCAGACGCAGACCGTCGGCCTGCGGTCGGATGGCGGGGGGAGGACCACCGGTGGCGCTCACCAGCGGACGAGCATGCGCAGGTACTGACGGATGATGAAGATCGCCAGGAAGACGACGATCGGCGACAGATCGAGCCCGCCGAGGTTCGGCATGAAGCGGCGGATCGGCCTGAGCACCGGCTCGGTCATCCGGTAGAGCACGTCGCCGATGGTGGCCACCGCATGGTTGCGCGGATTGACCACGCCGAAGGCATGGAGCCAGGAGAAGACGATCATGGCGATCAGTACCCACCCGTAGAGCTCGAGCACGAGATCTGCGGCGATGATGATCGGGGAGGCCAGGGACATGGGGTCATCCGCTCGAAAGGTCGTGTGCTTCCATGTAGACACGCCCCGCCGAAATGCCAAGGGTGAGGCGACGCACACCCCTGGCCATGGTTTCCGGCGGTCGGGAGGCGGACGGAACGTCCTCGCGCCGGACCATCGTCCCGGCAGGACCCGAGGGGGGCGCCGACCATGCGATCGGGCGGCTGCGGCGAGGGCGAGAGGGGTGGTCGAGTGTGCTTGACAGAGGGGGGAGGCCTCCCCTAAATGGCGCCCATCCGACGCGGGGGCCCCATCCCCCGCCCGAGACGGTCGGGGCTGTAGCTCAGATGGGAGAGCGCTGCAATCGCACTGCAGAGGTCAGGGGT
>CALMFH010000189.1 GCA_937864925.1 uncultured Alphaproteobacteria bacterium | reverse complement strand
CGAACTGGGCGGTGAGGCCGGTGAGCGCGATGCCGGTGCCGACGCCGGCGAAGTGCAACGCCGCACCGGTCGGGCCGGTGGTGGCGCCGCGCTCGAAGACGAAGGCGGTGGCGAGCACGAAGAGGAAGCCGGAGGAGATGCCGGCGGCGAGGCGCAGCAGGTCCCAGACCCACAGGCCGAGATCGACACCCATGCCGGCGATGCAGAGGACGGCGACGACGAGGCCGAGGCGGAACAGCCGGAGGCGCATCGCCGGCCCGGCCCGGCCGGCGAGGAAGACACCGGCGAGATAGCCGGCGAGGTTGAGCGAGGCCATCAGCCCGGCGTCGGCGTCGGAGAACCCGACGCCGGACTGCATCGCCGGCAGGAGCGCGGTGAAGGCGAAACGCCCGAGCCCCATGGCGACGAACAGCGTCGCGGCGCCGCGCAACAGAATGAGCATACGCTCGCGTCTGGTCATGATCGGTGCGGTTCCCCCTGGTACGCCAGAGTGCGGGAGCGGGGACCCGGTTTCAAACGAATTGCCGGCATGGGAGCGATGCACCGACATGATCGACGACGGGCGGCGCGTACCGACACACCTGAGCCCCAGGCGACGCCACCCGCTCCGCCCGGTTGACGGCCCCCGCCCCGCCGGCTACCCCTCGCCCACGCCGAGGAGATCCACCGTGTCCGCCGCCCGAGACCCGAAAGCCGCGACCCTGGAGCTGGCGCGTGCCCGGGCGGTGCTGCGCGAGGTCTTCGGCTATCCCGACTTCCGACCCGGCCAGGACGACATCGTCGCCTCCGTGCTCGCCGGACACGACGTGCTGGCGGTGATGCCGACCGGTGCCGGCAAATCGATGTGCTACCAACTGCCGGCGATCGTGCGCGAGAGCCTCACCTTGGTGGTCTCGCCGCTGATCGCGTTGATGCGCAATCAGGTGGCGCAGCTGAAGGCCAACGGCGTCGCCGCCGCGGCACTCAATTCGTCGACAGGACCGGACGAGTACCGCGAGACGATGGCCGACCTCGCCGCAGGGCGGCTCCGCCTGCTCTACGTCGCGCCGGAGCGCCTCGCGCGCGCCGACACCCGGGAGATGCTGGCGCGGGCGAAGGTGACGACGCTCGCGGTCGACGAGGCGCACTGCATTTCGCAGTGGGGCCACGACTTCCGTCCCGAGTATCGCGAGATCGGCGGCTTCGCCGAGCGCCTCGGCGGCCCGCAGATCCTGGCGCTGACCGCCACGGCGGATCAGGCGACGCGCGCGGAGATCGTCGCCGGGCTCTTCCGCGGCGCGCCGGTCATCTTCGTCCACGGCTTCGATCGGCCGAACCTCCGGCTCGCCATGGGGCCGAAGGCCGACGCGCGGCGGCAACTGGTGCGCTTTCTGGAGCGCCATCGGGGAGAGAGCGGCATCGTCTACTGCGCCTCGCGCAAGCAGACCGAGGAGCTCGCCGACCATTTCACCGCGCAAGGGTTCCGCGCCCTCGCCTATCACGCCGGGCTCGATCAGGCGACGCGGGGCGCGCGGCAGGACGTCTTCCTGCAGGACGACGGGGTGGTGATGACCGCCACCATCGCCTTCGGCATGGGGATCGACAAACCGGACGTCCGCTTCGTGGCACATGCGGCGCTGCCGAAGTCGATCGAGGCCTATTACCAGGAGATCGGGCGTGCGGGGCGCGACGGGCTACCGGCCGACACGCTGACCCTCTACGGCACCGACGACATCCTGCTGCGCCGCCGCCAGATCGACGAGAGCGAAGCCTCCGACGAGCAGAAGCGGGTGGAGCGGCAGCGGCTCAATGCGCTGGTGGCGCTGGCCGAGACGCCGCGCTGCCGCCGTCAGGTGTTGCTCGCCTATTTCGGCGAGGAGAGTGCCCCTTGCGGCAACTGCGACGTCTGCCTCGACGGCGTCGCCACCTTCGACGGCACGGTGGCGGCGCAGAAGGCACTGTCGGCGATGGTGCGGACCGGCGAGCGCTTCGGCGAGGTCCACCTCGTGGCGCTTCTCACCGGCGAGGCGACCGACAACATGATCCGCTTCGGCCACACCAGCCTCAAGACCTTCGGCTGCGGGCGGGAATTCACCAAGGCGCAGTGGCGGGCGATCTTCCGCCAGCTCCTCGCCCTCGGCCTCGCCGACGTCGACCTTTCGGCCCACGGCCGCTGGTTCGTCACCGAGGCCGGCGTCGAGGTGCTGAAGGGGAGAACCGCGGTCACCTTCCGCCGCGACGTGGTCGAGGGGGCCAAGGAGAAGGGGCGCAAGAAGGCGGCGCGTGTCGAGAAGGTCACAGCGGCCGGGCTCGATGCCGAGGAGAGCGATCTCCTCGCCGCCCTCAAGGCCGAGCGCGCCGCACTGGCGCGGGATCTGAACGCCCCGGCCTATGTCGTCTTCGCCGACCGCACGCTGATCGAGATGGCGCGGGCACGACCGAAGACGCGCGACGAGATGGCCGAGATCCACGGGGTGGGTGCGGCCAAGCTCGCCCGCTTCGGTGACACCTTCCTCGCCGCCATCACCCGCTTCGAGAAGGGGTGAGGCCCGAAACGGCGAAGGCGGCGGGGTCGCCCCCCACCGCCTTCGGTGATTTCGGATCGACGGCGCCGATCAGGCGGCCTTGGCGGCCTCGACGGCGGCGCGGGCCTTGACGACGAGCTCGGCGAAGGCCTCCGGCGCGGTGATCGCGAGATCGGAGAGGACCTTGCGGTCGACCTCGATGCCGGCCTTGGCGAGGCCGTCGATGAAGCGCGAGTAGGTCATCGTCGCGTCGACCTGACGGACGCCGGCGTTGATGCGCTGGATCCACAGGGCGCGGAAGTTGCGCTTCTTGTTCTTGCGGTCGCGATAGGCATAGATCATGCCCTTCTCGACCGCGGCCTTCGCGGTGCGGATGGTGTTCTTGCGGCGGCCGTAGTAGCCCTTCGCCGCCTTCAGCACCTTCTTGTGCTTCGCGTGAGCGGTCACGCCGCGCTTGACACGAGCCATGGTAGAATTTCCTTCAGATCGACAGGTTCAAGGGGCGGGTTCAGGCGTTCGGCAAGAAGTACTTCTTGACGATGTTGGCATCCGCCTCGGCGAGAACGGTGGTGCCGCGGGCATTGCGGATGAACTTGGTCGTCCGCTTGATCATGCCGTGGCGCTTGCCGGCCTGAGCGACCTTGACCTTGCCGGTGGCCGTGAGCTTGAAGCGCTTCTTGGCGCCGCTCTTGGTCTTCATCTTGGGCATTTGGCTCTCTCTCGAGTTGCAGGACCCGGAACGGCGAGCCCGGAAGCTCCACCGGTCACGCGATCGGTCGACCGCGTGTGAACCCCCGAGTCCACGAATTGACATTGGGTTCGAGCCTTCGAGAACCGCCACGGCATGCCCTATGATCAGCCGGGCGGCTCGCAAGACCGGCGGGTTATAGGCGGCGAAGCCGGGAAATGCAACGGGGTGGGGCCGAAAGTCGGCTCAGGCCGCGGCGATCGCGCCGATGCGGGTCGCGGTCTCGCCGTAGGTGGTGACGAAACCGCCGTCGTCGACCGCGATCTCGATCGCGGTGTCGCCGCGCGTCAGGCGCCAGCGACAGCCGGCCTCGAGCGGCTCGAACTTCAGCGTGGCGCGGGTGGGCTCGAGCCCCGGCAGGGTGACGGCGACGACGTCGAGGCTCTGCGTCTTCAGCGCCTTGGCGCCGAGGCGCTTCAGGATCTGGGTGATGCCGAAGGGCGAGCCCTCGATCAGGCAATCGGCGAGGCCGGCGAAGTCCTTGCGGGGCTTGCCCTCGCCGTCCGACCAGGCACCGTAGCCGTCGTGGCGCAGCGCCACGGTGGGGCCGCCGAGACGGGTGAGATGGAGCGAGCGGGTGCAGGTCCAGTCGGGATCGACGACGATGCGCCAGCGCGCGCCGTGGGCGGTTTCACCGGCACCGGCGATCACCACCGCTTCCGCGGCGATACCGCTGTCGGCGATCTTCACCTCGACGTGCTCGAGGCCGGCGGCGTCGCCGGTGCCGAGGCGCCAGCGCAGCGATCGAGTGGTCGAGGTCATGGCGACGTCCGCCTCCGTCGTCGTCGAGGGCTCGCGATCGCCGCGGGCCCCGTTGTCCAGGGGGTCTCCCCTCCCCCGAAACGACGACCCCGCGCCGACCGGGTCGAGCGCGGGGTTCGATCGATCGGCGACCGCTCAGCGCGGCGCCAGGATCATGATCATCTGCTTGCCTTCGAGACGGGGCTCCGACTCGACCTTGGCGATGTCGCCGACATCCTGACGGACGCGATCGAGCAGCTGGATGCCGAGGTCCTGGTGGGCCATCTCACGGCCGCGGAAGCGCAGGGTGATCTTGACCTTGTCGCCTTCCTCGAAGAACCGCCGCGACTGCTTCATCTTGACGTCGTAGTCGTGGTCGTCGATGCCGGGACGGAGCTTGACCTCCTTGATCTCGACGACCTTCTGGTTCTTGCGCGCCTCGGCCGCCTTCTTCTGCGACTGGTACTTGAAGCGACCGTAGTCGAGCAGCTTGCAGACGGGCGGCGCCGAGTTCGGCGCGATCTCGACGAGATCGAGACCGACCTCCTCGGCGCGGTCGAGCGCGTCGTAGAACGACACGACGCCGACGTTGTTGCCTTCCTCGTCGATCAGCTGGATCTGGGGAACGCCCCGGATCTCCCGGTTGATACGCGGCCCTTCCTTGGGCGGCGGCGGTGCGCGAAACGGACGGCGAATGGTCGTGATCTCCTCTGATGGGGTCGGCTCCCCGCCCGCCCGGTTCCGAAGACCGAGAGAGGCGAGGCCTTGCACGAAAAGCCCCGAACGCGAAACGCCGAGGCCTTCGGCCGACGGGCTCACCCGCGCCGAACCGATGGCGAGACAATTCGCCGAATCCGCACGGAAGTCAACGCCGGCGACGTGTGGTCGCAGCTCGTACTTCGATCGCGACGGGTGACGCCCGTCCGCCTCGCGAAATCAGCCCCCCCGATTCATCGATCCGTCGATCTCGACCATCCGGCCCGATCCGGAAGTGAATCGAAGGGAGTGAACCGTCGCCACCGCTGCCGGGGGCTGCGACAGGTGTGGATCGGCCGGTCGACGTCTCCCACCACCGCCCGGCTCGGGTTAGAGAGAGTGGCGAGCGACACGCGACGGAGAGGCGAAGGGCATGAGCGGGACGGCGGAGCGGATCACCGTGGGGGTGGGGGCGGCAGCACGCGAGATCGCGGTGATCGGCCGGGCGGGTGCCGGCCCCGGGCTCTTCTGGCTCGGCGGCTTCCGCTCCGACATGGCCGGCACCAAGGCGTTGGCGCTGGACGATTTCGGGCGTGACCGTGGCCTCGCCGTCACCCGCTTCGACTATTCCGGCCATGGCCTCTCCGGCGGCCGCTTCGAGGACGGCACCATCTCGCGCTGGGCCGAGGAGGCGCAGGCCGTCTTCGACACCACCGAAGGTCCACAGATCCTGATCGGCTCGTCGATGGGCGGCTGGATGGCGCTGCTGTTGGCGCGTGCCCATCTCGCCGCGGTCGGGCGGGACGCTTCGCGACTGCACGCGATGGTGCTGATCGCGCCGGCGCCGGACTTCACCGAGGAACTGATGTGGGCGGGGTTCTCGGACGAGATCCGCCGCGAGATCCTGGAGACCGGGGTCCATCGCGAGCCGTCGGAGTATTCCGACGAGTCCCATCTCATCACCCGCGCCCTGATCGAGGACGGGCGGAAGAACCTCGTCCTCGGACAGGAGATCGAGCTCGGTTGCCCGGTGGTGATCCTGCAGGGGGTGATGGACACCTCGGTGCCGTGGCGCCATGCGGTCAGGCTCACGACGCATCTCACCCGTGATGATGTCACCCTGTCGCTGATCCCCGACGGCGACCACCGCCTGTCCCGGCCGCAGGACATCGAGAAGATGCTGAAGGTGATCGAGGGGATGGTGGGGTGAACGGGAGGGTCGCGGTCGCCGGAACGGCCATCGTCCCCGGCCGGAGCCGGCTCGCCGGCGGAGATCATCGGTGACGCCGATAGGGAGCGTCCCGTGTCTCCGACCCGCCGGGGTCCAGACGAAGACCATGGACCCTTCACGGGGGACATCGGATCGCCTTGCCCTCGCTTCGCTCGGCCGATGATGACCGAGGGGAGGTGTTTCCCGCAACCCGACCCGCCCCTCACCCCGACCGCTCGACGATCAGCTCCACCAACTTCTCGGCGACCTCGCCCTTGGGCAGGTCCGGCCAATCGGTGACGCCCGACGCCTCGACGATCCGCACCGTGTTGCGGTCGCCGCCCATGATGCCGGTCTCGGGAGAGACGTCGTTGGCGACGATGAGGTCGGCGCCCTTCTTGGCCAACTTGGCGCGGGCGTTGGCGATCAGGCTCTCGGTCTCGGCCGCGAAGCCGACGACGAGGCGGGGGCGTAGCGTCGCATGGCGGCCGATGGTCGCCAGGATGTCGGGGTTCTCGACGAAGGCGAGAATCGGCACCCCACTCGCCCCTTTCTTGATCTTCTCCGTCGCCTCCGCGGCGACGCGCCAGTCGGCGACCGCGGCCGCCATCACCGCGACGTCGACGGGCAACGCCGTCTCCACCGCTTCCAGCATCTGGCGCGCCGTCTCGACCCGAATGGTCGTCACCCCGGCCGGATCGGGAAGTGCCACCGGGCCGGAAACCAGCGTCACCTCCGCTCCGGCGCGGGCGAGCGCGGCGGCGATGGCATAGCCCTGCTTGCCCGACGAGCGGTTGGCGATGTAGCGGACGGGATCGATCGGCTCGTGGGTCGGGCCGGCGGTGACCAGCACGCGGCGGCCGGCGAGCGGACGCGGCCCCGCGACTTGCGTGAAGACGGCCTCGATCGCGGCGAGGATCTCCATCGGCTCGGCCATGCGTCCGGCGCCGAATTCGCCGCGCTCGGCCATGGCGCCGACGTTCGGGCCGACGAAGTGGATGCCGTCGGCGGCGAGCTGCCGCGCGTTGCGGACGGTCGCCGGGTGCGTCCACATACGAGGGTTCATCGCCGGGGCGACGAGCACCGGTTTGTCGGTCGCCAGGAGCACGTTGGTGGCGAGATCGTTGGCGAGGCCGTTCGCCATCTTGGCGAGGAGATCGGCGGTCGCCGGGGCGACGACGACGAGGTCGGCCTCGCGCGACAGGCGGATGTGGCCGATCTCGTGCTCGGCAGTGAGGTCGAAGAGATCGGAATACACCCGGTCCTCGGTCAGCGCCCCGACCGACAGCGGCGTGACGAATTCCTTCGCCGCCGCGGTCATCACCACCCGAACCCGGCACCCGCGCTCGCGCAGGCGGCGGATCAGGTCGAGGCACTTGTAGGCGGCGATGCCGCCGCCGATGACGAGAAGGATGCGCTTGTCGGCGAGCATGGGCGTCTCATGGCGAGGATCAGCGGCCGGCACAGTATCAGCGCGGCGAGTGGCCCGCCATCGGAGGTTGGCGGGAGCGTGAACGGGGCGGGCCGCCGGGGCCGCTCCTCGACCGTGCAGGTCCCCTCCCCCCTCGCGGGAGAGGCGGTCCGGCTCGGCCGGGTCGGAGGGGGGCGTCGCCATGGTCTCGGCCCGTCGAGTTCACGATCCGGCGAAGCCGTCGCTCGCAGAGCCGCCCCCCACCCCTGCCCTCCCCCGCGAAGGGGGAGGGAGGCCGCGGGGCTCGCCCCTCACAGCTTCCTCAGGTCCACCGACTGGATGCGGTGATCGGCGCCCTTGATCAGGACCAGGTCGGCACGCGGTCGCGTGGGGCGGATGCTGTCGTGCAGGTTGACCAAGTTGATGTTGGTCCACAGATCGTCGGCGGTCTTCACCGCCTCGTCGTCGGTCAACTGCGCATAGCGATGGAAATAGCTCTGCGGGTTGCGGAAGGCGGTCTCGCGCAGGCGCATGAAGCGCTCGACGTACCAGTGCCGGAGCAGCGGGTCGTCGGCGTCGAGATAGATCGAGAAGTCGAAGAAGTCGGAGACGAAGGGCAGGCCCTGGCCGTTCTTCGGCAGTTTCGAGGTCTGCAGAACGTTGAGGCCCTCGAGGATGAGGATGTCGGGTCGGTCGATGGTGACGGTCTCGCCCGGCACCACGTCGTAGACGAGGTGGGAATAGACCGGGGCGGTCACCGCGCCCTTGCCGGCCTTGATGGCGGCGAGGAACTCGAGCAGCGCCGGCAGGTCGTAGCTCTCCGGGAAGCCCTTGCGGCGCATCAGCCCCTCGCGGGCGAGCACGGCGTTGGGATAGAGGAAGCCGTCGGTGGTGACGAGGTCGACCTTGGGGCTCGAGGCCCAGCGCGACAGCAGCGCCCGGAGAATACGCGCCGTCGTCGACTTGCCGACCGCCACCGAGCCGGCGATGCCGATGACGAAGGGCACCTTGGCACCCTCGCCGCCGAGGAAGCTGTTGGTGACGCGGAAGAGGCCCTGGGTCGCCTCGACGTAGAGCGACAACAGGCGGGAGAGCGGCAGGTAGATCTTCACCACCTCTTCGAGGCTGACCGGATCGTTGAGGCCGCGCAGGCGCTCGAGATCGGCCTCGTCGAGGGTCATGGGCATGTCGGCGCGCAGATGCGCCCATTCTTCGCGCTCGAAGCGGCGATAGGGCGACAGTTCGCCCGACTTGACGGACGTCTCGCGACGGCCGCGGCGATCGGTCTGCTGATCCACCAGTGGAACCCCCTCCGTCGCCGGCGCGTCCCCGCGGGACGTCCGCCACGATACTCCACACCGGGCCGAGCCGAAACCGGTGCGGCCGATCAGTCCTGCGGCCGAGCCGCCTTCTCTTCGAGCCCGGTGCGGACGGTGCGTCCGGCGAGCTCGTCCATCACCTCGGCGACCGACACCTCGGCGACCTTCAACACCACCAGAAGGTGATAGATGAGGTCCGCCGCCTCGCCGACCAGTTCCTTGCGGGACCCGGCCGCGGCGGCGAGCGCCGCTTCGACCCCTTCTTCGCCGAGCTTCTTGGCGCAGTACGCCATGCCCTTGCCCACCAGCTTGCGGGTGTAGGACTTGTCGTCGTCCGAGGTCGAACGCCGCGCGATGATGGTCTCGAGGTCGGCGAGAGTGA
>CALMFH010000188.1 GCA_937864925.1 uncultured Alphaproteobacteria bacterium | reverse complement strand
ATTACACGATTTCAATCACATAAATGTTCCCAGTTTTGTCCCGTAGGGCGCGCCATTTCTTTCTCTCCCGCGACGTTTCAAGGGCTCAGCCCACCGTTCTTGCTGACCCCCGTTCCGGGTTGGCAACTTCTGTTTCCGCTTCATCCTCGGCCATCGCCCGGAAGGCCTGTTGCGCGAGCCGCATTTGTTCCACCCCGCGAAGGTCGGGCACGAGCGCCGCGTCGCCCTTGTGGCCGATGACGGCGCGCAGCACCCGCAACGGGCCGAACATCGGATGGCTCCGACAGGGCGGGGCATCACCGCGCGATCGGGCCGGTGGCGACCACGCCCGAGATGGAGCCCGATCTTTGGGCAACGAACGACGCTCGGACACGCAGTCGCCCAATCCATGGGCAGATCGCGAGTCGATCTCTGTGTCCACCATCGGCGAATTCGCGGCGAATTCCGGAGCTGCGCGGCATCCGCGCACCCTGGCACGGACATTGCGACCGAATGGACGTCAACGACGACGACCGCTTGCCGGTCGCATGGCCAAAGGTGGCCGCGCGCAGGCTCGTTTTCCCCGCCATGCGACGCGCGCGGCCGGGTGAGGCGTCGTGACGAATCCCCGAGCGACGCGCGAGACCTGCCTTCACCGCAACGGTTCGATGCAGGAGGTCCCATCGTGACGTCACAGGTCTCTCAACGGCGTAAGCTCGTCGTGGTCGGCAACGGCATGGCCGCCGGCCGCATGCTGGAAGATCTCTTCGCGCGGGCGCCCGGCGCCTATGACGTGACGATCTTCGGTGCCGAGCCGCGGGTGAACTACGACCGCATCATGCTGTCGCCGGTGCTCTCCGGCGAGAAGGTCTACGAGGACATCGTCATCCACGGCGACGGCTGGTACGCCGAGAACGGCATCGATCTGAAGCGCGGCGAGAAGATCGTCGCCATCGATCGCGCCGGCAGGACCGTCACCTCCTCGGCCGGCACCGTCGTCGCCTACGACGAGCTGGTGATCGCCACCGGCTCCGATCCCTTCGTCATTCCGGTCCCCGGCAACGCACTCCCCGGCGTCGTCACCTTCCGCGACCTCGACGACGTCGAGAAGATGCTCGCCGCCGCCGCGAAGGGCGGCGACGCGGTGGTCATCGGCGGCGGCCTCCTCGGTCTCGAGGCGGCGGCCGGTCTGGCACAGAAGGGCATGAAGGTGACCGTCGTCCACCTGATGCCGATCCTGATGGAGCGCCAGCTCGACCAGAACGCCGCCTATCTGTTGAAGAAGGCGATCGAGAAGCGCGGCATCACCATCGAGACCGGCGCCAACACCACCGCCATCCTCGGCGACGGCAAGGTCGAGGCGATCAAGCTCGAAGACGGCCGGACGCTGCCCGCCGATCTCGTCGTCATGGCCGTCGGCATCCGACCCAACGCGGCGCTGGCGAAGAGCGCCGGGCTCGCGGTCGAGCGCGGCATCGTCGTCGACGACCATCTCGCCACCTCCGATCCGGCGATCTCGGCGGTCGGCGAATGCGTCCAACATCGCGGCCAGTGCTATGGCCTCGTCGCGCCGCTCTACGAGATGGGCAAGGTGCTCGCTGCCCGCCTCGCCGGCGAGACCGGCGCCGGTTACGCCGGCTCGATCACCTCGACCAAGCTCAAGGTGACGGGCGTCGACCTCTTCTCCGCCGGCGACTTCTCCGAGGGCGACGACACCGACGAGGTGGTGCTGCGCGATCCCTCCCGCGGCGTCTACAAGCGCGTCATCCTGCGCGACGGCCGGATCGTCGGCGCGGTGCTCTACGGCGACGTCGCCGACGGGTCGTGGTACTTCGACCTGATCAAGAAGCAGGCCGACGTCTCGGAGATGCGCGAGACGCTGATCTACGGCCAGGCCTTCCAGGGCGGCGGCGCGGCGCTCGATCCGGTCGCGGCGGTGGCGGCACTCTCCGACGACGCCGAGATCTGCGGCTGCAACGGCGTCTCGAAGGGGACGATCGTCGCGGCGATCACCGCCAAGGGCCTCACCACCCTCGACGAGGTCCGCGCCGTCACCAAGGCCTCGGCCTCCTGCGGCCAGTGTACGGCCAAGGTCGAGGCGGTGCTCGCCGCCACGCTCGGCGACGCCTATGCCGCCGCGTCGCGCAAGCCGATGTGCAAGTGCACCGACCTCACCCACGAGGAAGTGCGCGAGCGCATCGTCGCCAAGGAGCTGAAGTCGGTTCCCGCCGTCATGCAGGAGCTCGGCTGGAAGACCTCCTGCGGCTGCCCGTCGTGCCGCCCGGCGCTCAACTACTACCTGATCGCCGCTTGGCCGGGAGAATACCGCGACGATCTGCAATCGCGCTTCGTCAACGAGCGCCTCCACGCCAACATCCAGAAGGACGGCACCTTCTCGGTGGTGCCGCGCATGTGGGGCGGGTTGACCACCGCCGCCGAGCTCAAGGCGATCGGCGAGATCGCCGAGAAGCATCAGGTGCCGCTGGTCAAGATGACCGGCGGGCAGCGCGTCGACTTCCTCGGCATCCCCAAGGAGCGGCTGACCGCGATCTGGAAGGACCTCAACGATGCGGGCATGGTCTCCGGCCACGCCTACTCGAAGGGCCTGCGCACCGTGAAGACCTGCGTCGGCAAGTCGTGGTGCCGCTTCGGCACCCAGGACAGCATGGGCCTCGGCGTCAAGCTCGAGAAGCTGATGTGCGGCTCGTGGACCCCGGCCAAGGTCAAGCTCGCGGTCTCCGGCTGCCCGCGCAACTGCTCGGAGGCGACGGTCAAGGACATCGGCGTCATCTGCGTCGACAGTGGCTACGACATCCACATCGCCGGCGCCGCCGGCCTGCACGTCCGCGCCACCGATCTCCTCGGCCACGTCGACACCGAGGAGGAGGCGCTCGAGGTCTGCGCCGCCGTGCTCCAGGCCTATCGCGAAGGCGCCGTCTATCTCGACCGTCTCTACAAGTGGTCGGAGAAGGTCGGGCTCGACACCATCCGTGCGCGGATCATCGACGACCTCGCCGAACGCAGGGCGCTCTACGACCGCTTCATGATCTCGCAGCGCGCCGTCCGCAAGGACCCCTGGGCCGAGCGCGTCGCCGGCCGCGAGCTGCACGAGTTCATGCCGCTCGCCAAGCTCGACATCATCCCCGCCCCTGCCGCCGAGTGATCCCATGACCGACGCCAAACAGTACTGGTTCGACCTCGGACCGCTCTCCGCCATCCCCAAGCGCGGCGCCCGCACCGTCCAGGTGCCACGTCGCGACATCGCGGTGTTCCGCACCGCCAACGACGAGGTCTTCGCCCTCGAGAACAGGTGCCCGCACAAGGGTGGACCGCTCTCGGAAGGCATCGTCCACGGCCGCAAGGTCGCCTGCCCGCTCCACAACTGGGTCATCGACCTGGAGAGCGGCAACGCCACCGGCGCCGATCACGGTTGTGCCCGTTCGTTCCCGATCAAGATCGAGAACGAGCGCGTCTTCATCGACATGGGCGTCGCCGCTGCGCCCTGACCCTACTCCCGACACTCCCCATCCCGAGGACCCCCGATGGCCTATCTCGCTCCTTCCGAATTCGTCACCAAGATGGTCGATGCCGGCGAATCCAAGCTCTACATGTCGACCCGCGACACCCTGATCCGCGCCTACATGGCCGGCGCCATCCTGGCGCTCGCCGCCGCCTTCGCGGTCACGGTCACCGTCAATACCGGCAACCACCTGATCGGCTCGCTGCTGTTCCCGGTCGGCTTCTCGATGCTCTACCTGCTCGGCTTCGACCTCCTGACCGGCGTCTTCACGCTCGCCCCGCTCGCCGTCATGGACAAGCGTCCGGGCGCCACCTGGGGCGGCGTCATGCGCAACTGGACGCTGGTCTTCTTCGGCAACTTCGCCGGCGCCCTGACCGTCGCCCTGTTCATGGCGATCATCGTCACCTTCGGCTTCACCGAGGCCCCCAACGAGGTCGGCAAGCGCCTCGGCACCATCGGTGAGAGCCGCACCCTCGGCTACGCCGCCCACGGCGCCGCCGGCATGCTGACCCTGTTCATCCGTGGCGTGATGTGCAACTGGATGGTGTCGACCGGCGTCGTCGCGGCGATGATGTCGACCGCCGTCTCCGGCAAGGTCATCGCCATGTGGATGCCCATCCTGGTGTTCTTCTACATGGGCTTCGAGCACTCGATCGTGAACATGTTCCTGTTCCCGTCGGGCCTGATGCTGGGCGGCAAGTTCACCTGGATGGACTATTTCATCTGGAACGAGATCCCGACCGTGATCGGCAACCTCGTCGGCGGTCTGACCTTCGTCGGCGCGACCCTCTATTCCACCCACTACAAGACCGCGCCGAAGCGTAAGATCGGCTGATCGGCGCGTCGCGCGTTCGCGTTCCGCCGAGGACCTCGCCCTCATCGGGGCGGGGTCCGTTTCTCTCGAGGCCCCCGATGTCGCGTCGTCTCCGCATCTCGATCGGCCAGCACTCCGACAGGGGCGTCAAGGACACCAACCAGGACTTCCACGGGGCGATGATCCCCGACGAACCGACCCTGACGCTGAAGGGCATCGCCATCGCGATCGCCGACGGCATCTCGTCGAGCAGCGTCAGCCGGGTGGCGAGCGAGTCCGCCGTCAAGGCCTTCCTCACCGATTATTATTGCACCTCCGACGCCTGGACGGTGAAGACCTCGGTCCACCGCGTCCTCGCCGCTTCGAACTCCTGGCTCCACGCCGAGACCCGTCGCAGCCGCTGGGCTCACGACCGCGACAAGGGCTACGTCTGCACCTTCTCCGGGCTGGTGCTGAAGTCGGCGACGGCCCACCTGTTCCACGTCGGCGACAGCCGTATCCAACGGCTGGTCGGCCAATCGCTGGAGCAACTGACCGAAGACCACCGCCTGGTCGTCTCCTCCGAACAGTCCTATCTCGCCCGAGCGCTGGGCATGGACCGCGACGTCGAGATCGACCACCGCGTCGTGCCGCTCGCCCGCGGCGACGTCTTCCTGCTGACCACCGACGGCGTCCACGACCACATCGACGCGCGCTTCGTCGCCGAGACGATCGCCGCGAACGCCGACGACCTCGACGCGGCGGCGCGCGCCATCATCGCCGAAGCGCTGGCACGAGGCTCGACCGACAACCTGACGATCCAGATCGTCCGCATCGACGATCTGCCCGAGGGCGATGCCGCCGAGGTCATGGGCAAGGCGACGCAACTGCCACTGCCGCCGCTGCTCCGGGCCCGGCAGGTCTTCGACGGCTACCGCATCGAGCGCCAGATCCATGCCTCGTCGCGCAGCCACATCTACCTCGCCACCGATCTCGACACCGACCAGTTGGTGGCGCTGAAGATCCCGTCGATCGACTGCCGCGACGACGCCGTCTATCTCAAGCGCTTCATGATGGAGGACTGGGTGGCGCGGCGGCTCGACAGCCCGCACGTGCTGAAGCCGGTGCCGGCGACGCGGCCGCGCCACTACCTCTACATCGTCACCGAATGGGTCGACGGCCAGACCCTGGCGCAGTGGATGACCGATCATCCCACCCCGGACCTCGAGACGGTACGCGGCATCGTCGAGCAGATCGCCAAGGGCCTGCGCGCCTTTCACCGCAAGGAGATGCTCCACCAGGACCTGCGCCCCGCCAACGTCATGATCGACCGCACCGGCACGGTGAAGATCATCGACTTCGGCTCGACCCGGGTGGCCGGGGTGATCGAGGCGGCGCCCGATCTCGATGCCACCGACGTGCTCGGAACCGCACCCTACACCGCCCCGGAGTACTATCTCGGCGAGGGCGGTACCAACCGCTCGGACCTCTATTCGCTCGGCGTCATCGCCTACCACATGCTGACCGGCCGCCTCCCCTTCGGGACGAAGGTCGCCGCGGCCCGCACCCGCGCCGCCCAGCGCTCGCTCGTCTATGCCTCCGCCCTCGACGACGAACGCGACATTCCGGTGTGGGTCGACGAGGTGTTGCGGCGGGCGGTGGTGGTCGATCCGAACCAGCGCTTCGAGGTGCTGTCGGAGTTCACCCACGAACTGCGCCATCCGACGACGACCCGCCCGGGCGGCGGCACCCGCCCCCTGGTCGAGCGCAACCCGTTGCGCTTCTGGCAGATCACCGCCCTGCTGCTGCTGATCGCCGACGTCGCCCAGCTGCTGCTGTCGTTCCGCGGGCGGCATTGACACCGAACGCACGAGTTCACGCCTCGCGGCCCCATCGATGTGGCGAAGGCGGTCGCATCCGCCCCTCGTCTCTTCTTCGGGGAGAGCCGAAGACGGAGGTATTCGGCACCATACGTGCGCCCGTGTCGGTGGATCGGCCACGGTCTTCCCTCCCGCTCCCACCCTCGTGTTCGATTCGAACGGACCCGCGTCGGACCTCTCCGGCGGCTCGAGATAGGATGGATCCGACTTCGACAGGGGGGGAGGAAGTCGATGTAGCGGTCTTCGAGACAATTCCGCCGCGTCGACCGAAGCGTCCCCCCGGCCGGGTCCGAACGATGTGGCCGACCACCGTGGGACCGGCCGAAATCGCCGATTTTTCGAGGGGGTCGACGTCCGACCGGGGCGCGTGCTACAGGAAGCGCCGATACAGGGGTGTTCGCCGTTCCCGATGCGCACGGCGCGCCGTTCTTCGCTTCGTCGATCCGACCGCGGCCGAACCGACGTGGCCCGCCGAGACCCTCGGCGGCGACCTCTCGCTCATGGACCCGACCCTCGTGGCCTTCTCCAAGACCCATGCGGCGCTCGCTCGCGCGCTCGCCGAACGCGACTATTCCGAACCGACCCCCGTCCAGGCCGCCGTGCTGGCCGAGGACACCGCCGGGCGCGACCTGCTCGTCTCGGCCCAGACCGGCTCGGGCAAGACCGTCGCCTTCGGTCTGGCGATCGCCGCCGAAGTGATCGGCACGGCCGAGGCCCTCGGACCGGCCGACGCTCCGCTCGCCCTGGTCGTCGCGCCCACCCGCGAACTCGCCCTCCAGGTCGAGCGCGAACTCTCCTGGCTCTACGAACACGCCGGCGCCCGTATCACCGCCTGCGTCGGTGGTATGGACCCGCGCGCCGAGCGCCGCCGCCTCGATGCCGGCGCCCACATCGTCGTCGGCACCCCCGGCCGCCTGCGCGACCATCTCGAGCGCGGTGGACTGCGCCTCGACGCCCTCGCCGCCGTCGTCCTCGACGAGGCCGACGAGATGCTCGACATGGGCTTCCGCGACGATCTCGAGTTCATCCTCGACGCGACTCCGGCCGAACGCCGCACCCTGATGTTCTCGGCGACGCTCCCCAAGGGCATCGTCCAGCTCGCCCAGAACTATCAGCGCGACGCCCGCCGCATCGCGGTGACGGGCGCCACCCGCGGCCACGCCGACATCGAGCATCGCGCCGTTCGTGTCGCGCCGAAGGAGGTCGAGGCGGCCGTGGTCAACCTGCTGCGCTTCCACGACGCCCCCGCGACGATCGTCTTCGCCAACACCCGCGAGGCGGTGCGCCATCTCCAGGCGACGCTGCAGGAGCGCGGCTTCGCCGCCGTGGCGCTCTCCGGCGAACTCGGCCAGCACGAGCGCAATCTCGCCCTCCAGGCCCTGCGCGACGGTCGCGCCCGCGTGTGCGTCGCCACCGACGTCGCCGCCCGCGGCATCGACCTGCCCAACCTCGACCTCGTCGTCCACGCCGAGTTGCCGCACGACCGCGAGGTCTTCCAGCATCGCTCCGGCCGCACCGGTCGGGCCGGGCGCAAGGGGGTGAGCTGCCTCCTGGTACCGCCGAAGTCGCGCCGTCGCGCCGAGCGCCTTTTGATGGATGCCGGCATCCGTCCCGCCTGGGGCGGCCCGCCCTCGGCCGACGAGATCCGCGGCCTCGATCGCGACCGGCTGGCGGCCGATCCGATGATCGCCGGTGGCATCACCGAGGACGACGCCGATTTCGCGAAGTTGCTGATGGAGACCCGCACGCCGGAGGAGATCGCCGGCGCCCTCGTCCGCCTGTGGCGGGCGCGCCTTCCGGCGGCGGAAGAAGTGGTCGACCCGGTCGAGTTCGAACGTCGCGAGCGTCGGGAACGCCCCGAGCGGACGGACCACGGCGACGGTACCGCCGGCGTCTGGTTCCGCTGCGACGTCGGCCGCGACCGCAACGCCGATCCGCGCTGGCTGCTGCCGATGCTGTGCCGTCGCGGCGGCATCGACCGCGGCGACATCGGCACCATCCGCATCTTCGATCGCGAGAGCCGCTTCGAGGTGCGTGCCGACGTTGCCGGACGCTTCGCCGCCAATGCCCGTCGCCCCGACGAGGAGGCGATCGTCATCGTCCCGGCCGAGCCGCTGCCCGACGCCCCCGTCCGCGACCGCCCCGGTCGGGGGCGCGGTCCTCGTACCGACGGCCCGAAGCGCCCGCATCGAGGCAAGGGCGGCGCCGGCCATCGCGGCAGACGCGAGCGCGGTCAGGGTTGAGCCGGCACACACGCCGCCCCTTGCCTCACCCCCCGACCGGCGCGAAGATCGGCACCGGAAGCGCCGAGATTGCGGCCGGCGTCACGAGTCCGTCGTGACGGGCGTGCGAGAGGATGTGCGTCTTCCACCCGTCGGGGAGAAGCACCATGCGCGCTCCGAACTCCACGCCGTCTCGCCTGATCGATCGTCGCGCCTTCCTCGCCGGCACCGCCGCCGGTACCTTCGTCCTCCTCCATCCCTTCGCCGCCCGCGCCACCGCCGGCCAGGCACATCTCAGGATCATGGAGACGACCGACCTGCACGTCGCGGTCTTCCCCTACGATTACTATTCCGACCGCCCCACCGACACATTCGGTCTCGCCCGCACCGCCGCGATCGTCGCCGCCATCCGCGCCGAGGCGGCCAATGCGATGCTGGTCGACAACGGCGACATCATCCAGGGCAACCCGATGGGCGACTACATCGCCACCGAGAAGCGGCTGAAGGCGGGTGACGTCCATCCGGTGTTCAAGGCGATGAACACCCTCGACTACACCGTCGCCGCCTACGGCAATCACGAGTTCAACTACGGTCTCGATTTCCTCGCCGCGGCCGAAGCGGGGGCCGCCTTCCCCTTCGTCTGCGCCAATCTGGTCAAGGCGACGGTGCTCGGCGCCGACCCGACCAGGGACCCGCTGCTGACCAAGCCCTATCTCATCGTCGAGAAGGAGATCGTCGACGGCGCCGGGGTGAAGGAGCGGGTCAAGGTCGGCTTCATCGGCTTCGTGCCGCCGCAGGTCATGGTCTGGGACGCCAAGAACCTCGAGGGCAAGGTCACGACCCGCGACGCCGTCGAGGCGGCCCGCGCCTGGGTGCCGCAGATGAAGGAGGCCGGCGCCGACATCGTCGTCGCCCTTTCGCATGCCGGCATCGACACCGCCGCCCATGCCGACCGGATGGAGAACTCGTCCTTCCATGTCGCGGCCGTCCCCGGTGTCGACGTCGTCTTCACCGGCCACCAGCACTTCGTCTTCCCCGATCTCGGGCCGAAACCCGCCTTCCCCGACGGCCCCGGCATCGACAACAAGGCCGGCACCATCGCCGGCAAACCGGCGGTGATGGCCGGCTTCTGGGGCTCGCATCTCGGCATCGTCGATCTCCTGATCGAGAAGCAGGGCGGCCGCTGGAAGATCCTGTCGCACACCTCGGAAGCTCGGCCGATCTTCAAGAAGGAGGGCACCGCCAACGTGCCCCTGGTCGAGAGTGTGCCCACCGTGCTCGCCGCCGTCCGGTCCGACCACGACGAGACCCTCGCCTACGTCCGCCGCCCGGTGGGCAAGACCTCGGCGCCGCTCCATTCCTACTTCGCCCTCGTCGCCGACGACCCCAGCGTCCAGATCGTCTCCCAGGCGCAGCTCTGGTACATGAAACAGATGTTGAAGGGCTCGAAGTGGGAGAGCCTGCCGCTCCTCTCCGCCGCCGCGCCGTTCAAGTCCGGTGGCCGCTCCGGACCCGGCTACTACACCGACGTGCCGACCGGTCCGGTCGCCATCAAGAACGTCGCCGATCTCTACCTCTACCCCAACACGGTGCGCGCCGTGGAGGTGAGCGGCGCCACGGTGCGCGAATGGCTGGAGATGTCGGCCGGCATCTTCAAGAAGGTCGAGCCCGGCAAGGCCGATCAGCCGCTGATCGACACCGCCTTCCCGAGCTACAACTTCGACGTCATCGACGGCGTCACCTACGAGATCGACCTGACCCAGCCGGCCCGTTACGACAAGGACGGTAAGCTCGTCGCCCCCGACGCCCACCGCATCGTCGACCTGAAGTTCGAGGGCAAGCCGATCGACGAGGCCGCCCGCTTCGTCGTCGCCACCAACAACTACCGCGCCGGTGGCGGCGGCAATTTCCCCGGCGTCGGCCCGGCGGCGATCATCTTCGTCGGCCCCGACACCAACCGCGACGTGCTGGTGCGCTACATCATGGAGCAGGGCACCATCAACCCGACCGCCGACGCCAACTGGCGCTTCCGGGCGACGCCCGGCACCTCGGTCACCTTCGAGACCGGCCCCGGCGGCAAGGCCTACGCCGCCTCCGTCACCGGCGCCCGCATCGAAGCGGCCGGCGACGGCCAGGGCGGCTTCGCCCTCTATCGCCTGACCCTCGGCTGAGGCGGAGCGGAGCGGCACGCCGACGAAGAACGGCCCCGCCCTGGGGCGGGGCCGTTCTTCGTTTCAGTTGGGGCCGCCCGACCGGCGGCTCACTCCGCCGCGACCGCCGGCAAGTCGGCCAGTGCCGCCGCCAGTTCGCCCTCGTCGTAGTCCTGATCGACCAGCTTGCCGTCGAAGTAGCCGATGTAGGCGCCCATGTCGAAATGGCCATGGCCCGACAGGTTGAAGAGGATGGTCTCGGCCTTCCCCTCGGCCTTGCAACGCAGCGCCTCGTCGATGGCGCAGCGCACCGCATGGGTCGATTCCGGCGCCGGCACGATGCCTTCCGCGCGCGCGAACATCACGCCCGCCTCGAAGCAGGCGAGCTGCTTGTAGGCCCGCGCCTCGATCAGCCCGAGGTCGTAGACGTGGCTGACCAGCGGGCTCATGCCGTGATAGCGCAGGCCACCGGCGTGGAAGCCCGGCGGGATGAAGGTCGAGCCCAGCGTGTGCATCTTGACCAGCGGCGTCAGATGCGAGGTGTCGCCGAAGTCGTAGGCGAACTTGCCGCGGGTCAGCGTCGGGCAGGCGGCCGGCTCGACCGCGATGATCCGCCGCTTGCGCCCGCCGCGCAATTGCTGGCCCAGGAACGGGAAGGCGATGCCGGCGAAGTTCGAGCCGCCACCGGCGCAGCCGATGACCACGTCCGGGTCGTCGCCCGCCATCTCGAACTGCATCATCGCCTCTTCGCCGATGATCGTCTGGTGCAGCAGCACGTGGTTGAGCACCGACCCCAGCGCATATTTGACGTCCGGATTCTTCGCCGCGATCTCGACCGCCTCCGAGATGGCGATACCGAGCGAGCCGGGGCTGTCGGGATGAGCCGCGAGCACGGCGCGACCGGACTCGGTCTCGTTCGACGGCGAGGCGATGCAGCGCGCCCCGTAGGTCTCCATCAGCGCCCGGCGATAGGGCTTCTGGTCATAGGAGACGCGCACCTGGAAGACGGTGACGTCGATGCCGAACAGCGAACCGGCGAAGGCGAGCGACGAGCCCCACTGGCCGGCGCCGGTCTCCGTCGACAGCTTCTTGATGCCGGCTTCCTTGTTGTACCAGGCCTGCGGCACCGCGGTGTTGGGCTTGTGCGAGCCGGCGGGCGAGACGCCCTCGTACTTGAAGTAGATCTTCGCCGGGGTGTCGAGCAGCTTCTCCAGCCGCCGCGCCCGGATCAGCGGCGACGGCCGCCACATGCGCAGCACGTCGCGCACCGGCTCGGGGATGTCGATGTAACGCTCGGTCGCCACTTCCTGGAGGATCAGCTCCATCGGGAACAGCGGCTCGAAATCGGCGGGTCCGGCCGGTTGCATGGTGCCGGGATGCAGCGCCGGTGCCGGCGGCGTCGGCAGATCCGCGGCGATGTTGTACCAGCTCTTGGGCATCGCCTCTTCGTCGAGAACATATTTGATCCGGTCGGACATTGCGCCTCTCTCTCCGGCTGTGGAACGGCAGGTGGTTTCGAGCCGAGAGGGAACATCGCGCCGCGCACGAACCGGGTCAAGCCGAGGGACGGGCGCCTCCGTACTTCCCCTTCCGTGGCGGAACGGCACGGCGGATCGCGCCCTCTCACCGGCCCATCAGGCGGTCCTTCGGCACCTCCTCGGGCGCCTGCTGCGAGAAGTAGCCCTCGCTGTGGATCAGCTCCGGCCGCGCCCCCAACTGCTTGACCACCGCCACGCAGGCCTCGACGAACTCCGGCGTTCCGGCGACGAACACCGAGTGTTGCGACAGGTCGGGGAAGTGCTCGGCGAGGATATCCGGGATGCGGCCGTGGAGATGGCCCTCCGCCTCCTCGCGCGTCAGGGTCGGCATGAAGCGGAAACGCCGGTTGCGCGCCCGCCACCATGCCATCAGCCCCTTGCAATAGACGTCCTCCGCCGTGCGGGCCGAGAACATCAGCGTCACCGGCGGCCGGTAGTTGCGCCTGAGCGCCGCTTCCGTCAGCGCCAGGATCGGCGCCAGCCCCGAACCGGCGGCGAGGCACAGCACCGGCGTATCGACCGACGGATCACCGATGAAGGTACCGTACGGCCCGGAGAGCTTCACCTGATCGCCGATCGTCACCTTGTCGTGCAGCCAGGCCGAGGTGACGCCGCCGTCGGCGCGAGTGACGTGGAAGGTCAGTTCGCCGTCGCCGCGCGGCGCGTTGGCGATCGAGTAGCAGCGCGCCGGGATGCCGAAGCCCGGATCGCCGATCATCATGTTCTGCCCCGGCCAGTAGCGCACCGGCGCCCCCAGCGGCCGCATCGAGATCTCGGTGATCCGCGGCGTGCGCACCACCTTGTCGGTGACGACGTAGTAGATGTTTTCGCGCGGCGGGAAGAGCTTCGGCTTGGCGTCGTCGGTGCCCCACTCGATCTCCAGCACCTCGGAAATCGGCTTGGCCATGCACATCAGCCCGTAGCCGTGCTTGCGGTCCTCCGGCGACAGCGCCATGTCGAGCACCATGCCCTGATCGAACTGGCCGGCCCGGACCATGATCTTGCATTCGCCGCAGGCGCCCGCCCGGCAGTTGTTGGGCAGCGCATAGCCCGCCTTCTCCAGCGCCCCGAGAACGGTTTCGCCATCGGCGCAGTCGACTTCCTTGCCCGACGGAAAGAGGCGGATGCGGCTCATGGAGTTTCCTCGTGATGCCCTGGTTCCACGTGCGGACGGCGGACCACCGCCCGCCGCCACGTCCGGTCTTCGCGCCGGATGGTTCATACTGTCATCGGATGGCGGAAGCCGCTACGGATCTCGTCGCGAGCACCGTGCCGTCCGGCACCGCCGCGCCCGCTCCGCCCGTCGTCCTCAGAACACCGGGATGATCTCGCTCATGTCGATGTCGAGGATCTCCTCACCGGAGATGCCCACCTCCGGGATCGCCGGGAAGGGGATGCCGTATTTGTCGAGCACGCCCTTGAGGTTGAGCATCGCCTTCTTCCAGTTCTCCTTCTTCGCCTCGTAGGTCGGAATGTGGAAGCCGGCGCCGCGCGCCACCGCCTCGCACTTCCTCTGCACCTCGATGAAGTCGTCCGGGATGTCCCAGAACTCGACCGGCGGCTCGAACAGCACCGCCGAGAGGAAGAGGTAGCCGGCCCGCACCTGCTTGGTGATGACCGCCGCATCCTCCTTCGGCAGCTTCGGATAGTCGCGCTCCATCAGCGCCATGCAGATCGCCATGTGGCGACCCTCGTCGCGGCCGATGTTGCGGAAGGCTTCCTTGAACACCGGCTCCGAGCAGCCCGCCGCCATCTGGTGGAAGATCGTCGCCGCGGCGATCTCGCCCATCAGGAACGACGAGAACAGCACCGCGAGCGAGTACTTCGGCACCGCCTTCTTGTAGCCGTTCCAGTAGCGGCCGCCGTTGTAGTAGAGCCACTGGGTGTTGCGCTTGGCGAGCTTGCCGAGCTCGGTCTTCGGCTCGTACTCGAGCGGCGAAGCGCAGCCGAGCAGCTTGGTGATGGCGAGGCCGCACATCTGCTCGTGGTTCTGCTCGTCCCGGGTGACCGAGAAGAAGCAGCGACGGACCGGATCCTCCTCGTGCTCCTCGTAGGTCTTGATGAAGGCCGCCGCGAAGACCGGCGGCGCCGAGGCGTCGAACACGGAGAGGATCGTCCACCAGTAGGCGATCGCCTCGCGCTCCTCCCAGGTGTAGCTCTCGACGTCGAACGTGTCCCA
>CALMFH010000187.1 GCA_937864925.1 uncultured Alphaproteobacteria bacterium | reverse complement strand
ACGCCGCGGGCGTCGAGCAGGTTGAAGACGTGGCTCGCCTTGATGCACTGGTCGTAGGCCGGCAGCGCCATCAGATGGCGCTTCTCGTCCGCGTTCTCCCAGCCGGCGGCGACGTATTTCTGCGCCGCCTCGGCCGCCATCTCGAACTGCTTGAACAGCATCGCCGTGTCGGCGTGTTCGAAGTTGTGGCGCGAATATTCCTGCTCCGCCTGGAGGAAGACGTCGCCGTAGGTGACCTTGTCGTGGCCGTCGCGGCCGTTGAAGTTGAGGTCGTAGACGTTGTCGACGCCCTGCACGTACATGGCGAGACGCTCGAGCCCGTAGGTCAGCTCACCCGACACCGGCGAGCATTCGAAGCCGGCGACCTGCTGGAAGTAGGTGAACTGGCTCACCTCCATCCCGTCGCACCAGCACTCCCAGCCGAGCCCCCAGGCGCCGAGCGTCGGGCTCTCCCAGTCGTCCTCGACGAAGCGGATGTCGTGGGTCTTGGGGTCGATGCCGATGGCATAGAGGCTCTTCAGATAGAGCTCCTGCAGATCGGCCGGCGACGGCTTTAGGATGACCTGGAACTGGTAATAGTGCTGCAATCGGTTGGGGTTCTCGCCGTAGCGTCCGTCCTTCGGCCGCCGCGACGGCTGCACATAGGCGGCGTTCCACGGTTTGGGGCCGAGGGCGCGCAGGGTGGTCGCCGGATGGAAGGTGCCGGCGCCGACCTCCATGTCGTAGGGCTGCAGCACCACGCAACCGTAGTCGGCCCAGAAGCGCTGGAGGGTGAGGATCAGCCCCTGGAAGGAGCGATCGGGGCGCATGTGGGTCGGGGTCGCGGGGTCGATCATGGCTCGAACTCGTCGGAGAAAAATCGAGCCGGACCCTAGCCATGGGGGCGGGTCCGGTCAACGGGCGATCGGCGCCGCACCGGAGGTCTCTCTGTCGCGTTCGGTTCGAGGCCGTCGAGGTCAGATCCCGGCGACGAGGGCGGCGAGTGCCAGCGCCGCCGGTACCGCCTGGACGAAGAGGATGCGCCGGCTCGCCGTCGCCGCGCCGTAGACCCCGGCGACCACCACGCACAGGAGGAAGAAGGCGACGATCGGCTGGCCCGCTGCGCCCTGCCACACGCCCCAGATCAGGCCGGCGGCGAGGAAGCCGTTGTAGAGCCCCTGATTGGCGGCGAGCACCGCCGAGGCCGCGGCGAACTCCTCGGTCGTGCCGAACACCTTGCGGACCCGCGGCGTCCGCCACAGGAACATCTCCATCACCAGGAACCAGACGTGGAGGGCGGCGATGGCGAGGGCGAGGGTCGTGGCGATCATGACGTGCGAACCTCTCGAGCACCGCATCCGCGCGGTTCGCCGCCACTGTGGCGCGGCGGCGCCATGGCGGCAATCGGCGATTCCGGCAGGGGCGCCGAAACTTTTTTCGCCGACCGCGATTTTCTTTTGAACCGATCGGTCGGCCGGCGCGACCCACGGATGAGAGGCGGGAAGATCCCCCGCCCCGAGCCCCCAGGAGAGCCCCCATGTCGACCATCTCTCGTGCCCATCGCGTTCAGCTCACCATCGCCGTCGCCGCGCTGGCCTTCGCCCTCGTCGGCGGTATCGCGTCCGCCTTCGCTCAGGCCGCCGGTGGCAACGGTGGCCGTGGTGGCGGCGGTGGGAATGGTGCCGGTGCACCGGACCCGACGGCCGTCCTCGTCTACGGCCTGCCCGGCAACTGCCCGCCGACCATCGCCTGCGGTCCGGGACACACGACCCCTCCGAAGATCGTCAAGATCAAGCGGTTCGACCCGTGTGGCGACTTCCGCGCCGGCAGCCGCCTCTATCGCCAGTGCCGCGCCGAACTGTGACGATGGCACGGTTCGCCCGAAGATCGACCGGCGACCCGCGAGCGCTCGGCGCTCGCGGGTCGCGCCGCGTGCGATCGCGTCGCCCTCGTCGGCGGCCGGTCGAGACCGGCATCCGGTGGACGACGACCCGGGATTCTTTTTCGAACTTCTGAGCGGATTCGGGCGGTGGTTCAGCTGCCGTTCAACCGTGGATGTTACAATTGAGAAATATCGGAGCTCACTCCGACGAACCGAACAGAGGAGGATGTCATGTCCTTCAGGTACACTGTTCTTCCCGCCGCGGCGATCGCCACCGCACTGGTTCTGGCGGCGACGGGAGCCGCCTTCGCACAGGCCGCCGGGGGCCGCGGCGGCGGAAGCAGCTCCGGTTCCGGCGCCGGGGGCGATCCGACCAAGGTCCTCACCTACGGCTTGCCGGGCAACTGCCCGCCGACCATGGCCGGTTGCGGCGAGGTCCAGAAGCCCAAGCCCACGATCGTCAAGAAGAAATACGATCCGTGCGGTGACTTCGCCATCGGCACCGCTGCCTATCGCGAATGCAAGCGCAAGCAGTGACGGGTCTCATTCGGCGCGCGGATCGCGACCGCATTCGGCGGCGATCCGCGCGCCGATCGCGTTCGCGAACCGGGCGAGAACCGGGTGATCGGTCGTATGACGGCGCCGATCGAGACGGGCGACCGGAACGACGAGCCGTACGGAATTGGTGAGGAACATCGCCTCGGCCTTCGCGAACTCCGCGGGGGGGCGTGACATCTCCTTGGTGCACATTCCGAAATCGCGTGCGATCTCGAGCACCACGGCGCGCGTCGTGCCCGTGAGGATGCCGTCGTCGGGCTGCGGCGTCGTCAGAACATCGCCGTCTACGGCGAAGATGTTGGCCATCGTGGTACAGGCGACGTCTCCGCGGCCGTTGAGCAGCAGCGCGTCGTCCGCGCCCTTCGCCTCGGCCTCGGCCAGGGCGGCGACCGCATCGACATAGGCCAGCGTCTTCCACCGCGCCGACGGCGAGGTCTCGTTGCGCCGGATGGTCGAGGTGACGAGCTCGACCGGCCGCATCACCGGATCGGCCGACCACGGCGCCGCGGTGACGATCACCGTCGGGCGCGTTGTCGCCGGCCGCTTCAACCCGCGCGCCCCCGGACCTCGGGTCAGCGTCACCCGCACCACCACCTCGCCGGCCGGCAACCTGTCGAGCAGCAGATCGAGATCGGCCTCGAGCCGGTTCCGATCGATCGGAATGGCGAGGGCCGCGGCTCCGCCGATCATCCGATCGAGATGGGCGACGCGGCGAAACACCTTCCCGTCGACGGCGAGCATCGTCTCGAACAGCCCGTCCGCCAATGTCAGGCCGCGATCGCCGGGATCGAAGCTGATGGTGTCGCCGTCGTGGAGCCGCCCGTCGAAGACGATCATGCCGGGATCCTTTCTCCCGCGTGGAAGGCGCGGACGATCGCCAGGAAATTGGCGAAGAGAGAGACGCCCTCGGGCGTCAGCACCGATTCGGGATGGAACTGCACGCCGTGGGTCGGATGGTGGCGGTGGCACAGTCCCATGATCTCGCCGACCTCGCTACGCGCGGTGACCACCAGGTCCGGCGCCGACGCCGCATCCCGATCGACGATCAGCGAATGATAGCGCCCGACGCTCATCGGCCGCGGCAGGCCGGCGAAGAGGCCCGAGCCGTCGTGGTCGATCGCCGAGGCGCGGCCGTGCATCGGTTCGCGGGCGCGCACGATCCGCCCGCCGAACACCTCGCCGATCGCCTGGTGGCCGAGACAGACGCCGAGGATCGGCAGGTGCCCGGAGAACCGGCGGATCAACGCCTCCGACACGCCCGCGTCGTGCGGACGCCCCGGCCCGGGTGAGATCACCAGCGCCCGTGGTGCCAGCGCCTCGACCTCCGCCGGCGAGATCGCGTCGTTGCGCACCTCGATCGTTTCCACCCCGAGTGTGCGCAGATAGCGGCCGATGTTGGCGACGAAACTGTCGTAGTTGTCGAGGACGAGGATCACTCCGCCGCCTCCCATCGCCGCGTGGCCGTCGCCGTCGCCGTGGCCTTCGCCTCGCCGTCCGCCGCAGCCAGGATGCGGGCCGCCTTGATGAGCGTCTCTTCGTATTCGGCCGCGGGGTCGGAGAGCGCGGTGATGCCGCCGCCGACCGAGAAGGTCGCCTCGCCGGCGCGGAACACCACGGTGCGAATGGCGATGTCGAGGTCCATCGCGCCGTCGTGGCCGATCCAACCGATCGAACCGCAATAGACCCCGCGTCCGTGTCGCTCGAGTTCGGTGATGACCTCCTGCGCCCTGATCTTCGGCGCCCCGCTGATCGAACCGCCGGGGAAGGCGGCGGCGAGCGCATCGATCGCGTCGCGTCCGGTGGCGAGCCGTCCGGTGGCCACCGAGACCAGATGATGGATGCCGGCGTAGGACTCGATCCCGCACAGCACCGGCACGTCGATCGAATCGTCTTCGCAGACCCGCGACAGGTCGTTGCGCATCAGGTCGACGATCATGACGTTCTCGGCGCGATCCTTCTCGCTCAAGGCGAGCCGGGCGGCGGCGAGCCCGTCCTCGGCCGGATCGTCGAGCCGCCGTGCCGTGCCTTTGATTGGCCGTGTTTCGATCCGGCCGTCCCGCACCTCGAGGAAGCGCTCCGGCGAAGCCGATGCGATGCTCACGTCGCCGAAGTCGAGGAAGGCGGCGAAGGGCGCCGGATTGACCCGCCTCAATCGGCCGTGGAAGGCGAGCGCGTCGAATCCCTGCGGCAGAGGGGCGACGAAGCGCTGCGCCAGATTGACCTGGAAGACATCGCCGGCGAACACGTGCTCGATCGCCGCCGCCACCCGCGCCTCGTGCGTGGCGCGATCGATTGTCGGACGGAAGTCGAGCCCCGGGCTCGGTCCACCGCCGCGTCGCTCCGGCCCGTCGAGCCGCATCAGGACGAGCTCGGCGCGAGCCCGGGCGCGCCGCCGCCGCCCCTCGGCGCTCGTCTCCGGCCGGCCGGTGGAGATCAGACGGACCCGCGACTCGGCGTGATCGAACGCGAGGAACGTGTCGTAGAAGCCGAAGACCATCTCCGGCACCGGTTCCCGCGCTGCCGGCTCCGGCAGGCGCTCGAGCCGGCTACCGAAATCGTAGGCGACGTAGCCGATCGCTCCGCCGGCGAAGGGCGGCAGATCGCTCGCCTCCTGTGGACGACCGGCGAAGTCGAGCAGGCGGCGGAGTTCGTCGAGCGGCGATCCGGGGAGTTCGACACCGTCTCGAAAGACGCGACCGTTGCGCACCACCAAGGTCGTCCACGGATCGGCGGCGACATAGGACCACCGCCCGAGCCGCGCATGGACGCCCAGCATCTCCGGCCGCATGGCACTGTCGAGGAACACCAATCCCGGCAGATCGGCGAGCCGACGGGTCGCCGTGAAGGCATCGACCGGAGGGAGGTCGCGGACGATCATCGGCGGTCGGGGGTTCGCGGTTCAGCGTTCCGGGCGATAGACGCCGTCGGCGCCGCGCACCAAACTCGGCGCCTCGCCGATCTCGCGTGGCACCCTCACCTCGGCGAGGCGCTCGCCGACCCGGATCATCTCACGCCGAACCACCCGATAGGCGGCATAGGCGGCCGCCCCGGCGGCGGCGACCAGCAGGAACTGCGGCATCGAGCCCTCCCTCACCCGCGGCGGACGGCGTCCGCGCCGGTCCTTCCCCTACATCGATACGATGAGATGGGGTCGACGGGAACCGCTGTCGAGAGCGGACGGCCCATCGGATCGCAGAAATCGTCGCGGACGATCGCGGCGGGAGCGAGGCGCCGCGATCGACCGCTCCGTCAGCGACCGCCGTAGGCGCGCGCCGCTTCGCTCGCGGAGGGTCCCTCTCCACTTTCCTGGGCTCGTACCAGCAGGGCACGGAGCTGATCGGCGACACCGGGTTTGGCCGACCCGGTGGCCTGTGCCGCGGGTGCACCGAACCCGGGGGGCGACACCGCGCTCGCCTCCGCTTGCGCGGTCACGGCAGCCGTCTCACGCGCCGCCGCCTCGGGGCGGATGTAGGAGAAGGATGATCCGATCGACGTGATGGTCATGAGGCACACTCCCGTCCACGGTCGAAGGACCCCACCCTCGGGGTCGTTCCCACCTGTTCGAGACATGCGCCCGACGCTCTCGAGGAAGCGCCAACCGAATCTCTAAATTTCGAGGGATTCCGCGGAATTTCAGCGGTCCGGCGGCGAGATTTCGGCCAGCGCCCGCTTCACCGCCAGGAGGTCGCGGAAGGCGAGGCGCTTCTGGATCGGCTGGCGCAGCAGATAGGCCGGATGCAGCGTCGCCATCGCCCGGATGCGGCGTCCGCCGATGGCGTGGTCGAGCCAACGACCGCGCAACCTCAGAATACCCTCGGTGGTGCCGCTCAACGCCGCCGCCGCGGCACCGCCGAGGAAGACCAGCACGTCGGGGTCGACCAGTTCGATCTGGCGCACGATGAACGGCTTGCAGATCTCGGTCTCCTGCGGTGTCGGCGTGCGGTTGCCGGGCGGGCGCCAGGGCACGACGTTGGCGATGTAGACGGACGCCCGCTCGAGGCCGATCGCCTCGAGCATACGGTCGAGGAGCCGCCCCGAGCGACCGACGAACGGCAGCCCCTGTTCGTCCTCCTCCCGCCCCGGCGCCTCGCCGACCAGCATCAGCCGAGCCTTCGGGTCGCCGTCGGCGAAGACCAGCCGCTTGGCCGTGGTCCTCAGATTACAGCCCTCGAATCGCTCGAGCGCCGCGCGCAACTCGTCGAGCGTCGCTGCGGCGCCGGCCGCCTCGCGCGCTGCGCCGACCGCCGCATCGCCGGGAACCGCCGCGCCCAGCGTCGCTCGCGCGCATCGACCAGTCGCTTGCGTGCCTGGTTG
>CALMFH010000186.1 GCA_937864925.1 uncultured Alphaproteobacteria bacterium | reverse complement strand
TACGACAAGTTCCGCGCCGACTTCATCCAGGCCGGCATGACCCAGTTCGGCTCGGGCTGGGCCTGGCTGGTGTTCAAGGACGGCAAGCTCGCGATCACCAAGACCTCGAACGCCGAGAACCCGATGACCCAGGGCGCGACGCCGATCCTCACCGCCGACGTGTGGGAGCACGGCTACTACATCGACTATCGCAACCTGCGCCTGAAGTTCCTCGAAGCCTTCGTCGACCATCTGCTGAACTGGGACTACGTGCTCGAGTGCTACGAGGCGGTCGCCTGATCGGACCGCTCGCGACGTCGCACCGGCCGCCGGTGCCGGGAGAATCGGATCGGCCGGGCCTTGCGCTCGGCCGTTTTCGTTGCCGATCCGGGCGTCGGAGATGTGAGCAGGGGTTGTGTACACCGGAATTTCATTTTTCCACCTGACGCTAGGGGAGTTCGCAACGGTTTGTTGACGAACCACTCGATATTCGAGGGGTGCGAGCGGGCGAACGAAGGAGAAGGGACGTGGGCAGCGCAGCGGTCTTCGCCGATGTCCGCGTCTGCGTCGTCGACGACAATCGCAATTTCCAGAACCTGTTCCGGACGCTGCTGCGCGGCCTGGGAGTCCGCCGCGTCGATCTGTTCGGTGATCCCGCCGAAGCGCTGTCCTTCGTCGCTGCGACGCCGGTGGACATCACCTTCGTCGACCTCGTCATGCCCGATCAGAACGGCATCGAGTGGGTCCGCCGCGCCCGCCGCGCCGCCCTGCTCGCCAATCCGATCATGCCGATCGCCCTCGTTTCCGGCCATGTCGACCGTCGCGTGTTGACGGCTGCGGTCCACGCCGGGGTCGACGACATTCTGGTGAAGCCCCTGTCGCCGGCGACGCTCTTCCGCCACATCCGGCGCCTGTTGAGTCACCCGATCCCCTATGTCCGTGGCTCGGACGGCTATTTCGGACCCGACATGCGTCTGCTCAGGGCCAAGCCGAAGCAAGTGGAGGAGCCCGTCGGTGCCGCTGCGGCCGCGAGCCGCACGGAGCCCGGTCCCAAGACCTACGCTCGGTCGCTCCCCGGTCTGCATGTGGAGCGACGGCACGATCCCGGCTACAGTTCCGCCCAGGCGTTCCTCGATTGACCGACGGCCTTGCGCCGCCGCGGCCTCCGGTTCGCCGAAGGAGGTGCGTTGATCCGATCGGACGACTGGCTCGCCTGTTTCCCCGAACTCTCCGGGCTCACGACCGAGCAGCGCACCCGGTTGCGCGAGCGCAGTCACCTCCTCGAGGTTCCGGCTGGAACGGCGGTCTTCGCCCCGGGCGCGGCCTGTTCGGCCTATCTGCTGGTGCTCGAGGGGTCGGTCCGGGTCCAGATGATCGCCGACACCGGACGGCAGATCGTGCTCTACCGGGTACGCCGCGGCGAGAGCTGCGTCCTCACCACCGCCGCACTGCTCGGTGAAGAGGCCTATGCGGCCGAAGGTATCGTCGAGGTCGCCTCGACCGCGGTGAGTGTGCCACGTGCGGTCTTCGACGAGTTGCTCGCCACTTCCGACGTCTTTCGCCGATTCGTCTTCGCCGGCTACGGCCGCCGCGTCGCCGAAATCCTGGCGACCATGCAGGCGGCGGTGTTCCATCGCGTCGAGCCGCGCCTCGCCCGCCTGCTCGGCAAGATGCCGGTGCCGGTCACCGCCACTCATCAGGAGATCGCCGCCGAACTCGGAACCGCCCGCGAAGTGGTCAGCCGTCACCTGAAGGCCTTCGAGCGCCGCGGCCTCGTCCGGCTCGGTCGAGGTTCGATCGAGATCGTCGACCGCCCCGGTCTCGATCGCCTCGCCGCAACCGCGGACTGATACCGGGCTCATGAAATTCGGACTCGTCCGAATTTCATGAGCGTTACGGCCCGACCGGCCGACGCCCGTTCGGGCTCGCCTTCGTTCACGAAGTCTCGAACGGGTCGAAACTTCGTGAACTCGGTATGAGCCCATCGCCGGGGCTCCGGTCCCCGCCCGCCCCGGACCCGGTTCACGAACTCGTGTCGCACCTCGAGCGCCGTGTGTGACTTGGTCACCGACGGCGGCGGCGAAACCTGTCAGATTGTCCGCGATCGAGCCGGATACGACCGGGGGAGGGGCTCCCGGCGACGGCTCCGACGAGACATCGACGGAGAAGAGAACATGACGGCCAATGTCGGCGGTATCGACAAGATCCTGCGTATCGTGGTCGGGCTGGCGCTGATCGCCTTCGCCCTCCTGGGTCCCGCGACCATCTCCTGGAAGTGGATCGGCTGGGTCGGCGTGATTCCGCTGCTGACCGGCGCTTTCGGCTTCTGCCCCTTCTACCCGCTGCTCGGGCTCAACACCTGCCCGGCCAAGAAGTGAGGCCGATCGGGCGAAGCGCCGATCCGGCTTCGCCCACCCTCGCCCCCTCGATGTCCGACGTCGTCGCGCATCGCCGGGAGGAACGGCATCGACACGATTGCTCGGACCGTCGGCCATCGCACATGGTCGGCGGTCTTCGCTTTTCCGGGAGCGGGTGTCGCATCCACGGCGTCGACTCGCGCCGGCATGACCATCGCAACGGGTGTCGACCGGGGAATCAGCTCGCCGCGGTGCCGATGTCCCGACCGGTCACTCGGAGCGCGAAAGCCTGGATCAGCGCCACCTCCTTCAGTCGGTCGAAGCGGCCGGCCGCACCACCGTGCCCCGCGTCCATGTTGGTCTTGAGCAGCACCGGTGCGTCGTTCGTCTTGGTGGCCCGCAACTTCGCCACCCACTTCGCCGGCTCCCAATAGGTCACCCGCGGGTCGGTGAGACCGGCGAGTGCCAGGATCGGCGGATAGGGCTCGGCCGCGACGTTGTCGTAAGGGCTGTAGGAGAGGATGGTGCGGAAGGCCGCCTCGTCCTCGATCGGGTTGCCCCACTCCGGCCATTCCGGTGGGGTGAGTGGCAGGGTGGCGTCGAGCATGGTGGCGAGCACGTCGACGAACGGCACCTCGGCGACGATGCCGCCGAAGAGCTCGCCCGCCCGGTTGGCGACCGCCCCCATCAACATGCCACCGGCCGAGCCACCCTGGGCGACGATACGGCCGGCCGAGGTGTAGCCCGCCGCGATCAGGCCGCGCGCCGCCGCGGCGAAATCGTCGAATGTGTTGGTCTTGAACTCGCGCCGCCCCTGGGCATACCAGCGGAAGCCCTTGTCCTTGCCGCCGCGCACATGGGCGACGGCGTGGACGAAGCCGCGGTCGACCAGCGACAGGGCGGTGGTGGAGAAGGCGGCTGGAATGGTGATGCCGTAGGCGCCGTAGCCGTAGAGCAGCGCCGGCGCCGAGCCGTCGAGGGCGGTGTCGCGGCGATGCAGGATCGACACCGGCACGGTCTCGCCATCGGCGGTCGGAGCGAAGATGCGGCGGGTGACGTAGGCCTCCGGATCGTGCCCGCTCGGCACCTCCTGCTCCTTGCGCAGAGTCCGTGTCCGGCTCTCGAGGTCGTAGTCGTAGATCCGTGCCGGGGTCGTCATCGACGAATAGGTGAAGCGGATCTCGGTGGTGTCGAACTCGAACCCGGTCGACAGCCCGAGCGAATAGGCCTCCTCGTCGAAGGCGATGGCGTGTTCGGCATCGTCGGCGAGGCGACGGACGACGATGCGCGGCAGCCCCTCCACCCGCTCCAGCCGGACGTGATGGGCGCCGAGCACCGAATGCGACAGGATCAGCCGTCCGGCGACGTGATCGATCCACGGTCGCCAGTTCTCCCGGTCGGGGGCGTCGATCGGCGCCGTCACGATCCGGAAATCCTCCGCGTCGCCGTTGTTGGTGAGGATGAACAGCCGCTCGCCGGCATGTTCGACGTCGTACTCTTCCGCTGTGACCCGCCGCGCCACCAACCGTGGCGGCGAGGTCGGATCGGCGGCCTCGATCAGATGCACCTCCGAGGTCTGGTGGTCGTGCACGGAAATGACGACGAACCGCCCGGAGAGCGTCCGGCCGATCCCGACGAAGAAGCCCGGATCGGCCTCTTCGTAGACCAACGGGTCTTCCGAGGTCGGGGTGCCGAGGCGATGCAGGAAGACCTTCGAAGGGCGGTGGTTGTCGTCGACGCGGATGTAGAAGAAGGCTTCGCCGTCCGCCGCCCAGGCGACATCCCCGCTCGTCGCCTCGACCACGTCGTCGAGATCGCGCCTCGCGACGAGATCGCGGACCCGCAGCGTGAAGTATTCCGACCCGTTCTCGTCGGCGCCCCACACGATGCGACGGTGGTCGGGCGAGTGCGCCACCCCGGAGAGCCGGTAATAGGCCTTACCGGCCGCCCGAGCGTCGCCGTCGAGGAGGATCTCCTCGCCGCCACCGTCGCGCGGGATGCGCACGTGGATCGGATGCTGCCCGCCGGTGACGTAGCGCACCGCATAGGCCCACGGCCCGTCCTTGGTCGGGACGCTCGAATCGTCCTGCTTGATCCGCCCCTTCATCTCCTCGAAGAGCTGCGCCTGCAGCGCCTCGGTCCCCGCCATCGCCGCCGCCGCATGGGCGTTCTCGGCATCGAGGTGGGCGCGGATCTCGGTCGCCAACGTACTCGGATCGCGCATCACCTCCTGCCAGTTGGCCGCGCGCAGCCAGCCGTAGTCGTCGCGGATGTCGACGCCGTGGACGCGGGTGAGGGTCGGGCGGCGCACCGCCGGCGGGGGAACTGCGGTCGAGGGAAAGGTCATTCGGGGGGCGAACCGTCGAAAGGGAGCCTGAGGGAATTGCCGGCGACACAGTAGCGCAATCCGGCCTGTCGCAGACCGTCGTCGACCCGCGGAGATCCGCCCTCGCTTCGCGCGTCGGGGGCTGCGATCGGCCTCCCGCCCGATTCGCGGGTGGGATGCAGGCGCCGCCGCGACAATCGATCGCAGTGAAAACACGTATCGAGCGGCCGCGCGGCCCGAACATCCGGCATGAAGAACCGTCGTCGCCGAGCGCCCGGAAGAGCCGTTCCATCCTTCGAAAGTCGCGTGTCGTCGGCGAAAGCCTTGTGCGGTTGCTTCACGGACCGAAGGCGCCAACGCGCGATGTGAGCCGAACGGCTAGGAGAAGCCCGTCACGACTGCTGAAATGCGTGCCTTTACGATAGGGAGATCTTGTATTCGGAAACCTACTTGTCTATACGAAGACGACGGTTCTATACGCCGATCGATTCAACGTCGGACTCCTCGTTTCGAGGTCGAGACAGGCAGAGGATCTCGGTGTTCGTCGCAATTGGTTTCGAACAGAAGGAGACGATGTCGTATCGTCTCCAGATCAGGACGGGTGGAAAATGACCGAATCTTCCGGTGGCAGCAACCTCATCGATCTGACGGCGGACATCGTGGCCGCTTACGTCGCCAACAATACGGTTCCGTCGGCCGAACTCTCCGGCCTGATCGCCGAGGTCTACGCCGCCCTGCAGCGCACGTCGTCCGGCGTCGCCCCCGAGCCGGCGCCCGAGCCGCTCAAGCCGGCGGTGCCGGTCAAGAAGTCGGTCAACCCCGACTTCATCGTCTGCCTCGAAGACGGCAAGAAGTTCAAGTCGCTGAAGCGTCACCTGCGCACCCAGTACAACATGACCCCGGAGGAATACCGGGAGAAGTGGGGCCTGCCGGCCGACTATCCGATGGTCGCCCCGAACTATGCCCAGGCGCGTTCCGACCTCGCCAAGAAGATGGGCCTCGGCCAGCAGCGTCGCCGCGGCGCTCGCTGATCCGAACGCGATCGCGAATCTCGTGTACGACCGCCGCGGGGGCTCTCCCTCGCGGCGGTTCGTCGTTTCGGCGCGGCGACGTATCGGTCGCCGCCGCGACAGGGTCGGGTGTCACGCTCGCATCGTCCGCCCGTCGACCGGTGTCGCGGCAAGGGACGCGCGCTCAGCCGCCAACGCCTGGACGAGACCGATGTGGCGGTCGAGACTGTAGCTCCAGTGTCCGGCGCGGCCGCGCACCCGCTCGCCGCGCAAGGCGCGCAGCAGCCGCCGGACGATGGCGGCCCGCCCCTCGCGGCTGAGGTCCGCGAGTTCCTCCGGTCCCACCGCGATCAACCGCGGCAACATCCGTGTTCGATCCCATGGCGCATTCGTCGCCCTCGGGATCGTGCCTCGCCGCGGCGGCGGCGACATCGGGGCGTTGCGCAGGGTTCCGGTCGCCGTGTCTGGGCCGAGAGATTTCGCCATGTCGGGCTCCTCCTTGGCGGAGGAGTGTCGCGCACCGCCGGTCGGCGGGGAGATCTCGGGAGCGTTGCTACAACGCAAGATAGTCACAATTCACTATACAAATCGACAGTTATCCCCCTTTTGCGATCGACGCCCATAATCGTGAGGCATTTATTCCTATTTCTCCGCTGACGGGAGGAGAACGAGATGAACCTGCCGAGCGTCACTCGATCGCCTGCACCACCTTTGACCGATCCCTTTCGCATTCCACCGCTCGCCGTACGCGGTCGCTCGCGAGGCCGTCGAGATCGAGCCCGACGAAGCCGTTACGACCAGGAGCTGGTGGCGGCCAAGTGCCGTTGTCTGGAGTCGGTGGTGGCCTCCACCTTCCGCCTCTCCATCGCCGATCTGCGTGCCACGTCGCGTGGCGAGGCTCAGATCGCCTTCGCCCGCCAGGTGGCGATGTACGTCGCTCACGTCTGGTTCGCCCTGCCCCTGACCGAGGTCGGACGCCGTTTCGACCGCGACCGCACCACCGTCGCCCATGCCTGCCGGGTGGTGGAGGATCGCCGCGACGATCCACGTATCGACCGCATCGTCGCCGCCATCGAGAGTGCCGCCGATCTCTGGCATCGTCTGGCGCGGGTCGGGGAGGGCGAGCGATGAACCGGGTCGGCGATCCGACATCGCGGGCCGTCGATCGAATCCTCGCCCGTGTCGGTGACGGCGAGGCGATCGTCGACGACGGTGATCCGGCCGTGCTGCGCATCGTCGCCGGGGCGTCGCTGCGACGTCTACGCGTCGACCGCGCGACCATCGACCGCCTGGTCGCCGAGGAACTGGTCACCGCCGAGCCGGACACCCGGACCGGCGAGCGACGCCTCGCGCTCACGCAGGTCGGTCGCGCCCGCCTGCGCCGGACTGTCGGGGCTACCCCCGATTTCCGCCGCCAACACGGCGACATGGCGATTCGCCGGCTCGACGAAGGCGAGACGGTGAACCTCGTCGACGATGCCGAGAGCCCGCTGGCCTGGCTCGCTCGTCGCCGCGACCGTGATGGCCGTGCCTATCTCTCGCCGGCCCGCGTCGCCGCCGGGGAGCGCCTGCGCGCCGATTTCACCGTGGCGCGGATGATGCCGACCGTGACGTCCAACTGGACCTCCGGCCGCATCGCCGCCGGTGGCGGAGGCGCACCCGGTGGCCTCGCCGATCTGACCGATCGAGCGCTCGCCGCCCGCGATCGCGTCCGCGCCGCCCTCGACACCGTCGGCCACGATCTCGCCGACGTGCTGCTCGACGTCTGCTGCTTTCTCAAGGGCCTGGAGACGATCGAAGCCGATCGCCGCTGGCCGGCGCGTTCCGCCAAGGTGGTGCTCGACATCGCACTCGGCCGTCTCGCCGCCCATTACGGACTGGCGGAAGAGGCTCGCGGCCTCGACCGGGCGCGGTCGCTACGCGCCTGGGGCAGTGGTGACCATCGGCCGACGACCGGTACCGGCCTCGACCGTCTCCCCCCGCCATCGTCGGGGTGATCGTCTCAGCCGGCGGTCAGCGCCCCCCGCGCGTCGCCGCGGATGCGCTCCAGCATGGCGGCGACGCCGTTGGCGCGCTGTGGCGTCAGGTGTTCGCGCAGGCCGATGGCGGTGAAGGTCGGCTCGGGGTCGAGGCTCAGGATCTCCTGCGCCGTTCGCCCGGAGAACAGCGCGATCATCACCGCCACCAGTCCCTTGACGATGTGGGCGTCACTGTCGCCGGTGAACGAGAGCCTGACCGCCCCGTCGCGGTCGAGCTCGATACGTGTCGAGAGCCAGACCTGACTGGCACAGCCGCGCACCTTGTTGGTCTCGGTGCGCGCCGCCTCGTCGAGCGGGGCGAGGGCGCGGCCGAGCTCGATCACGTAGCGATAGCGCTCCTCCCAGTCGTCGATGACGTCGAAGTCGGCGAGGATGTCGTCGATGGTGGTCAAGCCGGCTCTCCCTGCGGTTCGCCCGTCTATAGCGCGGCCCGCGGGGAGGGGAAACCTCGCGTGTGATCCGGCACGAACGAGAACCGCGACGATGGCGGGCATCGTCGCGGTGAGGTGGAACTCCGGGGTCGCGGAGTTCGAAAGGAATTCCGATCAGCCGATCGGGCGCGGCGGCAGCGGCGCGTCCCAGCCCAGGGTCGGACGCATCCCGTTCGGCACGGTGTTGCGGGTCGAGCCGGTGGCGACCGGCGCGCCGGCCTCCTCGCCCTCGAGCTGACGATGGACCCAGCGCACGCCGGTCCGCGCCTTGGCCGAGAAGGTGTCGAGCGCCAGGCGACCGACGTCGCAGGCGGTGGGATTGCGGCCGCAGAAGCCCTTGACGTCCTCGTAGGTGGTCTGGGCCGCCCCGATCGCTTCGATCGTCGACACGTCGCGACCGCTCTGCGCCGAGATCTGGGGATCCGCCGGAATGAAGAGGATCGCCAACGACAGCCAGAAGGCGACACGCAGAAGAAAGAACATCGAACCGTCCCCGTTCGTTGCGAGAGCGATCGCGGGCGATCGGTCTCTCGTCTCGTGGCCGATCATGCGGGGGCAGGCTTGAAAGGCGGGTTCAGCCGATCGTTACAATTCTATCGAACGCGCGATTTCCCGCGGTAAGGCATCGTTGACCATGTCGGCGATCGACCGTGAATTTCGCCGCCGCGTCGCTGGACTCGTCGAAAAACCGTTGGTTCGCGCCGCTCTTCCGATCGGCGCCGTTCTTCGCCCTCAACAGCCTGTTAAGTCGGCGATGCGAAGATCCCGCTCGTCGCGAACTCCGGTTCGCAGGCCACCCGTGGGTGAGAGAAGCAGTGTCCGAGTATCGCCACCAGGGACCGATCGCGTCGTTCGACCGTTTCGTCGACGGTCTGGTGCACGCGCGCGCCGCAGCCGATCCGCTGGAATGGCGCCGCCATCGTGCCTTCATCGCAACTCATCTCTTCGCCGGCCTCCTCGCGCTCGGTCTGCTGCCGGTGTGGCTCGCCTTCGCCGGTCCGACCGGTCTCGTCGAGGCGGTGGCACTGATCGGTCTCGCCGCGCCGGCACCGATCGCCCTCTACGTGTCGCAGACCGGCCGGTTGAAGGCGGGACATCTCGCCGCCACCACCGCCGCTGCCGCATTGCTCGCCTGGGTCGCCGCCTTCACCGGCGGTCTCGGCTCCTACGCCCTCTTCGGCCTCGGCATCGTCCCGATGGAGGCGGCGCTCTCCGGCCGGCGCGACGTCACCCGCATCTCCTTCGCCGTGGCCTTCGCCGCGCTCGTGCTCGTCGCCGGCCTCGACCAGACCGGGCTCCTGCCCGCCGCCCCGGCGGCGCCGAGCGGCCTGCGTGCCTTCATCCCGTTCTTCGCCGTGGTCTACACCGGTGCGCTCGCCATGCGCATGGAAGCGCTGCATCGCGCCAGCGAGGAGGTCGCCCGTAAGCGCGGCCTCCACTATCGCCTGCTCGCCGAGAACATCTCCGACATCGTCACCGGTCACGCCGAGAACGCCGACATCGTCTTCGTCACGCCGGCCGTCGAGCGTGTCCTCGGCGTCGCGCCCGACACCATCCGCGGCGACGGTCTGTTCCGCATGATCCACGTGGCCGATCGCCCGGCCTATCTCACCGCCGTTTCCGACGCGGTGCGTCGTGGCCTGACCAGTGAGGTCGAATTCCGTCTGAAGGTCGAGAGCGAGACCGGTCGCGGCCGTTGGCTCTGGCTCGAGATGCGCTGCCGGCCGCTCGCCGCCACCGATCCGATGGCCGGTGACGCACGCATCGTCGCCGTCACCCGCGACATCACCGAGCGCAAGGCGCAGGAGGTCGAACTCCAGCGCGCCCGCGAGGCGGCGGAAGAGGCGAGCCATGCCAAGACCCGCTTCCTCGCCAACGTCAGTCACGAACTGCGCACGCCTCTGAACGCCATCATCGGTTTTTCCGAGATGCTCGGCGCCGAGGTCTTCGGCCCACTCGCCGACCCGCGTCAGCGCGAATACGTCAAGCTCATCCACGAATCCGGCTCGCACCTGCTGCAGGTGGTCAACGACATCCTCGACATGTCGAAGATCGAGGCCGGCTCCTTCGACGTCGTGCCCGAACCCTTCGACATGGTGAACCTGATCGACGGCGTAAGACAGATGATGGCGCATCAGGCGGCCGAGCGCGGCTTGACCATCGGTCTCGCCGGGGACTTCGACCTGCCCGAGGTCGTCGCCGATCGTCGCGCCTGCAAGCAGATCCTGATCAACCTCGTCTCCAATGCGATCAAGTTCACCGATCGCGGTGGCAGCGTCTCCCTCGGTGCGCGCCGTGAGGCCGATCAGGTGGCGATCTTCGTCCGCGACACCGGCATCGGTATCTCCGAGAAGGACCTGGCGCGCCTCGGCACCCCCTTCGTCCAGGCCGACTCGGGCTATGACCGGCGCCATGAGGGCACTGGCCTCGGCCTCTCCGTGGTCAAAGGTCTCGCCGGCTTGCACGGCGGCTCGATGCGTATCGAGAGCCGGCTCGGCGAGGGCACCTGCGTCACGGTCCACCTGCCGATCGACGGCGAGGGCGCCCGCCCGGAAACCGCCGCGCCCCGCATCGTCGAGATCAAACCGGTCTCCGATGCCCGAGACCTCGAGAAGAAGCGCGCATGACCAAGAGATCCGACCGCTCGGCCGAATACGCCTGGGACGACCGCGATCCCGATTTCCACGCCCGTGCCGGCGCCACTCCCGGCAGCCTGCCGATCCGCGCCGCCGAACTGGCCATGCGCAACCCGGTCACCACCGGTGGCGTCGCCGTCTCGCTGCTGATGGTCGCGGTGACGATCGCCAATGCCGTGGCCAACCAACCGGCCCGCCACCCGCATCCGCTGTTCGACACACGCTCGGCGGCTCAATCGGAGCAGGCTCCGGTTCAACGGACTCCGGCGAAGCCGGCCGCGCCGAGCAAGATCGAGACGCCCACCGGCTCGACCGTTCCGCTCGCCATGCCGCGCCCCCGCCCGGTCAGTGCCGTCGAAGAAGGCCTCGTCCGCGACCTCCAGGTGGTCCTCGCCGAACGCGGCTTCTACTCCGGCCCGATCGACGGCGTGATCGGCCCGGCCACGGCCGAGGCGATCCGCGCCGGCGAACGCCGCCTCGGCACCACGCCGACCGGTGAGGCATCGGAACTGCTGCTCGCCGCCCTGAAGGCCGCGCCGAGCGTCGTCGCCCAGGCCCAGCAACCACCGGCCCAGCCCGCGACGAAGCCTGCGGCGGCACAGGCACGGACCTCGACACCCGCCGCCTCGACGATCCCGAGCCGTGCCGTCACGGCGACGGCCTCGGCGCCGCCGATCTCGACCCCGCCGACCCCGTCGATGCGGGTCGCCACCGCCGACGCCGTCGCCTTCCCTGTGGGTCGCGACGAGGCGGGCGCCGCCGAAGTCGACATGCCGGTCTTCACCGGGTCGATCCGCCGCGCCGCCCGCGAGCCGCTGGCATCCGGTGGCGACGAACGGCTGCAGAAGCTGCAACGTGCTCTGATCGCCGCCGGATACGGACCGCTCAAGGCCGACGGCAAGTGGGACGAACGTTCCACCTCGGCGGTGCGTCGCTACGAGGCCGATCGCGGTTGGCCGGTGACCGGCCGGCCGAGCGAGAAGCTGGTCTGGGATCTCATGCCCCGGGCGGCCGAAGCCCGCCGCTGAGCCAGGGAGCCGCCGCGCCGCGGCGGAGGCGAACCATGCGCTTGCGCTCCGACGTCTGGGTCGCGGCCCTGGTACGCCGCGCCTTCGCCGCCGGTGCCGCCGCGACCGTCGTCCATCACGGCGCCGATGAAGCCGGAGCGATCTTCGTGGCGGTGGATCGCCTCGACGGCAGCACCGATCTCTGGGGGCCGGCACCGCAGACCGACTTCGGCGAGACCATGACGGGCGACCGACGTTTCGAACGTCTGCACGCCCGCTTCCCGCGTGCCGATCTCCAGGCCCGCATCGCCTCGGAACGCCGCTTCGACGGTGATCTGTGGCTGGTGGAAGTGGAGGATCGTCAGGCGCGCCACTTCATCGAACCGCCGCCGCAGGATCCCGACGCACCGCCGCGATCCTGGCCGCAGTGGCCGCCGCGGTCCTGAGGCCCGGACTCGTCCGAAACCGCGGGAGGACGCTCAGCGTTCGTTGCCGCGACGACGATCGGACTCGCCGTCCGCGGCGCTCCACCCGGTGCCGCTCGCGTCCTGACGCACCGCGCTGTGCCGTTCCGCCGGATCGAGAACCCGCGTCGCTTCCGTCCGGCCGAGGCCGCGCCCCCCGCGCCAGGTCTCGACGATGTTCTCGGCGGTGCGCCAGCCGATACGGCCCGCCATGGCCGCGAGATCCTGCATGTGGGCGAGGGTCGTCCGCTCGCCGGAGTGCAGCAACAGGATCGACGTCGCCGTCCGCTCGTCGACGCCGAGCGCGGCGAGCGTCACCGCCAGGGCTTCGCCGTGGCGGTCGGTGAGGATGCGGTCGACCACCGGCCGCTCGAGCCGGGCGGCGCGTGCGACCTCCTCGGCGAAGCGGTCGCCTTCGCCCGCCACCAACGCGCCGAACAGCCTCCCCCCGATCACCGCGGGATCGTCACTGCGCCGCCGCCGCGGCGGCGGCGGGGTCATGGCGGCGGCGGAGGAGTGCTCCTGGATGAACCGCCAACGTCCGGCCGAATCGTGGGACAGGAACTCGTCGACATCACCGGGCACATCCGGCCCGGCCTGACGCAGCGCCCGCGCCGCCGCCTCTTCGGCCTCGCGTGCCTGGGCCTCCGCCTCGAGTTCCGCCGCCAGACGGTCGAGTGCACCCTGCAGCGCCGTGTCCGCTTCCGCTTCGCCGATCGTCGGCGTGAACGAGCGCGGCGCCTCGCCGTGTTCGGCCTCGAGTTCCGCCGCCAGTTCGTCGAGGGCACGATAGAGCGCCACCTCCGCCTCGTCGTCGGCGTCGCCGATCGGGCGGCCGGTCGCCGCGCTCGCGACGATCGCCTCGATCCGCATCGCTTCGATCGACGGTGCGGCATGGCCCGCCCCGCCCCGCGACGGCCGGGTCGCGGTTTCGGTATCGCCCCGCGACGGCCGGGTCGCGGTTTCGGTATGGCCCCGCGACGGTCGGGTCGCGGTTTCGGTATCGACCGAGCGACCGAGGGCCGCGACGACGTCCGGGGCGAGATCGAGTCGCTCGGCCACCAGATCGATATGGGCGGGCCCGCACCGCATCACTTCGACCAGATCGGCGGAGGTGAGAACCGGCGAACGCAGCACCAGCGGACGGGCCACCGCGATCTCGTCGACCGCCAACAGACGGGCGATCGCCGGCGGGGTGTCGGCGCGATGTGCCAACTGTCGGGCGACGTGCTCGCGATCCGCCGTCGTCGCATCGGGCAGCAACCCGGCGAGGAGGTCGGCGAAGGCGCGGATCTCGGCCCGCTCGTGGCTCGCCGCCAGGACGAAGAGGTCGACCGCCGATCGCAACACGCCGCTGGCCCTCGGGTTCGCACGTTCGGTTCGGGAATCGGCGGGGTGGTCGGGCGAAGGCATCGGCCGGTCTCGTCGCGGACAGGAGGAAGAGGTCGGCGTCCAGTATCGGGAGAGGGGGTTAATGGTTCGTTAACCATGATCGTGGCACCGATCCCCGAGGGAGGATTCGATTCCTCCGACGACCGCCGCAGCGGGCCGGGCGGAACCGGCGCCTCGGGTCGCTCTCGACGACCTGTCTCCGACGGGTGAGGTGAGACGATGGGAGACGTGGTTCAGATATCGAAGGTTCGCCGTTCGCGCCCGCGGCGCCGCGCCGAGAGCGGTGAGACCGAAACCGGCACGATCGCGCTCTTCACCGGCGTCCGCATCGAACGTTGGAGCGAACGTGAGACCGGTTCCGCGGATGCACCGCGAAGCCGGCCGACCCCACCGAGCCGCCGCCGGCGGCGGACCTGACGGTTCCACCCGCGAGGAGGAAGCCCGCCGTGCCGCAGAGGCCGATCGTCGCTCTCGCCCTCGCTCTGCCGGTGGTGCTCGCCGGCTGTGGCCGGCCGACCGGCGACTTCGGCCGCGCCGAGCCGAGTGTCCTGCACGACCGGGTGATGCCGGCCCTCGGCGAGCGCATCGCCGAATGGGATCGGCGGGAAGTGGTCTCCGACTTCAATCGCACCGACCGTGAGGTGGGGTTGCGTGATCGCGCCTGGGCGCTGGTGCGCGCTCCTCACGTCCGCGACTGGTTCGGCGAGACCCTGGTCGAATTCGAACGCACCCGCATCGTCCCCGAGATCGACTACGCCTTCGATCCGAAGGGCTATTACAACCACCTCCGCAAGGACCCCTTCGTCTCCTCCGAGACCCGCTGGAATCGCGCCATCGCCGACATGCGTATAGACGCCGGGCTGATCGGCCCGTTCTGGGGGGATGCGCGACGGGTGCGCGAGGCCGATGCGCATCGCCTGCGCGCTCTCGACGAACGCCGCGGCGGCGCTCCCGCGGAGTTGAGCAACGCCTACGCTCGTGTCGACGAGAACGCCCGGGTGGTCGACTGGGTGTGGCGCGCCATGCGCCTCCGCGTCGCCGCCTATCGCGACACCATCGACCGCATGATGGTCGAGACACCGTCGGATCGCCGTTTCGAGGCCGAGATCGCCTGGACCGAACTGCGTCGCGCCATCGATCGGGCCGAGGCCGGTATGCCGACCGCACCCCGCCGGCTCGCCGGTCGCCCCGCTCCGTCGCGCTACACCAAGAGCGAGACCATCACCGAGAAGGTGCCGCAGAAGTGAGCCACCCGCCGCATCACGGCAGTGGTGTCGGCGTGCATCGGGCGGTGGCGAGCGCGGCCTCGACCTCCGCCTCGCGCGATTTCGCCGCCACCAGGATCTTGTAGAGCGCGAAGCCCTCCTGGCTCGGCCAGTCGACGATCACCACGTCCTCGAATTCGTCCGGCAGGCTCTCGCGCAATTGCGCCACCTGGACATGCGAGGCGATCAGGATGTCGATCGGCTTCTGCTCCGCAGCGCGGTTGTCCACTCCCCACACCCACATACCGCGACGATCGTGCAGCGCCAGCGACCAGTAGCCGTCGGCGACCTCCGCCCGGATTCGGACCGGTCCGTTGTCGAGGGAGAAGCGGCAGGCGGCATGAGTCATCGCCGGGTCGAGACCGGAGAGGGTCCGCACCCCCGGTGCCGCTCGCGGCAGACGGACGAAGACGCCGTCGCCGGTGAGCGTTCCGACCTCGCGCCACGGGTCGTTCACCGCGAAATGCGGCACGCCGAAGACGGTGGCGATGTGGACGATCCCACCGAGGAGGAGGGCGCCGACGAGCCAGACGGCGGTGCGCATCATCGGCAGGTCCCCCGGACGATACGCGGCATCCGCATGTTCTGATCGGGCGACAACGCCAGGGGCGTGTCGTAGAGCCTGAGGATCGCCTTCTCCGCACCTCGGCTGTGCGACGGCAGCCAGTTGCCGGACCGTGCGGTCGCCGCCACGGCGATTTCGAACCGTCCCTCGGCATCGCGCAGGACCTCGCGCGACGTGAGCGACGTCCGTCCGCTCACCGACGCCGGCAGTCCGCCGGCGTCGTCGACCATCGACAGCGTCCACAGCCGGGCCGTCGGTGTGGCGCCGGAGATACGGTAGTCACAGGCACCGTCGAGCGGTCGTCCGTCGTCGTCCGCCTCCGCGATGAAGACGAGCCCTTCGCCGGCACCGAGCACGATCTCTCCGGTGCGCGCGACGCGGGCTCGCGTATAGGGATCGGCGGTGTCGGCCGAGACCGCCGGTACCGCCTTCCAGGCGCCGACGCCGGTGCCGATGCGCGGCGCCGACACCATGAACCATGCGGTGGAAAGGCCGAGGGCGAGCGCGATCACCAGGGTGGCGAAGAGTTCGACGAGGAAACGCACGCGAACGATCCGATCGTGGTGGGCGGGGCGTGACGGCGAACCGGAATCGACGTGGGCCGAACCGCGTCGATTCTCGCCGCCACCGCCGGGCGCGTCAATGGCGGCTCAGTGACGTCCGATCGGCGTGAGGCCGCCGCTCGCGGTGCCCGAGGCGAGCCGCACCGGACGACCGCCGGCGGGTTCGAGCGGCGTCAACGCCCCCGATCGCGCCGGCTTCGCAGCGTCCGGGCTCGACGGTGTCAGCGGCCGGGCGGCGGCGGCGTCGAGCCGCTTCTCGATCTCGCTCAACACGCCGACCGCACGCGTCGACAGCGGCTTCGGGCGTCCGGCCTGCGTCGCTGTCTCGGGCGCGGTCAGCCCACCTTGGGCCTTTCCGCCGGGAAGTCCGGCGACCGCCGGCCCGCCACGCCGCGGCGGCGGCATGCCCGGCGCCTGTTTCAGCTCGATGTTCTGATGGGCATAGGCCATCACCTCGTGCCAGATCGGTGCCGGCAACATGCCGCCGGTGACCCGCTCCATCGGCGTGTAGTCGTCGTTGCCGACCCACACCACCCCGACCAGATTGCCGGTGAAGCCGCAGAACCAGGCGTCGCGCGACGACTGGGTCGTACCGGTCTTGCCACCGGCGGGAATGCCGTCGAGCTTCGCCCGTTGGCCGGTGCCGGTCTCGACCGCGTTGTGCAGCATGCCGTTGAGCATCGCGATCTTGTCGGCCGGGAAGATGCGTTGCGGCGGCTTGCCCTCGCGGGCCCGCTCGTAGAGCACCCGTCCGGTGGTCGAACGGATCTCCTCCACCGCGAAGGGGGTGATCCGGTGGCCGCCGTTGGCGAAGACGGCATAGCCGGCGGCGTGGTCGATCATGTGGACTTCGAAGGCGCCGATGACGAACGGCCAGTCCGGCTTGGCCGGCAGATCGATGCCGAATTCCCGCGTCACCGCCGCGACCCTGTCACGTCCGACCTGGGCGGCGAGCTGCACCGGCACCGAGTTGAGCGAACGGGCGATCGCCTCGAGCAGAGTGACCCGGCCGTAGTAGCCGCCGCCGTAATTCTTCGGGCACCAGTTGCCGATGCAGTAGGGCTGGTCGGTGATGGTCGAGGTCGGCGTCTTTCCGGCGAGCAGTGCCGCCATGTAGACGTAGGGCTTGAACGACGACCCCGGCTGGCGCGCCGCGTCGGTCGCCCGGTTGAACTGGCTGGCCGAATAGTCGCGCCCGCCCACCATGGCGCGGACCGCCCCGAACGGCTCCATGAACACCGCCGCGCCCTGGCTCACCTCGAGTTCCTCGCCGTGCTGGCGCAGGGTGTTCTCGATCGCCTCCTCGGCCCGCTTCTGCATGCCGAGGTCGATCGTCGTGCGGACCACGAGGGTATGTTCCGCCGGCGCCATCTCCTGGATCTCGTCGAAGGCATAGTCGAGGAAATAGTCGGGCGAATAGGTCCGCTGCCGATCGACCGGCGTCGCCGGACGCCGCCGTGCCGCCACCACTTGGCCCTCGGTGAGGAAACCGGCGGCGACCATGTTGGAGAGCACGTCGTTGGCGCGGGCACGGGCCGCCGGCAGGTTGGCGTGCGGCGCATATTTGGTCGGCGCTTTGAACAGACCGGCGAGCATCGCCGCTTCCGCCAGATCGATGTCACGAACCGACTTGCCGAAATAGAATTCGCTCGCCGCCGCCACGCCGAAGGTGCCGCCGCCCATGTAGGCTCGGTCGAGGTAGAGCTTCATGATCTCGCGCTTCGACATGTTGGCTTCGAGCCACATCGCCAGGAATGCTTCCTTGATCTTGCGTTCGATCGATCGTTCGTTGGTGAGGAACAGGTTCTTGGCGAGCTGCTGGGTCAGTGACGAGCCGCCCTGCACCACCGTCTTGTGACGCATGTTGGCGACGACGGCGCGAGTCGTGCCGATGATGTCGATGCCGAAGTGGTCGAAGAAGCGGCGATCCTCGGTGGCGAGCAGCGCCTTGATCAGATGATCGGGGAACTGCTCGAGCGGTACCGTGTCGTTGAGCACGATGCCCCGCCGGCCGATCTCGCTGCCGTAGCGATCGAGGAAGAGGACCGAATAGTCGACGTTCCTGCGCCAATCGGTCCGAGTGACGTCCATCGCCGGCAACGCCAGAGTCAGCATCAGGACGAAACCCGCCGCCCCGATGGTGACGCCGTCACCGAGGATCTCTAGGATCAGCCGCTTGAAGCCACGTACCCGGAACACCCGGTAGGCGACCGAGAGCCGGCGATACCACTCGACCAGGCCCGTCCAGACGCGGTAGACGGCGGTGTCGATCGCCGCATCGACGGCGAGCATCCGCCGCGACCACCGCGCGCGCCATCCCGGCGGCCCGCTCGCGGGCTCCGCCGCCGGCGCCTCGGGCGAAGCGACGTTCGCCGCCTCGTCGCGCCCGACCGGCGCGGCCGAGGGCTCGACGTCCGGCGTCGGCGCGGCCGTGGGCCTGTCCTCGGAGTTCGGCGGGGTCTCGGTCACGGGATCGGGTCCGATGGTATGGGGTTCGGCCTGCCGGCGGTGGCCGGAATGGTTGACGTGAGTTTAACGGCTGACCCTCGCAGGGTCGAGGGGCGGTGCGGCCGCCGTGCGGAAGAGGTGTGCATCGTGGACGAGAAGGTGACGACCGATCACACGACCGCGCCGTTCTGGCGGACGAAGCGGCTCGCCGAAATGTCCCGCGACGAGTGGGAGAGCCTGTGCGACCTCTGTGGACGCTGCTGTCTCAACAAGCTCGAAGACGAGGAGACCGGTGAGATCTTCTGGACCGACGTCGCCTGCAAGCTGCTCGACCCGGTCACCTGCCGCTGCACCTCCTACCCGAATCGCCACGACTTCGTTCCCGACTGCGTCGAACTCGACGTCGAGGAAGTGGTCACCCAGACCTACACCTGGCTGCCACCGACCTGCGCCTATCGTCTTCGCGCCGAGGGCCACGATCTGCCGCACTGGCATCCACTCGTCTCAGGCGATCCGGAGAGCGTCCATCGCTCCGGGATCTCGGTGCGCGGACGGGTGAGATCGGAGACGGATATCCCCGCAGATGGCCTCGAAGACTTCATCGTCGAGTGGCCGGGGGAGGTTCCCCTCCCGCTGCCGCCGCGCCCGCCACGGCGGAAGAAGCGTGAAAAAACAGAAGGTTGATTGTTGTTCGCCGGCCTCCGTGGTCGGCCGCGGCGGGCGAAATCTCACCTTCTGCTTGACGGCGTGACGCTCCACACGCATCCTCTTCTCATGATCGCGGACGTGTCGGTGGCGGGGCCCCGACGGGACCGCGACCAACGGTTCCCGAAGCCTTCACCCGCGACATCGCCGAATTCTTCCGCCCGTGGCCGCGACGCGCCGACGGACGCGGCCGGCAACTCGTGCGCACCGGCCGCCTTGGAGCCCGCCTTTGACCGACGCTTCCGATCCGCCGCTCTCGGCGGCACCCTCGCCGACGGCTCCGCCGTGGAGCGAGATCCGCGCCGCCTACGAAGGCTCCGACCTCGCGGTCGCCGCCATCGCCGAGGCCTACGGGGTCACCACCGACACCATCCGCGGCCGCGCCAAACGCGGCGGCTGGCGCCGCCGCCGACCCCGAGACGGCGGCCGCTCGCCGAGCGAACCGCTCGATCGCAATCTCCTGATCGCCCGCCTGTTCAAGGCGGTCGAGCGCCAGATCGCCGAAGTCGAACGCCGCTTCGAGGGTTCGGATCGCCCGACCCTCGAGGAGAAGGACGCCCGCACCCTCGGTGCGCTCGCCCGCACCCTCGAGCTTCTGATCGGCCTGGAGAAACAGGCCGGCACCGACGGACACGAGCCGGAGCCCGATCTCGATGAGTTCCGCCTCGATCTTGCGCGCCGCCTTGAGAGCCTGCGACGCACGGAATGAACTCGACCTCGCCGCCGCGGTGATGTCGGCGACCGAACGCGACCGCCTGCGCGACGACTGGCTGTTGTGGGCTCGCCCCGATCAGATACCGCCCGTCGGCGACTGGACCACCTGGCTCATGCTCGGCGGTCGCGGTGCCGGCAAGACCCGCGCCGGTGCCGAATGGGTGAAGGCCGTCGCCCTCGGCCGCGAACCTTTCGGCGGGCTCGCGACCGGCCGTATCGCACTCGTCGGTGAGACCTTCGCCGACGTCCGCGACGTCATGATCGAGGGGGTCTCCGGCCTGTTGCGCATCCACCGACACGCCGAGCGGCCGCAGTGGCGGCCGTCGCTGCGTCGGCTCGAATGGCCGAACGGCGCCGTCGCCCAGGCGTTCTCGTCGGAGGATCCGGAGGCGCTGCGCGGACCCCAGTTCGAGGTCGCCTGGGCCGACGAGATCGCCAAGTGGCGCCACGCCGAGGAGGTCTGGGACATGTTGCAGTTCGGTCTGCGGCTGGGGACCCGCCCGCGCCAGGTGGCCACCACCACCCCGCGGTCGGTACCGCTGGTCAGGCGCCTCGTCGCCGATCCGGCCTGCGTCGTCTCCCGTGCCTCGACCCGTGCCAATGCCTTCAACCTCGCGCCTCGCTTTCTCGACACGGTGGTCGGTCGCTACCAGGGCACCCGGCTCGGGCGCCAGGAGCTCGACGGCGAACTGATCGAGGATCGCGACGACGCGCTGTGGCGCCGCGACGAGATCGAACGATCCCGCGTCGACGCCGCCCCGCCGATGGTCCGCATCGTCGTCGCCGTCGATCCGCCGGCGACCTCCGGTCCGACCGCCGACGCCTGTGGCATCGTCGCCGCCGGCGTCAGCGAGGCCGGCGTCGGCCACGTCTTGGCGGACGCCTCGATCCGCGGGGCGCGACCGACCGACTGGGCGGCCCGCGCCATCGGACTCTATGCCGCGCTCGACGCCGACTGCCTCGTCGCCGAGGTCAACCAGGGCGGCGAGATGGTCACCTCGGTGTTGCGCGAGGTCGATCCGAGCGTACCGGTGAAGACGGTCCGGGCGACGCGCGGAAAATGGCTGCGCGCCGAACCGGTCGCCGCACTCTATGCCCAGGGAAGGGTCGTCCACGTCGGCGTCCTCCCCGAGCTCGAGGACGAACTCTGCGATTTCGGCCCCGAAGGCCTCGCCTCCGGCCGCTCCCCCGACCGCCTCGACGCCCTGGTCTGGGCGCTGACCGCGCTCATGTTGGAGGGCAGGGGGCGGCCGAAGGTGCGGGGGTTGTAGGCTCGCCCGAGGCTCGGATCTTCCGCGCCGGAAGGCGCTCTTCCCTTCTCCCCTCGCGGGAGAAGGTGGCCGAAGGCCGGATGAGGGGCCGGGCCCCTCCCTCCGACCCGGCGCTCGCGATTTCTGCCCGCTGCCGCTTCGCGGCGCCCCCTCATCCGCCCCTTCGGGGCACCTTCTCCCGCGAGGGGCGAAGGCAAGGCCGCGCGTTCGCGCGGATCGTTCCAACGACGGGAACACCTCATGTCCCTCTTCTCCACCCTCCGGCGCTGGGCCTCCCCCGCAGGCCGATCCCCCCTGGCCGCTCCCGAGACGCGTGCGTCGCGAAGCGGGCCGCTGATCGCGCTCCAATCCGCCGGTCGGCCGCTGTGGACGCCGCGCGACTATGCGGCGCTCGCTCGCGAGGGATATGCCCGCAATCCCGTGGTCCATCGCGCCGTCCGTCTCGTCGGCGAGGCGGCGGCCTCGGTGCCCTGGCTGCTCTACGAAGGGGCGCACGAGATCGTCGATCATCCGCTCCTCGATCTCCTCGCCCGCCCCAATCCGCGCCAGACCGGTGCGGCATTGCGCGAAGAGATCTACGGCCATCTGCTCGTCTCGGGGAATGCCTACGTGGAACTGGTGGCGGTCGGCGGTCGGCCGCGCGAACTCCACGCGCTCCGGCCCGACCGTGTCCGCGTCGTCCCCGGCGCCGACGGTTGGCCCGACGGCTGGGACTACACCGTCGGCGATCGGTCCGTCCGCTTCCGCGTCGTGGAGGGGGAGCCGTTGCCGATCCTCCACCTGAAGACCTTCCACCCCTCGAACGACCACTACGGCCTCGCTCCCCTCGAAGCGGCGCAGACCGGGCTCGACGTCCACAACCAGGCCTCGAGCTGGGCCAAGGCGCTGCTCGACAATTCGGCCCGGCCCTCGGGCGCCCTGGTCTACCGCGCCGAGAGCGGCGCCAACCTCTCCGAGGAGCAGTTCGAACGGCTGAAGAAGGAACTGGAAGAGGGCTTCCAGGGCGCCGCCAACGCCGGTCGGCCGCTCCTCCTCGAGGGCGGCCTCGACTGGAAGGCGATGGGTTATTCGCCGAAGGAGATGGACTTCATCGAAGCCAAGCGCGAGGCGGCGCGCGAGATCGCGCTCGCCTTCGGCGTGCCGCCGATGATGCTCGGCATTCCCGGCGACAACACCTATTCGAACTAGGCCGAGGCCAACCGCGCCTTCTGGCGCCTGACCGTGCTGCCGCTCGTCGCCCGCACCGCGGCGGCGCTCGAGGCCTGGTTGGCGCCACAGTGGGCGGCGCCGCTGCGCCTCGCCTTCGACACCGATGCGGTGGAAGCACTCTCGGTCGAACGCGAGGCCGTGTGGAACCGCGTCGGGGCCGCCACCTTCCTCGACGACGACGAGAAGCGCGCCGCAGTCGGCTACGGCCCGCGCCGGTCCGCTCGCGGAGACGGCACGTGACCGAAATCGCCGAGACTTTCGCCCGCCACGGCGATCTCGCCCATCTCGCCCTCTTCCTGTGGGCTTCCGGTGCGTCGAGCCTCCTGGTCTGGGCGTTCCGCGAGATCACCGCCTCCAACCGCCGTTTCGAGGACTTCGTCACCGAGATCGCGAGGTTGGAGAAGCTCTTCGCCGATCCGGATTGAAACGTTCCAGGCGGGCACACGACCGTCTCCCCTCGCGGGAGAATGGATCCGCGCTTCGCGGCGCGGCGGTCGCGAGCCCCGTCGTCCTCAGGATCCGACCCATGACCGACACCCCTGCGCCGCCGAGCGCCACGCCTTCGCGCGACCTCGATCATCGCGAGGTCTTCTCCCGTTTCGTCGACCGTCTCGCCGATCGCCTGCCGCGTGCCGGGACCGGTCGACCCGCCGTGAGGACCCTCTGACATGGCCCCCCGTCCGCTCCGCGCCCCCGAGGCCAAGCTCGTCGTCGCCTCCGGCGTCGACGTCGCCGCCGACGGCACCTTCTGCGGCCACGCCGCCCTGTTCCGCGTCGAAGACCTCGCCCACGACGTCATCGAGCCCGGCGCCTTCGCCGCGTCGCTCGCCCGTCGTGGACCGGAGGGGGTCAAGATGCTCTGGCATCACGACCCGGCCGAACCGATCGGCCGCTGGCTGGAGATTCGCGAGGACGCCCGCGGCCTCTTCGTCCGCGGTCGTCTTCTCACCGAGATCGCCCGGGCCCGCGAAGCGGTGGCTCTGATGAAGGCGGGCGTCCTCGACGGCCTCTCCATCGGCTTCCGCACGGTTGCGGGCCGCCGCGACCAGAAGTCCGGCATCCGCCGCCTGACGGCGATCGATCTCTGGGAGATCTCGATCGTCACCTTCCCGGCCCAGCCCGACGCCCGTGTCGTCCGGGTCGAGACCGCTGCCGCACGCCGTCCGCTCGCCGTTCCCGCTCTCACCACCGAGGCCGACCTCGCCGCCACCATCCGGCGCGCGAGCCGCCTTTTCGAACCCACGAGGTGATTTTCCCATGACCGAACTCGCATCCAGCAGCGCCCGCGCCGGTGACCCGGTGCCGGAGACCAAGTCGGCCTCCCTCTCCGAGGTCGACCGCGCCTTCGACGATTTCCGCTCCGGTTTCGAAGTCTGGAAGACGGAGAACGATCGCCGCCTCGCCGAAATCGAGAAGCGCGGCGGCGCCGATCCGCTGATCGAGGAGAAGATGGCGCGGATCGATCGCGCCATGGAGGAGAGCCGCCGCATCGCCGACGGCCTCGCACTCAAGGCCGCCCGTCCGCGTCTCGGTCTCGAGCGCTCCGACCTGTCGCCGGCCGTCGCCGAGCACAAGGCCGCCTTCGAGGGCTATGTCCGCGGCGGCGCCGAGGCGACACTGCGGCGGCTCGAAGAGAAGGCGCTGTCGATCGGTTCGGGGATGGACGGCGGCTATCTGGTGCCGGCCGAGCTCGAACGCGAGGTGATGCGCCGGCTCGCCCAGATCTCACCGATCCGCGCCATCGCCGGCAATCGCCAGGTCTCCGGCGCCGTCTTCAACAAGCCCTACTCGGCGACCGGCCCCTCGGTCGGCTGGGTGGCGGAGACCGCGGCGCGGCCGCAGACCACGAGCCAGCAGCTGCAGCAGCTCGCCTTCCCGACCATGGAACTCTACGCCATGCCGGCAGCGACCGGCGCGCTCCTCGACGACGCCGCCATCGACGTCGAGCAGTGGATCGCCGAGGAGGTGCAGCAGGCCTTCGCCGAACAGGAAGGCGCCGCCTTCGTCACCGGCGACGGGGTGACCCAGCCCAAGGGCTTCATGTCCTACACCAAGGTCGCCAACACGAGTTGGACCTGGGGCAACATCGGTTATCTGGCGACCGGCGTCGCCGGCGCGCTGCCGGCCTCCAATCCGTCCGACAAACTGGTCGATCTCGTCTACACGGTGAAGGCCGGCTATCGCCAGAACGCCACCTGGGTGATGAGCCGCAAGACGCTGGGCGAGATCCGCAAGCTCAAGGACAGCCAGGGCATCTACCTCTGGCAGCCGCCGGCAACCCCCGGCACGCCGGCGACGCTGATGAACTTCCCCGTCGCCGAGGCCGAAGACATGCCGGCGATCGCCACCGACGCCTACCCCATCGCCTTCGGTGACTTCCGCCGCGGTTATCTGGTGGTCGACCGGCTCGGCGTCCGGGTCCTGCGCGATCCCTTCTCGGCCAAGCCCTACGTGCTGTTCTACACCACCAAGCGCGTCGGCGGCGGCGTCCAGGACTTCGACGCCATCAAGCTCCTCAAGTTCGGCACGACCTGACCGCGACCGGTGCGCGGAGCGAAGGCTCTTCGCACCGAAGCCCCACGCGGTCCGGTTCGATGCCGTCCGCGGCTCGGCGGCGCGCCCTCCCTCCCGCCGCCGAGCCGCCCCGTCCTCCCCGGAGATCCGAAATGTCCGCCATCCTGATCGATCCACCGGCGATCGAGCCGGTGACCCTCGCCGAGGCCAAGGCGCATCTGCGCCTGACCGGCACCGACGACGACGACTACGTCGCCGCCATGATCACCGCCGCCCGCATCCAGGTGGAGAGCGCCACCCGGCGTGTTCTCGTCGACCAGACCTGGCGGATCTATCGCGACGACTGGCCGATCGACGGGCGTATCGAACTCTCGGTCGCGCCGGTGAAATCGGTCGCCGCGGTCACGGTCTACGACGCCGAAGGCGATCCGACGGTGCTGGCGCCGACCGGATGGATCCTCGATATCGCCTCGCAGCCGGCGCGGCTCGCCTTCACCGGGGCGATTCCGCATCCCGGCCGGCCGATCAACGGCATCGAGATCGACGTCGTCGCCGGCTATGGCGCCTCCGGTCTCGAGGTGCCGCAGCCTCTTCGTCTCGCCGTCATGACCCTCGTCGCCCGCTGGTACGAGGATCGCGAGGGCCTCGCCTACGGCATCGTGCCGTCGCGGGTGGCTGCGGCCTTCGAGGCCCTGGTCGCGCCCTTCCGGGTGATGAGGTTGGCATGACCGCGCCGCGCCCCATCGCCGACCTGCGTCATCGTCTGACCATCGAGCGGGCCTCGCAGGATGTCGCCGGCGAGACGGTGTGGACCGCCGTCGACACCGTCTTCGCCGCGATCGACCCGGTGGCGGCCACCGAGACGAACGCCGGCGCCTCACTCACCGGTGTCGTCACCCACCGCATCGAGATGCGCTGGCGCGGCGACGTGTCGAGCCGGGACCGCCTGCGGCTCGGCGACCGCATCTTCCGCGTCGTCGCCACCCACGATCTCGACGAGCGTCACCGCCGCCTCGTCGTCCACGCCGAGGAAGAGGCCCGATGACCGCCACCCTCGCCCTGCAGACGGCGATCCTCGATCGGCTGCGTGCCGATCCCGACCTCGCCGCCTCGCCCCTCGCCGGGCGCATCTTCGATGCCGCCCCGCGCGACGCCGCCTTTCCCCACCTGGCCGTCGCCGAGGCGATCGGCCGCGATCGCTCCGGCCTCGATGCGCGCCTCGACGAACATCGGCTGGCGCTGCGTGTCGCCTCCCGCAAGGGCGGCCGGCGCGAGGTGTCGATCCTCGTCGGCCACGTCGAGACGGCGCTCGAAGCCGCGGACCTCGTCCTCGACGGGCACCGCCTGGTGCTTCTGCGCCGCGACGCCATCGAGGTGCGACTGATGAAGGACCAGGTCACGGCGGAAGCCGTCCTGCACTACGTCGCCCTCACTGAACCGCTCTGACCCCTCATCCCGGGAGCCCGATCATGGCCATCCAACGCGGCAAGGACCTGCTGCTGAAACTCGACGAAGCCGGCACCGGCGACTTCGTCACCGTCGCCGGCCTGCGCTCGCGCCGCCTCGACTTCTCCACCGACACGGTCGACGTCACCACCGGCGACAGCCCCGATCGCTGGCGCGAACTGCTCGGCGGCGCCGGCGTGCGGCGGGCGCGGGTCTCCGGCTCCGGCATCTTCCGTGACGCGACCTCCGACGCCGCGGTGCGGGCGGTGTTCTTCGCCGGCGCGATCCGTCCCTGGCGCATCGTGTTGCCCGACTTCGGCACGGTGGAGGGCTCGTTCCTCCTTGCCGGCCTCGAATTCGCCGGTGAGCACGATGGCGAGATGACCTTCGATCTGACGCTGGAATCGGCCGGCGCGCTCACCTTCACGGCGGGCTGACGCCATGGCCAATCGACGGCGCGGCGAGATCGCCGCGGTGGTGGACGGCGAACCGGTCGTCCTCTGCCTGACGCTCGGCGCGCTCGCCGAACTCGAGACCGCGTTCGGCGCCCCCGATCTCGTCGCCCTCGCCGAACGCTTCTCCTCCGGCCGACTCTCCGCCTCCGACCTGCTGCGCATCTTCGCCGCCGGGCTGCGCGGCGGCGGCCGGGCGATCGGCGACGGCGAGGTCGCGCGCCTACGCGTCGACGGCGGCCTCGTCGGTCTCGCCGGGCTCGTCGCCGATCTGCTCGAAGTCACCTTCGGGGTGGTCGACGACCCGCCTGCCGCCGGGGCGGAACACGGGTGCGGCGACGACGACGTCTCGGCATCGTCCGTCCGCCCTCCGATCGTCCCGGGGGCGGCGAGCCCTTCCCCTGGGACGCGATGATGCGGCTCGCCGTCACCCGCTGGGGTCTGGCACCGACCGCCTTCTGGGCGATGACCCCGCGCGAACTCGCCGCCTGTCTGCCGCCCGCCGCCGCCGGCCCGCTCGACCGCACGGCACTGGCGCGGCTGATGGCCCGCTTCCCCGACCGAACACCCGGATCCGACGATGTCCGACCAGACCGATCTCATTGACACCACCGCCGCCGCCGCCGATCTCGCCGGCACTCTCGGCGATCTCACCGGCCTGTCCAAGACCTTCGGCCAATCGCTGTCGAGCGCGCTGAAAGGCGCGATCGTCCATGGCAAGAGCCTCGATTCGGTGCTGCGCGGCCTCGCCGAACGCCTGGCCTCGAAAGCCCTCGATCGAGCGTTGAGCCCGCTGACCGCGGGCCTCACCGGGCTCTTCGGCGGCCTCCTCGGTTTCGCCGGCGGAGGCGTCGTCGCGGCCGGGCGGGTGCGCCCCTTCGCCGCGGGCGGCGTGGTCTCGACGCCGACCTACTTCCCGATGGCCGGTGGAACGACGGGACTGATGGGGGAGGCTGGCGCGGAGGCGATCCTACCGCTCGCCCGCGGCCCGGACGGCCGTCTCGGCGTCACCGCCGCGGGCGGTTCGGCCACCCACGTGACCGTCAACATCACCACGCCGGATCTCGCGAGCTTTCGCCGCTCCGAGGCGCAGGTGACGGGAATGATGGCCCGCGCCGTCGGACGGGGACGGCGCGGGCTCTGACACCGGACCCAACGAGGAGGGGCTCAGGTTCCGGTGTTTCCGTTTTTCGTCAATTTCTCATGGATGTCGTCGAGCAACCGTAGCCGCTTCTTCTTCAGCGTCTCCAGATATTCGTCCGACGTCGTCTCGATCTCTGTTTCGATGCGAAGAATTTCGCCGTTGACTTCCATGTAGTCGAACGCCGCGCGAGCGAAATCGTCATCGGAGCGGATCATCGACTGAATCTGCTGGGCGCGGTCGGGGAACTCCTCGACGAGTGCATGCTGCGAATGGGGCATCACTTCTCTCGCTTCGTGTCGTGGCGATGGTTACCCGGCGGCGCGGGGACCGTCGTTGAGGAAAATCAAACAAGGTGAGGTTCGCGGCGATGTCCGAGACATCCGGTTTCGACGAGGTGGTCTTCCCCCTGGCGGTGTCGTTGCGCGCCGCCGGCGGTCCCGAGAGACGCACCGAGATCGTCGTCCTGGGATCGGGGCGCGAGGTGCGCAACGCCCGCTGGGCCGATTCGCGCCGGCGCTGGGACGCCGGGTCGGGCATCCGCTCGCTCGACGATCTCCACGAGGTGCTGAGCTTCTTCGAGGCGCGGCGCGGCCGGCTCCACGGCTTCCTGTGGCGCGATCCGCTCGACGATCGCTCCTCGCCGCCCTCGCGCGAGCCTTCGCCGACCGATCAGACGCTCGGCACCGGTGACGGCGTCACCGCCGCCTTCGCCCTGGTCAAACACTACGCCTCCGGCGGTCGCGACTGGGTTCGTTCCATCGTTCGCCCGGTCGCCGGGTCGGTCCGGGTCGCGGTCGACGGCGTGGAGAAGAGCGCCGGCGCCGACTTCGCCGTCTCTGCCGACGGCGTCGTCACTTTCGCCCCCCTCGCGGTGCCGCCGCCCGGTGCCATCGTCGGCGCCGGCTTCCGCTTCCTCGTCCCGGTCCGCTTCGACACCGACGAGATCCGCGTCGACCTCACCGCCTTCGCCGCCGGCGAGATCCCCACCATCCCGCTCGTCGAGATCCGCCCGTGAAGACACTCTCCCCCGCCTTCGCCGAGGCACTCGCCTCCGGCGTCACCACGCTCGCCACCTGTTGGCGCATCCGCCGCCGCGACGGCGTGGTGCTCGGCTTCACCGATCACGACCGCCCGCTCGTCTACGACGGCGTCGGCCACGAGGCGGCGAGCGGTTTTTCCGCCAGCGAAGCGGTGGCGCGCGCCGATCTCTCTGTCGGCGGGCTCGAGGTCGACGGAGCCCTCACGTCCGACGTGCTCACCGCCGCCGACATCGAGGCCGGGCTCTACGACGGCGCCACCGTCGAGATCGACCTGGTCGACTGGTCGGATCCGGCGCGCCGCCTGCGCCTCTCCGTCGGCACGGTCGGCGAGATCACCCGTCTCGACGGCGCCTTCCGAGCCGAGATCCGCTCCGCCGCCCACGCCCTCGACGCGCCGCGCGGACGCCTCTTCCAGCACCGCTGCGATGCCGACCTCGGCGATGCACGTTGTGGCGCGAGCCCCCTGGTGCGCGCCGCGACCGTCACCGCGGTTCTCGACCGCCGCCGCATCCTCGTCTCCGGCCTCGCCGACCTCGCCGATGGCCGGCTCGATCGCGGTACCGTCACCTTCACCTCCGGCGCCTGCACCGGGCGCGGCAGTGAGATCCGGGTCCACCGCGTCGACGCCGGTACGGTCGAGATCGAACTGTGGCGCACCCCGACCGACATCGTCGCCCTCGGCGACACGCTCTCGGTCGCCGAGGGTTGCGACAAGCGCTTCGAGACCTGCCGCGATCGCTTCGCCAACGCCGCCGCTTTCCGCGGCTTTCCCCACATCCCCGGCAACGACTTCCTCGTCGCCTCGCCCACCTCGGGCGGTCCCGCGGACGGAGGACCTCTGGTGTCATGACCGCCGATTTCGCCCCCCACCGTCCGGTTCCGACGCGCGCCGAGATCGTCGCCGCCGCCCGCGCCTGGATCGGCACGCCCTACCGCCATCAGGCGTCGCTGAAGGGTGCCGGCTGCGACTGTCTCGGCCTGGTCCGCGGCCTGTGGCGTGAGTTCTACGGCGATGAGCCCGAGCCGATCCCGCCCTACGCCCCCGACTGGGCCGAGGCGAGCCGGCTCGAGACGATGATCGAGGCCGGCCGGCGCCATCTGGCGCCGGTTCCGCTCGTCGAAGCGCGGCCCGGCGACGTCGTCCTCTTCCGCTGGCGTGCCGATCTGCCGGCCAAACATGCCGGCGTCCTCGTCGCCGCCGATCGCTTCGTCCACGCCTACGACGGAACGGCGGTGGTGGAGAGCCCGCTCGGCGCCTGGTGGCGCCGCCGCCTCGCTGCCGCCTTCGCCTTCCCCGGCGTCGGCGACGATCCATCGGCGTGAGCTCAGCAAGGACTTCCCCATGGCGACCCTTCTCCTCGCCGCCGCCGGCGGTGCCCTCGGTGGCGTCCTCGGCGGTGTCGGTGCGCTCGTCGGCCAGGCGATCGGCGGCATCGCCGGCTACGTCGTCGACCACACCCTGATCCGCTCGACCCTGCCGGGGGCCAGCGGGCCGCGCCTCTCCGACCTCGACGTGACGAGTTCGACCGAAGGCGACGACATCCCGCGCATCTACGGCCGGGCGCGGCTCGCCGGCCAACTGATCTGGGCGACCCGTCACGAGGAGAGCACCGCCACCACCGGCGGCAAGGGTGGACCGAAGGTGAAGTCCTGGCGCTATCACGCCAACTTCGCCATGGCGCTGTGCGAGGGGCCGATCGACCATGTCGGCCGCATCTGGGCCGACGGGACGCTGCTCGACACCACCGCGCTCACCATCCGCGTCCATACCGGTACCGAGGATCAGGAGCCCGACGCACTGATCCTCGCCCGCCAGGGGGACGACGTGCCGGCCTATCGCGGCGTCGCCTACGTCGTCTTCGAACATTTCCCGCTGGAGGCCTGGGGCAACCGCATCCCGCAGCTCTCCTTCGAGGTGATCCGGGTCGTCGATCGGCTGGAACGCAAGGTGCGCGGCGTCACCCTGATCCCCGGCGGCACCGAGTTCGGCTACGCCACCACCGCGGTGTCCCGCGTCGTCTCGCCCGGCGTCACTGAGAGCGAGAACCGCCACGTCCGCCATGCCGCGACCGACCTCGTCGCCGCCCTCGACGAACTCGTCGCCCTCTGCCCGAATCTGAAACGGATCGCGCTGGTGGTGACCTGGTTCGGCACCGACCTGCGCGCCGGTGTCTGTCGGGTCGAGCCGCGGGTCGAACAGCGGGCGAAGACGACGAAGCCGCTGATCTGGTCGGTCGCCGGGCTCGACCGGGCCGAGGCCACCCTGGTCTCGACCGTCGACGGCCGCCCCGCCTATGGCGGTACACCCTGCGACGCCTCGGTGAAGGAGGCGATCGCCGAGATCCGCGCCCGCGGCATCGAGGTGATGCTCTATCCCTTCCTGTCGATGGACATCCCCGCCGGCAACGGGCTGCCCGATCCTCACGGCGCCGCCGAGCAACCCGCCCACCCCTGGCGCGGCCGGATCACCTGTCATCCCGCACGTGGCCGCCCCGGCTCGCCCGACGGCACCGCCATGGCGGCGGCCGAGGTCGCCGCCTTCGTCGGTACCGCCGCGCCGAACGACTTCTCGGTCGCCGCCGGCGCGGTGGTCTATACCGGTCCGGCCGAATGGACGTGGCGGCGGATGATCCTCCATAACGCCGCCCTGGCGGTCGCCGCCGGCGGTGTCGACGCCTTTCTCGTCGGCTCCGAACTCGCCGGCCTGACCACGGTCCGCGGCGGATCCGGCGGTCATCCCTTCGTCGCCGCCCTGGTCGATCTCGTCGCCGATGTCCGCTCGATCCTCGGCCCGGAGACGAAGCTCTCCTACGGCGCCGACTGGACCGAGTGGAACGGCTTCCAGCCCGCCGACGGTTCCGGCGACGTCGTCTTCCATCTCGATCCGCTGTGGGCCTCTGCGGAGGTCGATTTCGTCGGCATAGACGCCTATTTCCCCCTCGCCGACTGGCACCGCGGCGACCACCACGATCGCTCGCTCGCGGATCTGCCCACCGATCTCGCCTATCTCGCGGCGCATGTCGCCCGCGGCGAAGCCTACGACTGGTACTATGCCGACGAGGCGGCCCGCCGCACCGGAACGCGGCTGCCGATCACCGACGGCGCCCACGGCAAGCCCTGGGTCTTCCGGCCGAAGGATCTCGTCGGCTGGTGGTCGAACCGCCATTTCGACCGCCCCGGCGGCGTCGAGGCGGCGACCCCGACCGCCTGGGTGCCGGGGATGAAGCCGATCTGGCTCACCGAACTCGGTTGTCCCGCGGTCGATCTCGGCGCCAATCAACCCAACGTCTTCCCCGATCCGAAGTCGTCGGAGAGCCGCCGACCGTGGTTCTCGCTCGGCACCCGTGACGACCTCGCCCAGCGCCGCACGCTCGAGGCGGTCGTCGATCACTGGGACCCCGAGGTGACGCCCGGCGCCAACCCGACCTCGCCGGTCTACGGCGGTCCCATGATCGACCCCGACGGCATCCACCTGTGGACCTGCTA
>CALMFH010000185.1 GCA_937864925.1 uncultured Alphaproteobacteria bacterium | reverse complement strand
CGCTCGCCGCCAACCTGCAACTCGACGCCGTCTGCTACAACGCCTTCATCCAGGAACAGAGCCTCGGCATCCACTACAACCAGGGCAACGACCTGCTCGACTACGTCGTCGACCGCTCGGTGTTCGACTACGCCGACGGCTTCGTCACCATCCCCGACGGTCCGGGCCTCGGTATCGAGGTGAACGAGGACTACGTCCGGGAACGAGCCGCGATCGGGCACCGTTGGCGCAATCCGATCTGGCGCCACGCCGACGGCTCCTTCGCCGAGTGGTGAGCGCGAGCGGCCCCGCCCTCACGCCGACGCCCGACCCTCGCGCGCGATCGGGCCGGCGGTGCTCTGGCGAGCGACGATCTCGAAGCCGAGGTCGACCACCGGATCGTCGATCGGCTCGCCGGTGATGCGTGTGATCAGCATCTCGATCGCCCGGCGGCCCATCTCTTCGCGATTGGTCCGGACACTGGTGAGCGGCGGATTGGCGACGGCCGTCATCTCGAGATCGTTGAAACCGCAGATGCCGAAGTCGTCCGGCACCGAGATGCGGCGCCGTTGGCATTCGAACAGAACGCCGATCGCCAGATCGTCGTTGTTGCAGAAGACCGCGTCGATCTCGTGGGTGCGCGAGAGCAGCTCGCCGAGGAGTTCGCAGCCGAGTGTCACCGTCGAGGCGCGGTGGGTGGTGACGATCAGACGCTCGTCGAACGATCCGGCCTCCTTCATCGCCTGTTCGTAGCCTTCGAGCCGTCTCTGGGTCCGCGGATCCATCCGGGCACCGAGGAACCCGATCCGCCGATAGCCTCGCTCCTGGAGATGACGGGTCGCCCCCCGGCCGGCGTCACGGTGTGAGAAGCCGACCATCATGTCGATCGGATCGCCGCCGATCTCCATGATCTGCACGATCGGACAGTCGGCCTGCGCGAGCAGTGTCTTCGAACGGTGCGACTGGTCGAGGCCGGTGATGATCAGACCGGCGGGGCGCTGGCGCGAGAACACGCCGAGAAGACGCTCCTCTTCGAGCAACGAATAGCGCGTGTTGCCGAGCTGGATGTTGAAGGGCAGCCCCTCGACACGGTCGTAGATGCCCCGCAGCACGTTGGAGAAGACGTTGTTGGTGACCGACGGGATCAGGATGCCGAGGACGTCGGTTCGTGCCGAGGCGAGCGCCCGGGCGGCGGGATCCGGGACGTAGCCGAGCCGCGCCACCGCCTCGGTGACGCGCAGCCGGACGGCCTCGGAGACGAGTTCGGGCTTCCGCAGCACCCGCGACACCGTGATAGCGCTTACACCGACCGCATCGGCGACGTCTATCAATTTGACTTTCTTCTTCAATTCAATGCTCTCACGCCAATTCGACGCATTCGCCGGACAGTATATCCGATCGTGTTCGATTGACAAATGATAGCGCTGTCATTATGAGTTTCAACCGACTGATCAGGAGTGTCAGGGGAGGCGTGACGATGGCACGGAGGGTCGGCGAGGCCGGACGTCGTCATCACGTTCCGACCGGACCGAGGAGCGAGCGTCCGGTATCGACGGCGCGCGCCGCACGGCCGAAAGCCCGATGCTCACCCTGTGAGGGTCCCTACCCGCATGACCTCCACGACATGATCGTCGGATCCGGGACGAAATCGCATTCGATCGCCTCGTTCCGTGGTCGGCGCCGCCGAATCGTCACGACGATGCGTTCCGCCGCGCCGACCACCTCTCATTGCACTCAGGTGAGGGAACTACCAAAATGAAGAAGATACTCACGTCCACCGTGGTTCTCATGTCTTCGCTGTGCCTGTCGGCAGGTGCTTACGCCCAGACGAAGGAGATCCGAGTCCTGCTCGCCAACCATCCCTACGGTGAGCTGCTGAAGACCGCCATTCCCGAATTCGAGAAACAGTCCGGGATCAAGGTCAACTTCGAGAGCCTGCAGGAAGGCCAACTCACCACCAAGCTGACGACCGAATTCGCGACCAAGTCCTCGTCGGTCGACGTGTTCATGACCCGTCCGCTCCAGGAAGGGAAGATGTTCAACAAGAACGGCTGGTACGAGCCGTTGAAAGCCTACGACTTCTCCGACTATCCGAAGAACGTCATGAGCGTCGCCGCCGCCGGCGCGACGCCGTTCCTGGTGCCGCTCGTCACCGAATGGCAGGTCCTCTACTATCGCAAGGATCTGTTCCAGGCCGCCGGCCTGCAGGTACCGAAGACCTTCGCCGAGCTCGAAGCGACCGCACAGAAGCTCAACTCCGACGCCGTCGCCGGCATCGCCTCGCGCGGCAAGGGTGCCGCCGCGGTGACCCAGCTCTCCAGCTACGTCTACAACTACGGCGGCCTCTACATCGACAAGGGCGTCGCGGTGTTCGACCAGCCCGCGGCGATCGACGCCATCCGCTACTACGGCAAGCTCCTCGGCACCTACGGCCCCAAGGGCGTCACGTCGATGTCGTGGGAGAACATCATGCCGCTGTTCCAGGCCGGCAAGGTGGCGATGTGGACCGACGCTTCGGTGTTCTATGGCCAGATCGTCGATCCCGCCAAGACACAGATCCCGGCCGCCGACGTCGGCATCGCCGACCTGCCCGCCGGCCCGAAGGCGGGCAGCCCGTTCATCGTCACCTCGTGGGGCATCGCGGTGGCGAACCAGTCGAAGAACAAGGAAGCAGCGCTGAAGTTCCTCGACTGGGCGTCGAGCAAGGAGCTGGCCACCAAGGGGATGCTGTCCAACATCACCATGGCGCGCACCTCGGTCTGGAAGGACCCGAAGGTGCTCGAAGCGGTCAATCCCGGCCTCGTCGCGACCCGGGCCTATGCCGCCGAGAAGGGATATCCGCTCGATCGGCCCTACATGAGCGCGGTCGGCGAGGCGCGTGACCAGATCGGTGAATTGATCATCGAGTCGATCAACACCAAGGGCGCGTCCACCACTCTGGCCGACATGGCCAGGGCCAAGGCCGCCCGCGTCAACGATCTGCTCAAGGACGCCGGCGAGTACGGCCAGCCGTGACCGATCGCGGCCGAGCCGACCTTCGTCCACGGCCATCCGGAGACCCCTCCGGATGGCCGTGACCGGGTCGCCGCGCGCCGCCACGCGGTGATCGAGATCGGGAGCCTTCGATGCATCAGCCGAGCTTCGTCGAACGCCATCTGCGGGTGATCTTCCCGCTGCCGGCGATCCTGTTCATCGGCTTGTTGATGATCTTTCCGATCCTCTACACGCTGGCGCTGAGCTTCACGAGCTGGAACCTGACCTCGGGGGCGCCGCTGCGCTTCGTCGGCCTGCGGAACTACGAACAGATCCTCACCGAGCCGCGGTTTCTCGACGCGGTGATGCGGACCTTCGGGTTCACGATCTTCGCGGTGCTGATCGAGGCGGTGCTCGGCACCGTCGTCGCCCTGATCCTCAATCGGGCCTTCATCGGCAAGAGCCTGGCGAAGCTCCTGTTGCTGCTGCCGCTGGTGGCGACGCCGGTGGCGGTCGGCATCGTCTTCAATCTCTTCTACGACCCGACCATCGGGCTCGCCAACTTCGCACTGTCGTCGCTCGGCCTGCCGCAGGGGCTGTGGATCTCGAATGCGGCGTCGGTGATCCCGTCGCTGATCGTCGTCGACGTCTGGCAGTGGACGCCGATGATCACCCTGATCGTCCTCGCCGGTCTCGCCGGCCTGTCGGAGGAGCCCTTCGAGGCGGCGCGGGTCGACGGCGCCACCCAGTGGCAGGTGCTGCGCTACGTCACCATTCCGATGGTGATGCCGACCATCCTGACCGCGGTGATCCTGCGCCTGATCGATGCCCTGAAGACCTTCGACATCATCTTCGCCATGACCGGCGGTGGTCCCGGCTACGCCTCCGAGACACTGAACATCATGGGGTTCAAGTACTCCTTCGAATACTTCCGCATGGGACAGGCTTCGGTGATCCTGATCGCCCTGTTCTTCTTCGTTCTCCTGTGCAGCTTGGGCATCATGAAGTTGCGGGCGTCTTCCGAAAACTGACACCCGCCAACCGAACCGCCCGACGGCGCGAGGAACCCGACGATGATCAAGAAGAGCATCCCGCAAGAAATCCTGTTCTATCTGGCGGTGGTCTTCATCTCGCTGGTGGTGCTGTTTCCGTTCCTGTGGATGCTGTCGTCCTCGTTCAAGACACAGACCGACATCATCGCCTGGCCGCCCAAGCTGATCTTCTCTCCGACGCTGCACAACTACGAGAAGGTGTTCGGCGAGCAGGACTTCCTGAAGTATTTCATCAACTCGACCGTCGTCGGTGGGCTGGCGGTCGGTCTGTCCCTGGTTCTAGGGCTGCCGGCGGCCTACTCGATCTCGCGTTTCACCCAGCGCAAACTCGCCCTGTTCATCCTCCTGGCTCGACTGATGCCGGGCATCTCGTTCCTGATGCCCTGGTACATCATCTTCTCGCGCCTCGGGCTGATGGACACCTACGTCGCGCTGGTGCTCAGCCACATGCTGATCGCGCTGCCGATCGTGGTGTGGATCATGTCGTCCTACTTCAACTCGATCCCAGTGGAGCTCGAGGAATCGGCGATGGTCGACGGGGCGACACGCCAATACGCCTTCTGGGCGATCATCCTGCCGATGTCGGGGCCGGGCATCATCACCTCGGTGACGCTGTCGTTCATTTTCTCCTGGAACAACTTCATGTTCTCGCAGGTGTTGTCGATGGAGAAGACCAGGACTCTGCCGATCGCTGTCTACAACTTCGTCTCCTACGCCGAAGTCGACTGGGGCGGGGTGATGGCGGCAGCGGTGGCGATCATGGCGCCGGCGATCCTGTTGACCATGATCTTCCAGAAATTCGTCGTCAAAGGTCTGACCATGGGGGCGGTCAAGGGCTGACGCCCGGGCCGATCTTCTCGAACCACGAAAGCCGAGCGAAGCGATCATGGCCTCCGTCGACATCGTCAACGTCAAGAAGTCCTTCGACCGCGCCGAGATCCTTCGCGGCATCTCGGTCCGCATCCAGGACGGGGAGTTCGTCGTATTGGTCGGCCCTTCGGGTTGCGGCAAGTCCACGCTTCTCCGCATGATCGCCGGGCTCGAGACCATCACCTCCGGCGAGATCCGCATCGGCGATCAGGTCGTCAACGAGCTCGCCCCCCGTGATCGCGACATCGCCATGGTGTTCCAGAACTACGCCCTCTATCCGCACATGACCGTCGCCGAGAACATGGCGTTCTCGCTCAGGCTGCGCGGCACGTCCAAGGCGGAGATCGGCCAGCGGGTCGCACGCGCCGCCGAGATCCTCGGCCTCACCACCCTCCTCGACCGTCGCCCGCGCCAGCTCTCCGGCGGCCAGCGCCAGCGCGTCGCCATGGGCCGCGCGATCGTCCGCGATCCCAAGGTGTTCCTGTTCGACGAGCCGTTGTCGAACCTCGACGCCAAACTGCGCGTCGCCATGCGCAGCGAGATCAAGGATCTGCATCAGCGCCTGAAGACGACGATGATCTACGTCACTCACGACCAGATCGAGGCGATGACCATGGCCGACCGCATCGTCGTGATGCGCGAGG
>CALMFH010000184.1 GCA_937864925.1 uncultured Alphaproteobacteria bacterium | reverse complement strand
GATCTTCACCAAGCTCGGCAAGACCTGGCCCGGCTGCGTCGCGACGCGCCCGGCGCCCTACGACATGGACGAGACGGCTCCGACGACCGCGACCCCGGACACCCTGTTCGTTCCGGCCGTCCATCCCGACGAGCCCGACAGCGGCTCCTATATCGCCAACGACTACATGGACGATCAGTCGGCGTCGTGGGATGCCAAGACCCGCATGAAGAACAAGAAGAAGTACGACAACCCGGTCAACGTCGACTTCTCGAACTCGACCCTCTATTCGAACTACAAGGTGCCGAAGGGGCCGCAGTTCATGTGCGACGTCAAACCGATCCAGCGGCTGACGAACAGCTACACGTCGGTGAAGTCCCAGATCAACGCGTTGACGGCGGCGGGCAGCACCAATGTGCCGGAAGGCATCGCCTGGGGATGGCGAGCGCTGTCGCCCAAGGCCCCCTTCGCCGACGGCAAGACCTATACCGACACCGACAACGACAAGATCATGGTGGTGCTCACCGACGGCACCAACTCGATCAACACCTTCCCGACCGATCTCGGCGGGGCCTATTCGAGCTGGGGCTACCCCTACAGCCAGCGGCTCGGCTCCAATCCCGGTACCAACCTGCGCAACGGCCTCGACACCAAGACGCGTACGGTGTGCGCTGCCGCCAAGGCCGCCGGCATCAAGGTCTACACCATCGGTCTGATGATCGACGACAAGGCCGGTCAGCAACTCCTCTCGGATTGCTCGTCGGGCTCGGGCTACTACTACAATTCGCCGACCGCCGGTCAGCTGCAGTCGGTGTTCGACGACATCGCCAAGAAGATTTCGAAACTGCGCATCGCATCGTGACGATCGCCGCGGGCGACGAAGAAGGGCGGCTCCGCCGGGGCCGCCCTCGTATTCGTTCCATACGGGTGTCGTGCACCCGGACGCGGATCGATCACATCTGATAGGCGGTACGGAAGCCGCCCCAGTGGCGGTTCTTCACCGTGATCGGCACGTCGATCTCCTTCATCGGGATGATCCGGCCGCCACCGAGATCACGCAGATAGCTCTGGACCAGGAACGGCCGGGTGTTGCGCGCCGCCAGAAGGCCGGTGCGATCGTCGAAGATCCGCTTGTTGCGGCTGTTGGCGGTGTTCCAGGCGACCTCTCCGGGGCGTTGCGGCTGGGAATAGATCTTGTTGTGGACCGGCAGCCAAGCATTGATGTCGACGCAGGCGCAGAAGGCCATGCGCTTGTCCTCACCGACGATCCCCTCCTGCAGCGGTGGCAGGATGCGTTCCAACGGGCCGATGGCGTTGGTCTCGTACTGGATCGGGTTCGATCCGGGGACCGGTCGATAATCGGTGTCGAACAGATCGCCGAAGTTGAGTTCGCCACGTTCGATGGCGGTATCGAGAGCGGCCATGATCTGGGCGGCGGCGTTGCGCGCCCGGGTGACCAGCGGGCGGAACTCCTCCTCGATGCGGTCGACGCAGGCCCCGATGCGCACGCGGGCGTCCGCATCGTCCTCGTTGAATTTGACATGCAGGCCGAGAGCACTCTTGCCGACGATCGTGCCGGTGACGTGGCCGAGCCCGGCGAGATCCAATTCGATGCGGGCACCGGAGGCGATCCCGGCCTCACCCTCGGGAACCAGGAGAACGCCACCGGTCGACAGATCGATGGTCCGGACCGCCAGACGCGTGGTGGCGACCCGCATCTCGCCGCGCAGCTCGACCGGCCAGCGATCGTGGCGGCGGCGGTCGGCCTCGGAGCCTTGGCGCAACACGGTGACCAATTGGCGGGTCATGTCGGCGACGGCCCCGTTCATCGTGTCCGTCGCCTTCTCGACCGCGACGCCGAGTTCGGCGGCACGCTGCATCTCACCGCTCATCCGCCGCGCCTTGTCCGCGACCTCGTCGACGAAGCGTGCGGTCTCGGCGGCGGAACGCCCGATCTCGGCGGTGGTCTCCACCTGCATGTGCACCGACCGCGATACCTCGCCGAAGACCGGACCGATGTCGCCGACGAGGGCGAGAATCCGCCCGACCGCATCGATGTTGGCTTCCGCGGTCGACTTCAGCCGCTGGATGGTGCTGCCGATCTCGGTGGTGGCCTTCTGGGTCTCGACCGACAGAGCCTTGACCTCGTTGGCGACCACGGCGAAGCCGCGTCCGGCGGCACCGGCGCGAGCGGCTTCGATGGTGGCGTTCAGGGCGAGGAGATTGGTCTGTCCCGCGACGTCGGAAATCAACGACACCACCGCTTGGATCTGCTCGATCGCCTGCTTGAGCTCGTCGACCGAGCGCGATGCCGCCTTGGCGACGTCCCCGGCATCGTCGACCAGCCGCTGCGACGCCTCGGCACGACGACCTACCTCCTCGGCCGATCGATGCAGTTCCTGACACCCCTGAGCCAGTCGGTTGACGTGATCGAGGGCCTGACCGGTGTGATCGGCGAGGACGTCGGTCTCGGACTTGAGGCCGGTCATGATGTCGACGCCCTCGACGGCCTGCTGCCGGGTCTGGCGCCCGGTGTTGTCGAGCCGTTTGGAGACGCGTTTCAGATCCGCCTCGAGAAGTTCCACCACGCGGGCCATGGCGCTGCTCGAGCCACCGTCCCGTCCGTCTCGCGGCCGGATGATCGTGGTCTTCTCTTCGGTCGCCACCGCTTCGGTGGCGGCGGGCGCGGATTTACGAACCGATTTGGATCCGAAATGGAACATCGTGAGTCCCCGGGCGATATTTTCCGGATTGTTGCCCTCCGCACCCTTACCAAGCTGTTAAACTATGAATTCAAACCTACGTGGTTTGCCGCATGAGGACGATCTCATGACGTCTTTCGAAAAATTCTTCCCTTGACGTAACGTAATATTACATCGCTTCATCAGGTCGCTCGGGCCAACTATACTGAGGTCGCGGAGCAGGTCGGGACCGCGGGTGCGCTTGTGCTTCGGTCGGAAGAGTTCCGCCGCCGCAACCGTGGTTTTCGAGGCACTTCCGAACGACCGATGGGCGGCGAGGCGGTTCGGCCCTGGCCTCGTCCACCTCGCCGGATGTACCGAAGTCGCACGACGATGGAACCGCCCATGACACCCGACTCTCGCCCCGCCCTCGTCTGGTTGCGCGACGATCTCAGGATCGCCGACAATCCGGCGCTCGACGCGGCGGTGGCGACCGGACGGGAGATCGTCGCGCTCGTCGTCCTCGACGACGTTTCGCCGGACCTGCGGCCGATCGGCGGCGCGTCACGCTGGTGGCTGCATCGCTCCCTCGCCGCCTTCGCCGCACGCTTTGACGAGATCGGCGGAACGCTGTGTCTGCGGCGCGGGACGACGAGTGAGATCGTGCCGACGGTGGTGGCGGAGATCGATGCGGCGGCGATCTTCTGGAACCGACGCCACCTGCCGGTGGGGGTCGAGATCGACGGCGATCTGAAGCGCCGGCTGCGGGCCGACGGCCGTCACGTCGAAAGCTTCCGAGCGGGACTTCTTCACGAACCCCCGGCGGTGAGAACCGCCGGCGGCGCCCCCTATCGCGTCTTCACTCCGTTCTGGCGGTCGGTCCGGGCGGGCCCACCCTTCCGCGCACCGACACCGCCGCCTTCGACGGTACGACGATACGGTCGCCCCCTGCCCTCGTTGTCGCTCGACGACCTGCGTCTCCTTCCGCGCACCCCCTATTGGGCGGACGGGCTCGATCGCACCTGGACACCCGGCGAGGCGGGAGCCGGGGCGCGGCTGCGGCGGTTCCTCGACCAGGGCCTCGCCGGATACGCGACCGGACGCGATCGGCCGGATCTCGACCACACGTCGCACCTGTCACCGCATCTGCGTTTCGGCGAGATCTCGCCGTTCGCCGTCGTCGCGGCGGTCGCGGCTCGGGTCTCGGCCGATCCGTCGCTCGGTCCCGATGCCGAGAAATTCATCGCCGAACTCGGTTGGCGCGAATTCTCCCACCATCTCGCGTACCATTTCGGTGATCTGGCGAAACGAAACTTCCAGCCGCGCTTCGATGCCTTCCCCTGGCGCCACGACGAAGCCGTGGTGGCCGCGTGGCGCGAAGGGCGAACCGGATTCCCGATCGTCGATGCCGGGATGCGTGAGCTGTGGGCGACCGGGACGATACACAACCGGGTGCGCATGGTCGTGGCCTCCTTCCTCACCAAGCACGGCCTCGTCGACTGGCGCGAGGGCGAACGCTGGTTCTTCGACACACTGGTCGACGCCTGCCCGGCGGTGAATCCGGCGAGCTGGCAGTGGGTCGCGGGGTGCGGCGCCGACGCCGCCCCGTATTTCCGCATCTTCTCTCCGGTCGCCCAGGGAACGAAGTTCGATCCGGCCGGCGATTACGTCCGACGCTGGGTACCGGAACTGGCGCGACTGCCGGCCGGCACGATCCACGCGCCGTGGACGGCGGATCGCGCGTTGCTCGACGCGGCGGGCGTGGTACTCGGTCACGACTACCCGTTGCCGATCGTCGATCACGCCTATGCCCGCGAGCGGGCGTTGGCCGCCTTCGCCGCGACCGCGCCACCTGTCTCGAGAGTGTCACGGCCATCGGCTCGATTGACTGGAGAAGCCTGATCGTGCAGATCAGGGCCCGGCGCGTCGGCGGACAAATCGGCAGCCCGGCGGGATTTCCGGCGCCGCCGACGAGCCCCATTGACGAGAGCGGACCGACGATGACCAGCAGCGAGCCCCGTGCGGGCGATACCCCGGGGGCGAACGAACTCGGCTTGGCGCGTCTCGTCGCCTTCGCCGCACCGGCCCTGCCCGTCGCGGCGTTCCAGTTGCCCTTCGTCATCCTGGTGCCGAAGTACTACGTCGAGAACATCGGCCTGTCGTTCATCGCCGTCGGTGCGATCATCACCATCGTCCGCCTGATCGACGCCTTCCTCGATCCGTTCGTCGGCTACTACGCCGACCACACCCGGCCGCGTTCCGGCCGGCGGCGCACCTGGTTCGGGCTCGCCGCGATCCCGACGACGATCGGTGCCTTCTTCGTCTTCAATCCGTTCCCGGACGTCGGTCCCGACCAAACCGCCTTCTGGGTGGCGTGGTTCTTCGTCTGGTCGATGATGTTGTCGGTCGGCTACACGGCGCTGTCGCTGTCGCATCTCTCCTGGGGCGCGGAGATCTCGCCGAGCTATTACGGCCGCAACCGCATCTTCGCCGCCCGCGAGGTCTTCGCCGTCGTCGGCACGCTGGTGGCGACGGCGCTGCCCTTCGTCATGAGCCGGCTGGGCTGGCACGGCGACGAGCCGGTGCTGATCACTCTGTCGATCATGGTGGCGATCTCGCTGCCGCTGCTCGCCCTGATCACGGTCTTCACCGTTCCGGAGCCGCCGCACGTCGCCCATCACCACCTGAACTTCATCGACGGGCTGAAGAATCTCTTCAAGAACGAATATTTCGTCCGCCTGCTCGGCGCCTACGCGCTCGCCAACATGGGCAACGGCGTGCCGGCGACGCTGCTGCTCTACTACGTGCGCGACTATGTTCACGGCAACGAGGAGACGCAGCGGTTCTTCCTGCTGCTCTACTTCCTCTTCGGGGTGCTTTCGACGCCGCTGTGGTTGTGGCTGGCGAAGCGGACCTCCAAGCATCGCGCCTGGTCTTTCGCCATGTTGACCGCCTGCGCCGGTTTCATCTGGTCGCCCTTCGCCGGATTCCACGTCCTCGGTGACAACGCGGTGTGGGCCTTCGGCATCATCATGATCCTCGCCGGCATGTCGGTCGGCGCCGACCTGATGCTGCCGGTGTCGATGCAGGCCGACGTCATCGACGTCGACACGGCGCGCACCGGCGAACAACACACCGGCTTCTACTTCGCCTCCTGGGCGCTCGCCAACAAGATCGCCCTGTCGGTCGCGCTCGGCGTCGGTTTCGTGCTTCTCGGCATCGTCGGCTACGACAAGGGCGACCATTCCAGGGACACGCTGTCGCCGGTCCAGGTACAGGTGGTCACCAACCCGCCGGTCGAAGGCGCGATCGCCGTCACCCCGACCGAACCGGTCAAGCGGGAGCCCGACAAGGCCAAGAAGAAGCACTCCTCCAAGAACGGCGACAGCGACAAACCGGTGAAGCAGACGCCGCTCGCCACCTGGACCCTGGTCTTCCTCTACTGCGTCGTGCCGATCCTGTTGAAACTCGCCGCCGTCCGGCTGGTGTGGAACTTCCCGATCGGACCGGCCGAACAGGCGCAACTGCGCGCCCAGATCGAGGCCCACCGCCGCGCCGAACGCGAGGAGAGCGAAGGCCGGCCGGCCTGAGCGGATCGCCGGCGCATCGCGTGGGACGACGATGCCATCGGGGTTGCGGCGCGTCGAAGGGAACGAAAGTCCACGATCGCGCGATGAAAGGAAATTTCTTCTCTTTTCCGCGGTTCGTCGGCCTCACAGACTGCGCGGTCCCGGCGAAGCGCCGGCGGAGCGGGAGAGCGGCATGGTTTCGGTGAGCGGCGGAGCGATGGACGTGGCGAACGGGGTCGTCGAGGCGATCGGCGACACACCGTTGATCCGTCTCGCCCATGCCTCGGCGGTGACCGGCTGCGACATCCTCGCCAAGGCCGAGTTCATGAACCCGGGCCAGTCGGTCAAGGATCGCGCCGCGCTGTGGATCGTCCGTGATGCCGTCGCCCGCGGCGAGCTGCGCCCCGGCGGCACCATCGTCGAGGGCACCGCCGGCAACACCGGTATCGGTCTGGCGCTCGTCGCTTCTGCCATGGGCTTCCGCACCGTGATCGTCATCCCCGAGACGCAGTCGGCGGAGAAGAAGGAGGCGCTGCGCCTCGCCGGGGCCGAACTCGTCGAAGTCCCGGCCGTCCCCTACAAGAACCCGAACAACTACGTGAAGCTCTCCGGCCGTCTCGCCGCCGAACTGGCGAAGACCGAACCGAACGGCGCCGTCTGGGCCAACCAGTTCGACAACGTCGCCAACCGGCAGGCCCACATCGACTCGACCGCCGAAGAGATCTGGTCTCAGACCGGCGGCAAGATCGACGGCTTCGTCGCCGCGGTCGGCTCCGGCGGCACGCTCGCCGGCGTCGGCATCGGCCTCAAGGCGAAGAACCCCGACGTGGTGATCGCCCTCGCCGACCCGTACGGCGCCGCACTCTACGACTGGTACACCAACGGCGTACTGAAGGCGGAGGGCTCGTCGATCACCGAAGGTATCGGCCAGGGTCGCATCACCGCCAATCTCGAAGGCGCTCCGATCGATCGTGCCTATCGTATCTCCGACGAAGAGGCCGTGGCGATGATCCAGGACCTCGCCGAGCACGAGGGCCTCGTCATGGGCGGCTCGACCGGCGTCAACGTCGCCGGTGCGATCCGGTTGGCGAAGGACCTCGGCCCCGGCCACACCATCGTCACCGTGCTCTGCGACCACGGCAGCCGCTATCAGTCGAAGCTGTGGAACCCGGCGTTCCTGCGCGACAAGGGTCTGCCGGTTCCCGCATGGCTGGAACGCAGCTCCGAGATCGCGGTTCCCTTCGAAGCCGCGACGTGATCGGATGGCGGCCCTCGCAGCGAAGAAGGCCCCCCGATGACGTCTCTGCCCCCGACCGAAGCGGTCTTCCGTGACCAGCCCTATCTCGCCACCCTCGAGGCGACCGTCGTCGCCATCGGCGACAAGGGCGGCATCCTCCTCGATCGCACGGTCTTCTATCCGACCGGCGGCGGCCAACCGGGTGACTGCGGCGTCCTGGTCGGGCCGGACGGCAGCGAGACGGCGATCGCCACCACCGTATGGGAGGACGACGGCAAGACGGTGATCGCCCACGTGGCGATCGAGGACATGCCGATCCCACCGGTCGGCGCGACGGTGACGCTGCGGCTCGATTGGGAGCGCCGCCACCGGCTGATGCGCATGCACACCGCACTGCACCTGCTGTCCGTCGTTCTGCCCTACGCGGTGACCGGCGGTGCGGTCGGCGAGGACGAGGGTCGGCTCGACTTCGACATCCCCGAGGCCGACCTCGACCGCGATCGCCTGAACGCCCGCCTCGCCGAGTTGGTGGCGGCCGACCATCCGGTCTCCTTCGAGTGGATCACCGACGCCGAACTCGATGCGAAGCCGGATCTGGTCAAGACCATGTCGGTCGCCCCGCCACGCGGATCGGGCCGAGTGCGGCTGGTGCGCATCGGCGGCGAGGCGTCGGTCGACCTGCAGCCCTGCGGCGGCACACACGTGAGATCGACCGGCGAGATCGGCCGCTTCGAGATCGCCAAGGTCGAGAAGAAGGGCCGCATCAACCGCCGCGTCCGCATCCGCTTCGTCTGAACGCGTCACCCGAAACCGGGCCTACGCGGTGCGGCGCCCCCCCGTCGAACCCGGCACCGATACTCGCGGCGGCTACGTCGGCGCGCCCAGTCGCAGTGCTTCCGCGACCGTCGGTCCCGGCGCGGAGAAATGGTTGGGGGCCGGATCCGCAGTCGATTCGTCGCTCGCCACGGCCTCCGCCTAGTCGCTCGCCACGGCCTCCGCCGCCCTCCCCTCGCTCCGGTTCCCGAAGAGCGATGACGACACCTCGCCATATGTACAAGTCATATGGCTCGCTCCTCGCCACGGGCGACCGCGGCGCGTCCGAAGACCGCGGACTGTCCCGGAGACACACGGACGGCCCTGGAGACTCGCGGAGAGTCCGGGGGGGGGGGGGGGGGGGCGGGGGGGGGGGGGGGGGGGGGGGGGGGGGGGGGG
>CALMFH010000183.1 GCA_937864925.1 uncultured Alphaproteobacteria bacterium | reverse complement strand
GCCGAGTGGCACCGCTTCGAATACGTGGTGGTCAACGACGACCTCGCCCGCGCCTATACGCAGGTCCGCGCCATCCTCACCGCCGAGCGGCTCAAGCGCGAACGGCGGGTGGGTCTGGTCGGGTTCGTCGAGGAGCTGTTGACGGCGGAGTGAACGCTACATAAGGACCGTCGACTGCGCTGATGAGCGCCGTGCGGCCGTCAGTCGGCGTTAGGCTGCAAGATAACTTGATGATTAATCCTCACGCTGCTTGTTGACATCACGAATAGCGCGCGCCGTAGCTTCGACAATATCTTCATCCGATAGCTTGCTGAATCCGAAGAGCCTGCTGAGTTTTGTGCCGCTTCCGACGTTTCCTTTGTCATCTACAACTTCGACCTTTACGAAGTCGTCATCCTGGTAGACGATTTTTGTGGTAACGATACTGGACATTGTTTTCGCCTTGCGTCGCTGCGGGCGGCCTCATGATGGGTCTAACCCCGCCCTGAGTATTGACGAATACTTTGGCACGAAATTCATTGAAATGCACGCAAAGATCTGTAATTCCGCAATCGCATGGCAGGGGTTGTGCTGACACTCTCGGCGCAGCGCCGATGTTGCCGCTCACCGCACTTAAGGCGCTCCCACATAGGCATTCGCCAGCCTGACGAACCCCGCCACGTCGATCTCCTCCGCCCGCGCCGTCGGCGCGAGCCCGGCGGCTTCGATCGCCGCGACACCTTTCGGCCCGAGGCTCTTGAGGCTCTGGCGCAGCATCTTGCGGCGCTGGCCGAAGGCGGCGGCGACCACCCGCTCCAGCACGTCGGGATCGACCACCGCCGGGGAGGGGCGGGGGACGAGTTTGACGACCGAAGAGGTCACCTTCGGCGGCGGCGTGAACGCCTGCGGGGCGAGATCGAAGAGGATGCGGCTCTCGGCCCGCCAACCGGCGAGCACCGCCAACCGGCCATAGTGGTCGTCGTCCGGCGTCGCCACGATGCGCTCGGCCACCTCGCGTTGGAACATCAGCGTCGCCACCGACCACCACGGCGGCCACGGCTCGGCGCGCAGCCAGCCGACCAGCAACGGCGTCGCCACGTTGTAGGGCAGATTGGCGCACAGCCGCGCCCGATGGCTCGCCGGATCGACGCCGAGTGCCGCCGCGTCGGCCGCGACGATCCCCGCGTAGTCGGCCTCGATCGCATCGCCCTCGATCACCTCGAGCCGGCCGGGGTAGTGCGCCGCGACCGCGGCCAACGCGTCGAGGCAACGCCGGTCACGCTCGATCGCCACCACCTTGCGCGCCCCTTCCGCCAGCAGCGCTCGGGTGAGGCCACCCGGCCCCGGCCCGACCTCGACGACGAGTTCGCCGTCGAGCTTGCCGCCGGAGCGGGCGATGCGAGACGTCAGATTGAGGTCGAGCAGGAAGTTCTGTCCGAGCGATTTCAGCGCGGTCAGCCCGTGAGCGGCGATGACCTCGCGCAGTGGCGGCAGGTCGTCGATCTGCGCCATCACGCCGCCCCGCTCATCGCCGCCGCCATCCGCAGCGCCGCGATCAGGCTACCGGGATCGGCCGTTCCCGTGCCGACGATGTCGAGCGCGGTGCCGTGGTCGGGTGAGGTGCGCACGAAGGGCAGACCGAGGGTGATGTTGACCGTCTCGTCGAAGGCGATGGTCTTGACCGGGATCAGCGCCTGATCGTGGGTCGGGCACAGCGCCACGTCGTAGCTCGCTCGGGCGCGCGCGTGGAACAACGTGTCGGCCGGCAACGGCCCGCGGATGTCGATGCCCTCGGCCCGCAGCCGCTCGACCGCCGGCCGCATCACCTCGATCTCCTCCCGCCCCATGGTGCCGTCTTCGCCCGCATGTGGGTTGAGCCCGGCGAGCACCAGACGCGGTCGGGAAAGGCCGAAGCGACGCGCCAGATCGGCCTCGACGATGCGCGCCGTTTCGACGATCAGATCGTCGGTGAGCTCGTGGATCGCCCGCGCCAGGGCGACGTGGACGGTGATCGGCACAGTCTTCAACTGCGGTCCGGCGAGCATCATCACCGGTCGCCACGGCCGGCCGTCGACCGGTACGGCGAAGCGCCCGGCGAGATCGCCGAGGAACTCGGTGTGACCGGGATGGGCGAAGCCGGCGTCGTAGAGGGCGCTCTTGTGGATCGGGTTGGTGACGACCGCCGCGGCACGCCCCGTCCGGACCTCTTCGACCGCCGCCTCGATCGAGGCCACCACGGCGGCGGTGTCGCGCCGTGCCGGCCGCCCAGGTTCGCCGACGACCTCGGATCCGACCGCGACGACCGGCAGCGCCGACGAAAAGGTCGCGACGGTCTCGTCCGCCCGCACGGTGCGGATCGTCACGTCGAGCCCGAGAAGCGCCGCCCGCCGGCGATAGAGATCGGCGTCTCCGACGACGTGGAACGGCGGCAGCCCGGCCTCGCCGCGGCGCATCCAGGCGGCGAGCGTCACGTCGGGGCCGATGCCGGCGGGCTCGCCCATGGTGAGCGCCAGGGGTAGGGCTCGCCGATCGGCCACGGCACGGACCTCGCTCACTTCTTGTATTCGATGACCGCCATGCGCCGCAGATCGTTGATGTAGCGGCGCGAGAAGACTTCGCCTTCCTGGTTGCGCAGTTCCTGCTCGACCTTGGAGCGGATCGAGAAATCGCCGGCGACGTCGCGCTTGTCGCAGATGATCAGCATCTCGATGCCCACCGGCGACCGTGCCGGCTTCGACAGCTTGCCGACCTCGAGCTTGCCGAGTTCCTCGCGGAAGTTCTCCGGCAACTCGTCGGCGGTACGCTTGCCGAGGTTCTTGACCAGCGCTTCCTTGAGCGGCTTGGTCGCGTCGACCAGTCCGGCGCAGCCGGAGACCCTGCTGCGCAGCGCCTCCGCCTCCTTCATCCGACCGCCGGCATCGCCGTCCTTGCCGCGCACGATCATCACCACCTGTTGGATGGTGTATTCCGACGTCGAGCCGCTCGACGCCGCCTGCGCTCCCTTGCCGCCGTCCTTCTTGGCGAGTGCGTCGACGATCTGACTGTCGGAGACGTTGATCTGGCGCGAGAAACGTCCCATCACCAACTGCTGCCAGACCAGCTGGGTGCGGATGCGGGCTTTGAGCGTCTCCGGTGAGATGCCCTGCGACGACAGGCCCTGGGCGAGCTGCGCCGGGCTGATCTTCGCCCGTTCCGCGATCGAGGCGAAGGCGCCGTCGACCTGGGCTTGCGACACCGTCAGACCGACGCGCTTGGCCTCCTGCAGCTTGAGCTTCTCCTCGACCAGTTCCTCCATCGCGGCACGCTGTACCGACGCGGCGGTGGTGCTCCTGTCGACCATGCGCAGGAAGCGGGCGCGCGTGTCGATCTCGTTGGAGGTGATCGCCTCGCTGTTCACCACCACCTTGATCGTCGACTGGGCCGAGGCCCCTGCCGGCGCTAGGAGGAGAGCGATCGTCGTTGCCGCGACGAATGCGGCGAAGGCGGAAGCTCGATTGCGTCTCGACATGATCCCGTCGTCCCTCCTCTCGTCCCGGCGGTCTCTCCGCTACCGTCGTGCGCCGTGGACGTTCCGGCGGATAGATTGTGTTCCGTGTGTCGATATCGACCGATCCCGTGGCGATATCGTGGTCGACGAGGCGTTCCCGTCGCCATCGACCACGATTTCGGGGCCTCAGTTCGAGGACGACAGGCTGTTGGACAGCTGGCCGTCGCCGAGTGTGCGGAAGCCGAAGCGCAGGAAGAAGGTCTGGTCGTGCACCGAGCCCACCGTCACCGGTAGGGTCGTGGTGTCGACGGCGGTGTAGGTCTGATCGGTGAAGGACAGCGAGATCGAGAAACTGTCGTTGTCGTAACCGATGCCGACGGTGTTCCCCGAGATGAACTTGCTCTTCAGATCGTAGCGCAGGCCACCGTACAGACGCCAGTTGGTGGCCAGCCGCAGATTGGCGTGGGTCTGCAACTCCGACCGTGCGTCCTTCAGCGCGTTGCGCACCGCGATCGCATCGGGCGTACCGTAGTTGGTCAGGAGATCGAAGAGCTCGCGCGGCGTCCTGAGGTAGGCCCAGCCGATGCCGGCGCTGAGTGGCCCGCTGGTTCCGGTCGCCAGGATGTCGGCGCGATCGAGGGTGAAGTCGGCCTGGTCGAAGCGCGTCTGCGCGCCGATGCGGAAGCCGGTGGCACTGTCGACCGCCACCCGCGCCACCCAGTCGGAAGCGTTGGTCTCGAGACCCGAACCGTAGGCGGTGAGCGGAACCGGTCGGCCGAGAGCCGCCTGCGCCATCAACGTGGTGTAGTCGGGATAGGCGAAGGAATTGGCGCCGGCGACGAGATAGGACCGACCGAAGAGCGCCGACAGCGACCCGCCGCTCGGGGCGTGGAAGGTGTACTGGGCGCCGACGTTGAACCGGGTGCCGCCTTCGGAACGATCCCAGCCGGAGAACTTGTCGGGGCGGAACAGTGTGGTGTCGTCGAACACGACGCTCTGTGCGTCCTCGTTCGGCAGCTTGCCCATCCACTGCTCGTTCGGCCGCACCACCAGTTGGGCGATCGGCTCGAAGGTGTGGTTGCCGAAGCTCGATCCGGCGACGAACGGGAAGCGATAGTCGACACCGATGGTCGGCATGATGCGCGCCAACGTGCCGTAGCGCACGAAACCGACCAGGGCCGGATCGGTCGACTTGTCGTAGAAGACGTCGCCGCGCAGCGAGGCGAAGGGCGTCACCACCTGCCCGAGATCGTCGATCACCTGTCGGCGCCAGCCGACCATGCCGGAGACCCGGGAGAACGTGCCGGCGATGCCGAGAACCCGGCCGTAGGTGGCGATGTCGGTACGGGCGCGCGTCAGGCTGGTCAGGTTGAGATGACCCGACAGCTCGCCGCCCGCCACCGGACGATCGGCGACGAAGTCGTAGTCGACGACCGGATGGACCACCGGCTGCTTGTCCTGGAGGTGCAGTCCGGCGCCGAACAGCAGACGGTTGCCGAACTTGTCGTAGCCGAGATCGTCGTTGAACACCGAGAAGCGGTAGAGCCGCGCGTCGAAGTGGTTGCGCAGGCCCTCGCCGGTGAGGAACACCGTCGAAATCGAACGATCGGTGCTGAACGGGCTGATGTGGTAGTCGGTGAGGAAGCGGCGGTCGGAGACCAGCGTCGCGTCCCAACCCCACTTCCAGTTCTCGTTGATGGAGAACTTGCCGGTGGTGGTCAGCGCCCCACGATGATCGCGGTCACCGCTGGTCAGGCGGAACGCGCCCGGCTGCAGCTGATTGATGCCGAAGGCGCGTGCCGACACCTCGCCCGCTTCGAAGCGATGCCGGACCTCGACGTCCATCAACAGGCCCTGCCGCGACAGTGCCACCGGCGCGAAGGTCGCATCCCAGTCCGTGGTCGGAGCCCAGAAGAACGGCACCTGGACGCCCAGGCCGAGCGATGCGGAATCGATCACCCGCGGCATCAGGAAGCCGGTCTTGTGCTTCTCCGAAGGGTCGGGATGCCGGAAGTAGGGCACCCAGGCGATCGGCACGCCGAGCATCTCCAGCCGAGCGTCCTCGTAGTAGACCATCTTCTCCTGCTGCTTGTGGATGATCCGCGCCGCCTTGATCTGCCAGAATGGTGGCTTGGTCGGCTCGTTCACGCAGGTCTGACAGGCCGAGTAGACACCCTTCTCGAACACCGTGACGTCGCTGCCGGAGCGCGTCGCGCTCTCCGCGGCGAAGCGCGATCGGTCGATGGTGTCGATGCGCAGCGATTGGACGAAGCCCTCGGCGAACCCGTCGGAAACGTCGAGCTTCGGCGAGGTCAGGAGGTTGCCGTCCTTGTCGACGAGGCGCGCATCACCCTCCGCGATCACCCGCTTGGCACCGCGCATGTAGGTCACCTTGCGCGCCGTGAGGGCGTTGCCCTTGTAGTAGATCTGCACCCGACCGAGCGCCGTCACCGTGTCGGCGTCGTTGTCGTAGATGACCTGATCGGCCTCCACCACCATGTGCGCGTCGTTCGCCGTCGGTTTCGGCTTGACCGGAGCGACGGCCGCCGGGATCGCCGGCTTCAGCTTGGCCGGCGCCGCCTCGACCGGCGTGACGTGGAACGGCATCACCAGGAAGGTCGAAGCGAGGAGGGCCGCGAACCCGATCGCCGTCACGGGACGATGACCCCCGTTCGGCGCGCCGATGCGGCCGTCCGGTTCTCTCGTCTGTCGTGCATGCCGATCGAGGACGGCGCGGAGCATGTCTAACCGTCCTCCAGATACAGCAGAATCGTGAAACCCATCGACGATGCGACCACCGCGGGCGACCATGCCGCCAGAGCCGGCGGGACCATTCCCGCGCCCCCGAGCCCCCGCGCGACCTCTCCGACGACATAAAGCACGAAGCCCGCGGCGACGCCACCGAGAATCATCCGCCCGATGTTGCCGAAGCGGAACACTCTGAGAGAAACCGTCGCGGCGATCGCCACCATCGCCACCAGCAGCAGTGGTCGCGCCAGAAGAGATTGATATTGAAGCTCGAATTGATACGCGGGAAGTCCCGCGTTACGGGCCGTTTCGATGAAGGCGGGCAACGCCCAGAACGACAGCGTGTCGGGCTGTGCGAGGCTCTCGCCGACTTGCTCGCGTTTCAGTCGGCTCGACAATCTGTAGGTGTCGTATTCCTGTGGATCGTGACCGGAGGTATACACGCGCGCCTTGGTGAGGCGCCATCCGCCATCGTCGTAGTCGGCCGCCGTCGCCTGGATGCGTTCGCGGAACCTGCCGGTCTTGTCGAAGGCGTAGATGTCGACGTCGGCCAGATGCAGGCCACGGTCGACGGCGCGGGCGGCACGCACGATCGATTCCCCGTCCTCGCCGTCCTGGCGCAGCCACACTGCCTGCGCCGTGTCCATCAGAGTCTTCTTCTCGGTCCCGGCGAGCGTCAGCACCAGCCGGTCGGAGCGTTCCTTCATCCCGGCGGCGAACGGGTTGTAGACCGCCGTGGCGAAGAGCCCGAGGCCGGCCGCCACCATCACCGCCGGTGCCGTGAACTGCCACACCGAGATGCCCGCCGCCCGTGCCACCACCAGCTCGAGCTTGCGCGACAGCGCCAGGAACGCCGTCATCGCCCCGAACAGCGTGGCGAAGGGCAGGACCTGCTCGGAGAAGGTCGGGATGCGGAAGAACGACGCCTGGAAGGCGACGCCCCAGCGGAACGACGGCCGGTCGACGGTGGCGCGGATCATGTCGAGGAAGTCGAACATGAACACGATGGCGAAGGCGATGGCGAAGATCGCCAGGATGGCGTTGAGGATCCGCCGCGCGAAATAGAGGCCGAGGGTCGGACCGATCATGCCGTCTCTCCCCCGTTGCCGAGGCCGAGACGATCGCCGATCCGGCGGGTGAGGAACCCGACCCCGTCACCGATGGTGTCGAGCAGACGCTCGACCGGTGCCGGCAGCGACGGCGTGTGGTCGCTCGCCACCATCACCAGGCCGGCGACCACCGCGGCGCCCGGCACGACATAGAGAGCCGCCACCGCGAACGAGGACGAGGCGGCGGCGCTCGACGCGGCGAAATGTGCCCCGCGCAAGGCCGCGGCGACGACGATCGTCGCCAGGATGGCGAAGCCGCGCCCCTGCCGCGTGGTACGCGCGTCGCCGAGCGCCAGGAAGGCGACGAGGGCGAAGGCGAGCGGCAGCAGCGGCTGCGACAGGCGATCGTGCAGCTCGGCTCTGAGGCGACCGGCGTTGCGGATCGCCTGCGGATCGGCCGCCGCGCCGGGCGAGGCCCCGTCCCACACCTCCGTGGTCGGCCGCTCCGACGGCCGGTAGACCGGGGCCACCGTGGTCGGCGTCAGGCCGGAGAGGTCGAAGGCATAGGACTCGAAGTCGATCAGCGACAGCCCTCCGTCCTTGATCGTGCGCCGCTGGATCACCCCGTCCTGCATCACCAGGAGCGTCTTGCCGAACATCTCGACGATCGCCGCCCGCTCGGCGATGTAGGTGAAGGCGATGTCGGCGTCGCGGCGATCCTCGACGAACAGTCCGGCGAGCGAACCGTCACCGGCACGGTTGCGGATGTGGAAGGTCAGGCCGCCTTCGATGTCGATGAAGCGGCCGGGTTGGACGATGTTGGCGACCAGATCGACGTTGACCTTGGTCAGTTCGTTGCGCAGCGCCCTCAGCGCCGTCGGCGACGCCCAGGTGGTGAACAGCAGCATCACCGCGGTGGTCGCCGCTGCGAGGGTGAGGAGAGGCCGCAGCACCACGAACCGCGACGCCCCCGAGGCGTTGAGCACGACCAGTTCGCTCTCGGCGTTGAAGGCGTTGAGCGTCTGCACCGCGGCGATGAGCAGCGCGAACGGGGCGATGACGATCACCAGGAAGGGTAGGGCGAGTGCGGTGATCTCCAGGAAGACCAGGAGCGCCGCGCCCTTGGCGGTGATGATGTTCATCTGGCGCAGCGCCTGGGTGACCCAGACGACACCGGCGAGCGCCACCAGAGTGAGCAGGAAGGCGCCTGCCGCGCGACGGAAGATGTATCGCTCGATGAGCCGCATTCTCTTCCGTCGTCCTCCCTCGGGCACGCGGGCGATGCACGGCCGACACCATGTTCGCGCTGAATCGCGCCGCGATCGTGTCCGGCGTCGGACCCGATCGGACGGCGGCGTGTCTTCCCATGTCCCCGCTCTCCATCCAAGCGCGGAATGCCTAACCGACCGCCAAGAAACATGGTTGACGAAGGGTTGACGCCTTCCGGCAACGGTCGCGACGGTCATTCCGGCGCTTGCCGTCGGGCGCGGGAAGCTCCACATTCCCCCCTCTTCGCTCCCGCCCGATGGGCCCACGAACGTTCCGGAGTTCCCGCCCGATGCCGCAGCCGTCCGTTTCCTTCGCCAAGCTCGCCGCCCCCGACACCGGCGTCCTCGTCGTCCTCCTCGCCGAGGACCTGACGTTGCCGCCGGCCGCGGCCGCCTTCGACGCGAAGGCCGGCGGCGTCCTCGCCCGTGCCGTGGCCAAGGCCACCTTCAAGGCCAAGCAGTTCGCGACCCTCGACATCGTCGCCCCCGCCGGCACCGACCTCGACCGGGTGATCGTCGTCGGCCTCGGTAAGCCGGTGGATCTCGCCGAGAAGGACTGGGCCCGCCTCGGTGGTGCGGTGACGGCGAAGCTCATCGAGGTCAAGGCGACGACCGCCACCCTCTTCGTCGAGCGCGCCGACGGTGCCGCGATCACCGAGGCCCAGGCCGCCGACATCGGCCTCGGCGTGCGCCTGCGCGGCTGGTCGTTCGATGCCTACAAGTCGAAGAAGAAGGACGAGGACGAGCCGAAGGCGCTGAAGCTCACCCTCGCGGTCGAGAACCCCTCCGCCGCCAAGAAGGCCTGGGGCACGCGCGAAGCGATCGCCGACGGTTCCGACCTGACCCGCGACCTCATCTGCGAGCCGGCCAACGTCCTCGGCACCGAGGAATTCGCCAAGAAGTGCGAGAAGCTCGGCAAGCTCGGCGTCGAGATCGAGATCCTCGGCGAGAAGGAGCTGAAGAAGGCCGGCTGGAACGCCCTCCTCGGCGTTGCCCGGGGCTCCGAGCGCCCACCGCGCGTGGTGATCATGCGTTGGAACGGCGGCGACAGAGGCGAGGCCCCGATCGCCTTCGTCGGCAAGGGCGTGGTCTTCGATTCCGGCGGCATCTCGATCAAGCCCGGCGCCGGCATGGAGGACATGAAGGGCGACATGGGCGGTGCCGCGGTGGTCACCGGCCTGATGCACGCGCTCGCCGCTCGGAAAGCGCGGGTCAACGTCGTCGGCGCCATCGGTCTCGTCGAGAACATGCCAGACGCCGGCGCCCAGCGCCCGGGCGACATCGTCACCTCGCTCTCCGGCCAGACCATCGAGATCATCAACACCGACGCCGAAGGCCGCCTCGTCCTCTGCGACGTGCTCTGGCACATCAAGGAGGAGGTGAAGCCCGCCTTCATCGTCGACCTCGCCACCCTCACCGGCGCCATCCTGGTGGCGCTCGGCAAGCTCAACGGTGGTCTCTTCTCCAACGACGACACGCTCGCCACCCGCATCACCGCGGCGGGCCTCGCCACCGGTGAGACGGTTTGGCGCATGCCGCTCGGCCCCGACTACGACAAGCTGATCGACAGTACCTGGGCCGACATGAAGAACACCGGCGGTCGCGATGCCGGCTCGATCACCGCGGCGCAGTTCCTCAAGCGCTTCGTCGGCGACGTGCCCTGGGCCCACCTCGACATCGCCGGCACGGCGATGGGCTCGCCGGCGACCGAACTCAACAAGGGTTGGACCTCCGGCTGGGGTGTCCGTCTCCTCGACCGTCTGGTCGCGGATCACTACGAGGCGAAGTGAGGTCGACCTCTCTCCCTCCCCCTCGTGGGGGAGGGATCGCGCGGGCGGAGCCGCGCTCTTCACCGGAACCGCCCATGACCGAAGTTCTCTTCTACCATCTCCAGACCCGCACCCTCGAGCAGGCACTGCCCGAGCTCCTGCAGAAGTGCGTCGAGCGCGGCTGGAAGACGGTGGTGCAGACCGGCAGCCCCGAGCGCCGCGACGCCCTCGACGCGCACCTGTGGACCTTCTCGGAGGAGAGTTTCCTTCCCCACGGCACCCGGCGCGACGGCGACCCCGCCGACCTCGCCATCCTGCTCACCGCCGATCCGGCCGACCCAGGTCCGGTCGATCCGCCCTTCACCGTGCGTTTCCTGGTCGACCGCGCCGTCGCCCCGGATCTCTCCGGTCTCTCCCGCGCCGTCTTCGTCTTCGACGGCAACGACGTCGAGGCGGTGATCGAGGCGCGGGCGAACTGGAAATCGGTCAAGGCCGCCGGCCACGATGCGACCTATTGGGTGCAGGACGAGCGCGGCCGCTGGGTCAAGAAGGCGTGAGCCGCCGCCCTCTTGGGGCGCCGCCTGCTTCGCCGTGGTCTCGTCCGATCGGCGCAGTATCGTCGTCGGAGATCGGATGGCCCGTTTCGTCCTCGCCCTCTTTGTCGCCCTCGCCGTCGCGGCCTTCGCCGCGCCGGCCGTGGCGCACGTGCACGGCGGCGAACACCGGGCGCCGGAAACGCTCGCCGCGCGGACCTCGGCCTTCGACGCGCCGGCGAAGATCGCCGCCGCGTTTCCCGCCGTGACCGCCGCCGCCGAGGACGCCGCCGCCGAGGGCGCCCCTTGCGACCGCGACTGCGGTCACGCCTCCGGCGGCTGCCTGTGCATGTCCGCCTGCGTCGCGATGGCGCTGCCGGATCTGCCGACACTCGCCCGGCTTTCGGCCGCCGCGGCGCCTCCTCCGGCCGACACGCCGTTCTGGCGCGCCGTGTCGCTCGGCCCGCCGACGCCGCCTCCACGCCGCTGAGTTCGATCCCGAAGAACCGCTTTCTTTCGATCGAAGGGTCGCGCCGACGCGCACCCGCACTCAGGACACGTCCACATGAACATGACCCATTACATGGAGCTCCTCGCGGTCCACCAGCCGTGGAACCTCCTCCTCTTCATGGCCGTCCCGGTCGTCCTCGCCGAGACGGTGGCGATCAGCGAGCTCCGTCTGCTCTACACCCGCGTCTACGCGGGCCCGGTGCGCGCGCTGAACCGAGCCGCCTCGATCCTCGGCGGCGTCTACTTCACCGGCGTCTTCGTCTACCTGCTGATCAACGCCGTGGTGCCGTTGACCACCGGCGGCGGTTGGCGCGGCCCGGCCGACGTCATCGCCGTCCTCTCCTACCTCGCCGGCATCGTGCCGCTCGGCGGCATCGCCCTGATCGACCTCGGGGTGATCGGCAAGGATCGCGACGACCACAGCAGGATGGGGCTGCACGCCGCCCTGGTCGGCGTCTTCCTGGTGGTCGCGCACATCGCCATGATCTTCGGCATGATGGACCCGACCCTTCTGATGTCCGGCCCGGCGCCGACCAGTGGCCACATGGGTCATTGACCGGGCGCAGTCCGACGCGAAAACGACGAGAGCCGACCCCTCCGGGCCGGCTCTCGTTCGTGTCGTTCGCATCGATGGCGCCGGATCACCCTTCCGGCTGCAGCAGATGCCCGCTCGCCGCCGCCTTCAGCGTCGCCACCACCACCGTGGCGATGATCACGCTCGCGAGCAGCAGCACCACCCAGCTCACCGCCACCATCGAACCGGAAGGATGTGCGGCGGTGAAGGCCGAGGTCGCCACCGAGAAGGCGGCCGCGGGGAAGGTGTAGCCCCACCACGACATGGCGAAGGGGACGCGGCGGAACAGCGGTACGATGGTGACGAGCACCACCGCGACGAAGGCGGCGAGCCCGTAGATCGCCGAGGGGCCGGCGCCGAAACCCTGGGTCAGATTGGCCAGCGCGATCGAACCCACCGCCGGTGGTGCCAGCAGGATGGCGAGCGTCGGCTTCAACCGGTCGGGCATGGTCGGGCCGGTGGCGATGCGGTTGATGATCGACGGCTGGATCAGCACCCACAGCAGTGCGCCGAGGCCGAACAGCCCCCACGACAGATCGGAGTAGCCGAGCTTGGCGCCGATCACCGGGGCCAGGATGTTGCCGACCAGCGGGATGAGGAGGGGTGGGGTCAGCGTCGCGGCTTCGCGCGGCGCGGTCAGCAGCCCGCGCACCGTCCACACCCCGATGCCGAGATGGGCGACGACGGCGACGATCCACAGCGCCGCGGCGATACCGCGCGCATAGGGGATGAAACCGCCGGCGACGATCATCAGCCCGATGGTGACGGCACCGACGAAGGCCGATCGGATCGGATGCTTGAGGTCGCCGCGCAGAGCTTCCGGATGGCGCATGGCACGCAGCGCATGCAGGCCGGCGACCACGAGCCAGACGAGCCCGGCCAGCAACAGCAACAATTCGCCGACGATCGCCGGCGCACCGAGCACATGACCGGCCTCGCGCCAGGCGAGGCCGAGGCCGCCGATACCCATCGGCGCGGCGAACAGCGGCAGCGGTAGGTGGGCGAGGCCCCCCGCCGGCGGATGAGTGGCGCCGGGCGCGGCGGCAGGCGTGGTGTCGGACATGGTCACGGGTCCCCTCGGATCGTTCCGTATCGTCGGCCCACGACGGCACGCGTGCAAGCCGCCCGACCGCAGAGCAGATATATGCGGAACATCGAATGTGTCTTCGGTGATAGCGGCGGCGCGCTCACGGCGCAAATGTCGGGCTGCTCACGATCGCGTGGGGTGAAGGGATGTCGCACCGCGCCGGGCGGGATCTCATCCGTCGAGTGCCGCGCGTTCCGCCTCTTCGTGCTCGGCGGAGAGCTCGAGCCATGTCTCTTCGGTCTCGGCGAGCGCCTTCTCGGCATCCGAGCGCGCCTTCATCAGCCGGGTGCCCTTCGCCGCATCTCGGGTGAAGAGATCGGGATCGGCGAGATCGCCGTCGAGCTTGGCGATCTCCTTCTGCAGCTTGTCGATTCGGGTCTCGGCGTCCTTGATCTTCTTGCGGAGCGGCGCCAGTTGCTCGCGCAGCGCCGCCGCCGCCCGCCGCCGATCGAGCGCCGAGACGCGCCCCGCGTCGGCCTCGTCGTCGCGCTTCGCCGACTTCGCCCCCGAGGCGCCCTCGACCACCTGCCGCCGGTAGTCGTCGAGATCGCCCTCGAACTCCTTCACCGTACCGTCGCCGACCACCAGCAACCGATCCGCCGTCGCCTCGACCATGTGGCGGTCGTGGGAGATGACGATCACCGCGCCCTGATACTCGTTGAGCGCCTGCACCAGCGCCTCGCGACTGTCGATGTCGAGATGGTTGGTCGGCTCGTCGAGAATCATCAGATTGGGGCCGTGGAAGGTGGCGATGCCGAGCAGCAACCGCGCCTTCTCGCCGCCCGAGAGATCCTTGGCCGGCGTGTCCATGCGCGACGTCGTCAGCCCCATCTGGGCGACGCGCGACCGCACCTTCGCCTCGGGCGCGTCGACCATCAGCCGCGCCACGTGCTGCGCCGGGCTCTCCTCGGGCCTGAGTTCGTCGAGCTGATGCTGGGCGAAATAGGCGATGGAGAGTTTACCCGCCCGCGCTACCTTGCCCGCAGCCGCCTCGAGCTTCTCGGCGATCAGCTTGGCGAAGGTCGACTTGCCGTTGCCGTTCGAGCCGAGGAGCGCGATGCGGTCGTCCTCGTCGATCCGGAGCGTCACTCGTCTGAGAATCGGCTTGCCCGGCTCGTAGCCGACCGAGACGTCGTCGAGCGCCAGGATCGGCGGCGACAGCTTCGCCACCGGCTGCGGGAAGGAGATCGGCAGCGCATGGTCCTCGACGATCGCCGCGATCGGCTGGAGCTTCGCCAACGCCTTCATGCGTGATTGTGCCTGCCGCGCCTTGGTCGCCTTGGCCTTGAAGCGATCGATGAAGGCCTGCATGTGGGCGCGCTGGGCTTCCTGCTTCTCCCGCATCTTCTGCGTCAGGATCATCTTCTCCTGGCGCTGGCGCTCGAACGAGGAATAGCCGCCGCGATAACCGACGAGCTTCAACTGGTCGAGATGGACGATCATGTCGACGGCGGTGTCGAGCAGGTCGCGGTCGTGCGAGATGACGACCACGGTGTGCGGATAGCGGCGGATGTAGTCCTGCAGCCAGAGCGTTCCCTCGAGGTCGAGGTAGTTGGTCGGCTCGTCGAGCAGCAGCAGATCCGGCTCGGAGAACAGCACCGCGGCGAGCGCCACCCGCATCCGCCAGCCGCCCGAGAAGTCGGAACACGGCCGCATCTGTGCGGCGTGGTCGAAGCCGAGACCGGAGAGGATGGTCGCCGCCCGCGCCTCGGCCGAATGGGCGTGGATGTCGGCGAGCCGGGTGTGGATTTCGGCGATGCGTGCCGGATCTTTCGCCGTCTCGGCCTCTTCGAGCAGGCTCGCCCGTTCCTTGTCGGCGGCGAGCACGAAGTCGAGGAGGGTGATCGCCGACCCCGGCGCCTCCTGCGCCACCTGACCGATCTTGGCGGCTTTGGGGAACTGGATCGCCCCGCTCTCCGGCGCCCATTCGCCGGTGACGAGCTTGAACAAGGTGGTCTTGCCCGTGCCGTTCTTGCCGACGAACCCGGCTTTGGCGCCGGTCGGAATCACCACCGACGCCCCCTCGAGGAGCGTCCGGCCGGCGATGCGGAAGGTGAGATCGGTGACGACGAGCATGGCCGCTTCTCTAGCCGAGAAGGGCAGGCGCGTCGACCGGCGGAGGTGCATGGAAATCCGGCGGGGAAAGGCCCAAGATCACCCCATGCCCCGCGTCGTCGACCTCACCCATTCCATGTCCCCCGCCTTCCCGACCTGGGACGGCGTGCCCGGCCTCGCGCTCGAACGCCGCGCCGAGGTCGCCACCGACGGCTACGGCCTCCACCTCTGGCATCTCGACGAGCACACCGGCACCCATCTCGACGCGCCGCGCCACTACGACCCGCAAGGCCTCGACGCCGCGTCGATCCCGCCCGAGGCCCTCGTCCTGCCGCTCGCGGTGATCGACGTTCGCGCCCGTGCCGCCCGCGACCCCGATCATGCCCTCGACATCGCCGACCTCGCCACCGACGAGGGCGCCCACGGGGCCATCCCGCCCGGCGCCTGCGTCGCCCTGCTCTCCGGCTGGGGGACACGCATCGAAGGCCCCGGCTTCCGCAATGCCGACGCGGCCGGCGTCATGCACTTCCCCGGCTTCTCGCTCGATGCCGCCCGCCTCCTCGCCGAGGCTCGTGGCGCGCTGGCCCTCGCCGTCGACACGCTGTCGCTCGATCCCGGCGCCTCGCCCGACTTGGCCGTCCATCGCTTCTGGCTGCCCTCCGGCCGCTACGGCCTCGAATGCGTGGCCAACCTAGACCTCGTCCCGCCGCGTGGCGCCACCCTGGTGGTCGGCGCGTCGAAGATCGTCGGGGCGACGGGCGGCCCCTGCCGGCTCCTCGCCCTGGTCTGAGGCCGCACGGCCGGCGCCTCGCCATCACCGCATCGCCGCCGCGATTTCGCCCTCGATGTTGCCGAGATCTCGCGCCCCCCGCGAAATCCTTGTCGCCGGTTAACCATGTTTCGCGCCGTGGCGTCGCGAACCGATTCGTACCGGGGGCGGGGGAGGGTCGATTAACCTCTCGGTAACGCTCCTCGGGCGAAACCGATCGCAAGGGAACGGCCTCTCGTGCCGGATCCACTTCGCGCTTCCATTCACCTCGTCGCGTCGCCTCGCGGAATTCCGCGGAGCGATGGAGACGTGGATTTCAGTCGAGGACATCACCCATGAACCGGACCGTCGACACCCGTATCCTCGCCCTCGGCCTCCTCCTCGGCCTGGCGCTGCTCGTCCGCCCGATGGGCGCCGCCAACGCCTCGTTCGAGGTCACCGGCTCGATTCCGGCGGCGCAGACGTCCGTCGAGGATCGCTGACCGAATCGCGGCACGCCGCCTTCGGCCGATCGGATCCGCGCGACCGCCGGGACGCTCCCCCGCGGTCGCGTTTTCTTTACGTCGCGGCAGATGGTATTGACGGCTCGGTCATCTTCCCCTGCTAGGGTCGGTGACGGCCGAGACGATTCGGGGAAGACGATGACGGTACTGGTGACGGGCGGCTGCGGCTACATCGGCAGTCATCTGGTCTGGGCGCTCGCCGACCGCGGCGAGACTGTGGTCGTTCTCGACGATCTCTCCACCGGTTTCGACTGGGCGATCCCGGACGACGTCCGCCTGATACGCGGCGACATCGGCGACCGCGACCTCCTCGACCGGATCCTGGGGGCGGGCGAGATCGACGCCATCGTCCATTTCGCCGGATCGATCATCGTGCCGGAGAGCGTCGTCGACCCGCTGAAGTACTATTTCAACAACACTGTGAAATCGCGCGAGTTGATGGCCGCCGCGGTGCGCCACGGCGTGAAGAACTTCGTCTTCTCCTCCACCGCCGCCGTCTACGGAAACCCCACGGTCATCCCCGTGCCGGAAGACGTCCCGCTCCTGCCGGTCTCGCCCTACGGCTCGTCGAAGGCGATGACCGAGATCATGTTGCGTGACACCGCGGCGGCGCACGAGTTCCGCTATGCGGCGCTGCGCTACTTCAACGTCGCGGGCGCCGACCCCAAAGGCCGCACCGGTCAGTCGACCAAGGGAGCGACGCATCTGATCAAGGTCGCCTGCGAGGCACTCCTCGGCCGTCGGCCGTCGATCGAGGTCTTCGGCACCGACTATGCGACCCCGGACGGCACCGGCGTGCGCGACTACATCCACGTCACCGATCTCGCCGCGGCCCACGTCCTGGCGCTCGAATACCTGCGCCGCGAGAAGAAGAGCCTCGTCGCCAACTGCGGCTACGGCCGCGGCTTCTCGGTGCTCGAAGTGCTGAAGGCGGTCGAGCGCGTCGGCGGCGGAGCGCTGCCGGTCATCTTCGGGCCGCGCCGCGCCGGCGACGCCGAGGCGATCGTCGCCCGCGTCGACAAGATCCACGCACATCTCGACTGGAAACCGGCCCACGCCGATCTCGACACCATCGTCGGCCATGCGCTGGTCTGGGAAGAGACCCTGATGCGGCGCAATCGCGTCTGACCTCCGCCGGGCGCTCGCGGTCGGTGATCACCCGATCCGCCCCGCCGCCCGCGCCGCCTCCGGGAACGCTGCGACCAGTGCCGCCCGATCTGCCGCGATCACGCCGCGCTCGGTGATCAGTCCGGTCACCAACCGCGCCGGTGTCACGTCGAAGGCGTAGTTCGCCACCTTGGCCCCCTCCGGCACGATGCGGACCGTCGCCACCCGCCCGTCGGCGGTCATGCCGGTCATGTGGCTGACCTCGTCGGCTCCCCGCTCCTCGATCGGGATCTCGGCGACACCGTCGGCGACCCGGAAGTCGATGGTGGGGGAGGGCAGAGCGACGTAGAAGGGCACGCCGTTGTCGTGCGCCGCGAGCGCTTTGAGGTAGGTGCCGATCTTGTTGCAGACGTCGCCGTCGGCGGTGGTGCGATCGGTGCCGACGATCACCACGTCGACCAGCCCGTGCTGCATCAGATGACCACCGGTGTTGTCGGGGATGACGGTGTGCGCGACGCCCCGCTCGGCCAGTTCCCAGGCGGTGAGCGAGGCGCCCTGATTGCGCGGTCTGGTTTCGTCGACCCAGACGTGGATCGGCAGCCCGGCATCCTGCGCCATGTAGATCGGCGCCGTTGCCGTGCCCCAGTCGACGGTGGCGAGCCGCCCGGCGTTGCAATGGGTGAGCACGTTCAGCCGCGCCCCGGCCGGCTTCTTCGCCAGGAGATCGCGCAGCATCGCCAATCCGTGCGCGCCGATCGCCGCGCAGATCGCCACGTCCTCCTCGGCGATGGCGTCGGCGCGGGCGAAGGCCGCCGCCGCTCGCGCCTCGACCGCCAGCGGCCCGAGATGGGCCAGCATCTCGTCGAGCGCCCAGATCAGGTTGATCGCCGTCGGCCGCGTCCGGGCGAGCCGCGTTCGCGCGCCCTCGAGACCCGCGTCCGAGGCGTCGGCGGCGGCCGCCAGCGCCATGCCGTAAGCGGCGGTGGCGCCGATCAGCGGCGCGCCGCGGACCCGCATCGCCTCGATCGCCTCGGCAGCGTCCTCCAGGCCGTCGAGCCGCCGCATCCGGAAGACGTGGGGCAGCAGGGTCTGATCGATGATCTCGACCCGGCCCGCCACATCTCGCCGGATCGGCCGCACGTGCTCGCTCGTCATCGCCGTCTCTCGTCGTCTCGGGTCGCTGCACGCGACACGTGGGATCTCTCGTGACCGTTGGTCGAAATCTCGAGGGTCGGTACGAGACGGGTGGAAACCATCCGTCTCGTACCGACCACTCCGAATTGGCCGATCCGCCCGCCGCGTCGGTGATTCCTTCCATGCTCGGCGAGCGCTGTCGAGGCCGGCCATCGCTTCGGAGGACTTTACGCTTCGGCAGGTCGGGGCGCGAGAGTCGGCAGAAAACCGCCTATTTCTTCGGCACATGCGTCGAATTCGTCCAATTCGAATCGGCGCGAACGAAAAACTGTGACGGCGCTGCAACAGGGTTTCGGCAAAGGCGCCGGTTCGGACCCGTCGCGGCGCTCCGACGCTTCCTTCTCGTTGCGACGCGGCGCTATTGTCGGTGTCAACGACGACATCCGCCGCTTCGTCCGCCGCTTCGTGGTGCGTGTGGTGGGCCCATCCTCCGGGGGAGGATGTGTGGGTGTCGCCTGGAAGCGAAACATCAGGGGGTTTCCCATCATGAAGTTCAAGCTCGCTCTCGCCGCCGCCGCCATCGTCGGTCTCGCCGGCACCGCCCAGGCCGCCGACCTCGGCAAGAAGGCCCCGGCCGCTGCGAACTACGTCAAGGTCTGCGACGCCTACGGCGCCGGCTTCTTCTACATCCCGGGCTCCGAGACCTGCCTCAAGATCGGCGGCTACGTCTACGCCCAGTACGGCATCTACAACCAGAGCGCCGCCTTCGGTCTCGCCTATGGCTCCCGCCGGGGCGAGAACCTGATCTCGACCGGTGCTCGTTGGAACATCCACTTCGATGCGCGCACCAACACCGAGATGGGCCTGCTGCGTTCCTACATCGAGATCCAGCAGACCATCGGCTCGCAGCCCTGGGCGAACGCCTTCGCCGGTGCCAGCCCGGTCAGCCTCGAGAAGGCGTTCATCCAGTTCGCCGGCCTGACCGCCGGTCGCGCCACCTCGATGTTCGACTTCTACACCGGTGACCACCTGTCCTCGATCTACGAGACGGCTCACTCGGACACGATCATCAACCTGTTGGCCTACACCTTCTCGTTCGGCAACGGCTTGTCCGCCTCGCTGTCGATCGAAGATCCGTCGACCGGCAACGGCAACTCCCGCCGGTATGATCCGATCGGCCTCTACGGCGCCATCAAGAACCCCGACTACGTCGCCAACTTCAACGTCGCGCAGTCCTGGGGTTCTGCCCAGGTGATGGCCGCCCTGCACGAGAACACCAGCCCCTTCGCTCCGACAAAGATGGGCTATGCCGTCGGCGCCGGCGTCAAGGTCAACCTCCCGATGCTCGGCGAGTCCGATACCGCGGCCCTGCAGGTCGCCTACTCGAAGGGCGCGCTGTCCTACGTCTCGCCGGATTGGTACAACTTCGGTGCCGACTACGCCGCGACGGACTTCTTCGTCGCCGGCGGTGTGATCCGCCAGACCTCGGCCTGGGGCGTCGCCGGTGGCTTCACGCATGGTTGGACCAAGACGGTCTCGACCTCGCTCACCGCGTCTTATGCGAGCTATTCGCAGCCGACGGTGTTCGGTGTGGACTTCCGTCAGTTCGACGTCGGCGGCAACGTGACCTGGACCCCGGTGACCGGTCTCAGCGTCATCGGCGAAGTCGAGTACAAGAACGTCGACTTCTCGGTCGCCTCCGCGTTGCCGGATCGCGATGCGATCGTCGGCTTCCTGCGCATCCGTCGCGACTTCTGATCCGCGGCGATCCGATATCCGAAGTGATGAGAGGCCCGGCGGCGACGCCGGGCCTCACGTCTTGTCGGCGCCCCTTGCGGTGCCTGGCGATCGGCGAATCCGAGAGTGGGCCACGCGGACGAGTGGGCGACCCGCGATTCTCGGCCGCGGTCCGGTTCGCGTGCGAATCGCATCGGCTCGCCCCGTCCGAAACGGATGTCGTGCGGCACGGCTGTCTTCGAAAGCGGTGGCGGATCACCCCTGTGTCGCGCCCTCGCCATGCTGCGTCCCGACAGAAATGCGTGATTCATTCGATATTTACCGTTCGTTAACGGCGATTTCCACGATTCCGGCCGGTCCGACCGTCGATGTTGTGACCTTTGCGCAACAAGCGGGTCGGAACCCGACATCACGAGGTCGGCCATGGTCGAATTGCTCTTCAATCCGGCACCGGCCTCTGTATTCTCGATCTCGACCGGTGACGGAGGTGCGTCTCATCGCTTCGTTCGTCGTCACGGGGCCGGGTCAGGGCCTCATCCGGTTTCTGTTGAAGACAGGGGGAACTACATGAACTTCAAGCTCGCTCTCGCGGCCGCCGCCGTCGTCGGCCTCGCCGGCACCGCCCAGGCTGCCGATCTCGCCAAGAAGGCTCCGGCCGCTGCGGACTACGTCAAGGTCTGCGACGCCTACGGCGCCGGCTTCTTCTACATCCCGGGTTCGGACACCTGCCTCAAGATCGGCGGCTACGTTCGCGTCGAGCTCCGCACCGGTGACCACAATGCGTGGCTGAACGCTCCGGGCATCGGCCTCGGCTTCGGCAACGGTGAGAACACGGTCAACAGCCGCGTCCGCACCCAGCTGACCTTCGATGCGCGCACCAACACCGAGATGGGCCTCCTGCGTTCGTTCATCGAACTCTGGATCACCAACAACTCGGCCACCACCGGCACCAACGGCGTCAACATGCGGAACGCCTTCGTGCAGTTCGCTGGCCTGACCGCCGGTCGCGCCTCCTCGAACTTCGACTTCATCCAGGGCGGCTACAACATCGGCAACATCGAGCCGGA
>CALMFH010000182.1 GCA_937864925.1 uncultured Alphaproteobacteria bacterium | reverse complement strand
CATGCCGGGGGTGATCTTGTCGCAGTTGGAGATGCAGACCATGGCGTCGGCGCAGTGGCCGTTGACCATGTACTCGACGCTGTCGGCGATCAGGTCGCGCGAGGGCAGTGAATAGAGCATGCCGTCGTGGCCCATGGCGATGCCGTCGTCGATGGCGATGGTGTTCATCTCCTTGGCGACGCCGCCGGCGCGCTCGATCTCGCGGGCGACCAGCTGGCCGAGGTCCTTCAGGTGGACGTGGCCGGGGACGAACTGGGTGAAGGAGTTCACCACCGCGATGATCGGCTTGCCGAAGTCGCTCTCCTTCATGCCGGTGGCGCGCCACAGGCCACGGGCACCGGCCATGTTGCGGCCGTGGGTGGAGGTGCGGGAGCGGTAGGCGGGCATGGGAGTTCCTCGCAGGCATCGTGAACACGAAAGACGTCGGATCTCATCGATCCGGCGTCAATAGCGCGTCGGGAACGTCCTGACGAGGGGGATGTTGCGGTTCGCCCGACGGCGCCGGTTCTCGGCCCATCCCCCCGGTGTCGGTGATCGGCCGTCGATCATCTCGCCGTTTCCGGAAGCGGCTTGACCACCTTGGGTTCGGAATCGTCGGCCGGACTCTTCGCCGCTTCCTTAGCCGCTTCCTTAGCCGCTTCCTTAGCCGCTTCCTTAGCCGCATCGGGCTTCGAGGTCGATGCGACCGGAGCGTTGAGCCTCGCCGCCGGAATTTCGAGGAACGGCAGGTTGTTGGTGCACCTCATGTTGTTGAAGTCACTCATTGCCGCGTCGTCGTTCAACTCCCGGCAGCTGTCGCGCAGGAACGCCGACACCTCACGAAGATGCCACACCAGGACCGTCGGCCGCACGGGCCCGACGTCGTGGGCACGCAGGCCCCGTTCCACGATCTCGACAGGATCGCGCTCCGGGTGAATGCCCTCGTAGCGCCGGTTCGCATCGACGGTCTCCGGGCCGACCAATTCATTCTGCCAGATCAGGAACTGCAATTCACGGGCATCGGCCTTGAAGGCATCGAGAACGCGGGCGTCGCGCGCGACGCGCTCCGCCAGGGTCAACAGGTTCATCCCCATCTTGAGGACGTCCATGGTGGACCAGCCGGCCATCATCATCTTGATTTCCGAGACCTGCTGGTCGTATCCCGTCGCCATGCGAAGCAGATTGAGCAGCGCGTTCTCATAGCTCAACATGCGCGTGTCGAAGAACGAACAATAATTCGTTCCGCGCAACGACGGTTGTGTTATGTCCTTCGGAATATCTTTGCTATCCGCATTGACGGATCCCAAGTGAAGGCACGTGAAGGCCTCTCTCATGCGGCTCGTCGCGACGACATTGGCGGCCGCGATGGCATTCCGCTCGGTCTTGGTGCCGCCGAACAACGCGGCATAGCGCACCAACAACGCTTGAATCTCATAGTATCTCAGAAGGCGCTCCGCCTTCGTCTCGGCCTTGTAGAGAGACCCGTCCAGGAACGCATCGGTCATTCCACCCCGATTGGGCGAGCAAGCCGAAAGCGCCACGGCGACAATCAGTACGAGAAAACGATCCAATCTCATTACAACCACCCCCCCCGACCACATCGATCGCGGCGCGATGGCAACATCTCGATTATCGCTGTGATTGCGTTAGTGAGTTGTGCTCGTCTTATCCACAATCATTTCGGCCTCGAGCCGCCGTTCGCGCCGCGGGCAGCGGGAATGGGACGGGCGAGCGAAGCACCGGACGCCGTTTCCTCTGTCGCGACGGGCGCGGCTCTGCTAGGCGATGAGGCGTCCCTTCTCCCGCCGCGGTCACCCGTGCCGCCGGCAACCGCGCGGGTGCCATGTCCGCCGTCTTCGACATCGTCCTGCCGATCTTCGCCCTGGTGGCGCTGGGATGGGGGTTGGCGGTCACCGGCGTTCTGCCGATGAGCGTCGGCGAGGGCCTCGCCGCCTTCGCCGCCACCGTCGGCATTCCGCTGCTGTTGTTCGAAACCCTGGTCCGAGCCGATCTCGAATCCGCTTCACCGTGGCAGGTGTGGGGCTGCTACTACCCCGCCGCCGCGCTCGCCTGGATCCTCGGGCAGACCATCGGACGGCACGTCTTCGATCTGACGCTGCGGACGTCGGTCATCGCCGGCATGGGCGCGACCTTCGCCAACATCGGCTTCGTCGGATTGCCGCTCACCCAACGCGCCTTCGGCGACCACGGTGTGCTGATCGCCACCATGGTCATCTCGATCCATCTGCCGATCTGGATGACCACGGCGACGATCCTGCTCCTGCGCGCCGAAGCGCAGGCGACCGGCGGTGCGTCGGTCCCGGAGGCGGTCGGCCGGGTGACGATGGCGGTCCTGCGCAATCCGATCATCCTCGGTCTCGCCGCCGGGATCGTCGCGCATTTCGCCGGTTTTCGCCCGACCGGTATCTTGGAACGGACGATCCATACCGTCGGCGGCGTCGCCGGCCCGATCGCGCTGGTGTCGCTCGGCATGTCGATGCACGGGCAGAGTCTGCGCGGCGAGGTCGCCCCGGCACTCACCATGTCGGCGATCAAGCTCGTCGCCCTGCCCGCCTTCGTGCTGGTGGCCTGTCGTATCGGCGGAGCCGACTCCGACATCGTCGGGCCACTGGTGATGATCGGTAGTGTGCCGACCGGTATCAACGTCTATCTGGTGGCCACCCAGTTCCAGGTCGGAAGACGCCTCGCCTCGAACATCGTTTCGGTGACGACCGCTGCCGCGGCGGTGACGGCGAGCGGTTGGCTCGTATGGCTCGGTACCGGATGACGGCGGATGCCCTGCACCCGACCGGCCGGGATCAGAGGTCGCGGGTCTTGTCGGCCGCGGACTTGGAGGCCAGAATTTCGACGACGTCACCGACGCCGTACTTGCGGTCGCGAGGATAGCTCGTCATCCGATGGACCGTGTCGTGGGTCTTTCCGTCGACCGGCGAGGTGTAGAGATAGGCGACCTCGATCTTCTTGCGGATGGAGTAACCGGCCCAATTGGGATGGTTCGCCACCATCACCGCCGCGACGTCGCAGGGCAGGAGATCCGATGTCGACGTGGTCTTGGTCATGATCCCACGGTCGACCTTCTCCATGTAACACTGTTCGGTGACGGTTCTGACCCGCGCCTTGACGTGCACGTAATTGGCACTCTTGTCGTAGAAATCATAGCCCAACACCGCAGCAACACCGAACACCGCGAGGCCGGTGGCATTGAGGCTGATCGGAAGACCCATCGGATTCTCCATCGACTGTGGAAAGCGGCCGAGTGCCGCCTCACCACTCGCATAACGCGAGGTCGTGGGACTTCGGTAAACATGTCTCCGCCGCTTCGCACCTTGGTTGCCGAACCCTTGAGCCTATGCTTCGGATAGGTCATCGGACTGCGATCCTCGGCATTTGTTGCCTTTTTGTTCGATCCACGCCAAGGTGCGGCCGCCGTCCCGATTCGGGCGGACGTCGCCCGGAGGCAGGAGACGCCGACGGCCATGGACTGGTCGAGCGAGCAGGATCGCGCACTGAAGGCGATCGCGGGTTGGCTGAAGGCCGGCGGCCCGCAGGTCTTCCGCCTGTTCGGCTTCGCCGGGACGGGGAAGACGACCCTGGCCCGTCATCTGGCCGAGGGTATCCACGGCGACGTGCTGTTCGGTGCCTTCACCGGCAAGGCCGCATCGGTGATGCGATCGAAAGGCTGCGAGGGCGCCTCGACCATCCATTCGATGATCTACCGCCCGAAGCGCCCGCCCGAGGACGACGAGGAGGAGGAGACGCTCTCCTTCGCCCTCAATCGCCAGTCGGACGCCGCCACGGCGGCGCTGATCGTCATCGACGAGTGTTCGATGGTCGACGAGGAGCTGGGCAAGGATCTCCTCTCCTTCGGCAAACCGACCCTGGTGCTCGGCGACCCGGCACAACTTCCACCGGTCAAGGGCGGCGGCTACTTCACCGAAGGCGAGCCGGACATCATGCTGACCCAGGTGCATCGGCAGGCGGCCGACAATCCGATCATCCGCCTGTCGATGGACATCCGCGAGGGCCGAGATCTCGCGATCGGTGACCACGGCGAGACCCGTGTGATCCGCCGCCGCGACATCACGGCCGACCGCATCCTCGCCGCCGATCAGGTGCTGGTCGGGCGCAACAAGACGCGCCAACTCTACAACGCCCGTATCCGCGAATTGCGCGGCTACACCTCCCCGACGCCGGAAGTCGGCGAGAAGCTCGTCTGCCTCCGCAACGACAAGACCAAGGGGCTGCAGAACGGCGGCATCTTCCGCGTCACCCGGGTGAAGGACCCGAAGGGCGGTTTCCTCAAGTTCGACCTCGCGCCGGAGGACACGTTCGAGCGGCGGCGGGTCGCCGCGTCGGTATGGCCGGCGTTCTTCGAAGGAATGGACGAGGCACTGCCCTGGGCGGTGCGGCGCAAGTCGGACGAGTTCGATTACGGCTACGCGCTCACCGTCCACAAGGCGCAGGGGTCGCAATGGGACGACGTGGTGCTGTTCGACGAGAGCTTCGCCTTCCGCGAGCATCGCGCGCGCTGGCTCTATACCGGTGTCACCCGCGCGGCGGAGCGGCTCACGGTGGTCGTGTGATGATCGCATGACGACTTCGCGACGGTTTCGGATGTTCCGAACAGGGTCGTCGTCGACCCTGATCATCGGCAGCGGCAGCGAATTCTCCTAATATTACGCTACGTCACTTGTCGTGTTTCAGGTAATTCGGTCGCACCTCGTACTTTTCACGAGGTCAGAACCTCGAATCCGGCGCGATCCGGTTCGACTTTGTTAACCAAAGAGTGCCTAGCCTCTGTGTGCCAAAATGTCTCTCAACGGCGAGCTCGACACAGCGATGGTCAGCACGAAATCCCGCTTCCAATTGACGATCGGATTGAGATTTCTCACGATCATCGCGATCGCCGTCACCATCATGAGTGCCGGCACGATCTATGCGATCTGGCAGTTCCGACAATCGATGATCGAACTGCGCCAGAGCCAGGTGAAGAGTGTCGTCGAGGCGACGGTGTCCTACGTCGCCGTCCTGCAGGAGCGGGTCAAGGCCGGCGTGATCGGCGATGCGGAGGCGGAGAAGCAGGCGCTCGCCACCATCGGCTCGATCCATTTCGAGGGCGACAACTACCTCTTCGCCTTCGACGGACACGGCAGATTGCTCGCCACCGGAGATGCCGGTTCGAAAGCGGGTGACGATCTCGGCCGGTTCACCGCCGACGACGGACGGACACTCGCCGCCGCTCTCGTCACCGCCGCCGGCAAGGGCGAATACGTCTCCTATCGATGGACGAAGGCGGGGGAGACAGCCTCGTCGCGCAAGATCGCGTTCGCCGCCGAGGTGCCGGGCTGGAACTGGATGATCGGCTCGGGCACCCATGTCTGGCAGGTCGACCGTGGTATCCTCGAGACCGTCGCCTGGATCGCGGCGGGCTGCACCCCGGCGATGATCGCTTTCGTCCTCTTCGCCCTGTGGCTGGGGCGCGGTGTGACCCGGCCGGTCGGTCGACTCGATTCGGTGATGGGAACCATGGCGGCGGGCGAGACCGACCTGCACGTCCCCTATACCGGCCGCAGCGACGAGGTCGGAGGGATCGCCCGGGCCGTCGAGGTGTTCCGCCAATCGATGATCGAGCGCGACGCGCTCAAGGCCGAGGAGAGCCGGATCGCCGGCGAACGCCACGCCCGGGCAGCGCGGGTGGAGAAGGTGATCGCCGATTTCCGCGCCGAGGCGGCGCAGATCGTCGGCTTCGTCCGCACCACCGCCGACGACATGAACACGTCGGCCGAGACGCTCACCCGCACCGCCGAGGCGACGGGCCGGTCGATGCGCGACGCCGAGAAGCTCGCCTACGAGGACGCCGAGCACGTCGGCGCGGTCGCCCAGGCGACCCACGATCTCTCCGAAACGGTCAACGGTGTCGGTCGCCAGATCTCCGAAGCCGAGCGCGTCACCGCGGCCGGTGCGGACCTCGGTCGCGAGGCGCGGCGGTCGGTGGCGACGCTGGCGGAAACCGCCGAGAAGATCGGCGCGGTCGTCGATCTGATCCGGGCCATTGCCGATCAGACCAACCTCCTCGCCCTCAACGCCACCATCGAGGCGGCGCGCGCCGGCGAGGC
>CALMFH010000181.1 GCA_937864925.1 uncultured Alphaproteobacteria bacterium | reverse complement strand
GAGCACCAGACTACGAATCTGGGGGTCAGAGGTTCGAATCCTTTCGGGCGCGCCACCTTCCTTCTAGTTTTCAATAGCTTAGTCCGATCGACTCGAAGATTTTCGGAAGTCGTGTTGGGAATTTGTTCTTTGTCTGTGCTTCGTTCTATCCCCAGATTCTCAAGATGAAAGAATCTGTGGCAGGCGTTCGTCGCATTTCGGCTCTTCGAAGACGCATCGGTTCAGCGATGGTCGGCACGGTTTTACGCGCCGTCGCCTCGTGGTCCAGCCGTGTTGTTGTGGAGTAAGTTGCTTTCGGCGATCCCCGCAATACTCGCCTAGGGTACCGATCCGAAGTTCCGCCGCGTTCTCAGGGTCGACGGACCTTCCAAGCGAGGCGGCGATTCAGCGCGTGTATCGAAATTGAAGGAAACTCGGATTTTCTTGAATCCCGCACAGATCTCGCGGCCGCATCGCGCCGAATGCGGCCGCTGCCCCCACGCCTGAGGTAAGGGCGTTGGGGCCTTCCTGCAGCGCTGCGGCCAATGTCCGATTGGTGGCCGATTGTGCTTTGGCTGGGTCCAGACGTCCGGACGCAGATTGCAAACAGTCACCCAGATAACCGTGCATCAACCAACGTTCAGAACCGATCGATGTTATTTGTCGACGTCGTCGAATATCGAGCGGGTCGCTGGAGGAACAGCTGAGGCGGTTGCGTCCTCCTTCTTCTGCGTCACGATATGAGTCCAATCCGTGTCGCTGTCCGTCTCTTCATCGCGCTCCCGCTTACGCTCTTCGATTTCGTCAACCGAGCGCCTGACCTGGCCCGCGCATCTTCGATCAACGTCGCGGCATCAGCATCGACGCCGATGGTCTCCACGCGTTCCAGAATATGGCCTGCTGCCGGTTCGGTGGACACCATCTTGAGCTAATTCGGCCATCCGTTCGAACTCTGCCGGGCTGACGTAGCCGATCGTCGAGTGCCTGCGTTTCGGGTTGTAGAAGCGTTCGATGTAGTCGAACACGTCGGCCCTCGCCTGATCGCGGGTCCGATAGACCTTCCGGCGGACCCTCTCCGTCTTCAGCGACGAGAAGAAGCTCTCCATCGCCGAGTTGTCCCAGACGTTGCCGGCCCGGCTCATCGAGCAGGAGACGCCGGCGTCGGCGAGCAGGCGTTGGAACTGCTCGCTGGCGTACTGGCTGCCGCGGTCGGAATGGTGCAGCAGCGCACCCGGCTTTCCTCGCCGCCAGATCGCCATGACGAGGGCATCGGTGACGAGTTGCGCCGTCATCTCCGCCTTCATCGACCAGCCGACGACACGCCGGGAGAACAGGTCGATCACCGCGGCGACGTAGAGCCAGCCCTCCGCCGTCCAGATGTAGGTGAAGTCAGCCACCCACTTCTGGTTCGGGCCTTCGGCTTCGAACTGGCGATCGAGCAGGTTCGGCGCGATGGCGTCGCCCCTCCGCTCGCCGGTGTCGGCAGGAAGTCCACGACGACGCGGACGAGCCCGAAGTGCCTGAGCCCGCATCGAACGCTCGATCCGATGCAGACCGCACGAGGCGCCGTCGGCCAGCAGGTCGTGCCAGATGCGGCGAGCGCCGTAGGTACGGTCACTGTCGAGGAAGCTCGCACGGACCTTGGCCGACAGGGCCTCGTCCTCTCTCGCCCGCCGGCTCGGCGAGCGCGTCAGCCAGGCGTGAAAGCCGGAACGCGAGACCCCGAGCGCCTCGCACAACCATTTGATCGGCCAGATCGCTCGGGGCTTCGCGAAGAAGCCGAACTTCATGTCGACTCCCTCGCGAAGAAGGCCGCGGCTTTTTTCAGGATGTCGCGCTCCGCCTCGAGCTTGGCCACCTGACGCCGGAGACGCTCGATCTCGAGCTGTTCCGGCTTCATCTGACCTTGCCGAGGGAACGCCTGAGCCGGATCGGTGGCGAATTCCCGAACCCACTTGCGGAGTTGGTTCTCGTGCACGTCGAGATCCCGCGCCGCCTGGGCGACGCCGACGCCGCGCTCGCGGACCAGCCTCACGGCCTCCAGCTTGAACTCTCTACCGAAACGTCTGCGTACCATCCGATGCCTCCAGTTCCATCATGACACCTAAACTCGGTGTCCGTGAAACCGGCAGCAGGCCACTCGATCTGCTCACCTTCAACAGGCGCCCTATTGCAGCGGCGTCGGGTGACGTCCCCGGGAGTGGCGTAGGACCGCCGATCTTCGGTGGGGTCCGAAGTAGGCTCAGGCCGTCGCGGAGGGCAACTTGATGAGCGGATCATCGCTCACCAGCTTCAATCCTTCCAGCGTCATGTAGCGGCTCAAGCAGCCTTCCGGGCGCTCGTCCTCCATCGCCGAATCGTTCCGCGTGGTGGCGCTGATCGTTGACCGGCATCAATGCCGTTTGGCGTGGATAGTTTACGCTCTGTGAGTGAGGTGCGTCGGCATCCTCTCCGGCGAGCCGTGGCAGATGCCTGCGCCCTCCGCGCCATGCGCGAAGGGGACCGCCATGAAGACCATCGAGCTTTGGATCGCCGCTGCCCTTGTCGCCGTTCTTCCCATCGCTGCGGGGGCGCAATCCTCTCGGCCGACCAGCGCAAAGGGCGCGACAGGAGTCTGCGGCGATGCCACCGGTGTCGATCGCGCCGCGATGCTCGATGCTCTGCGGACGCCGGTGAGCGCGAGCCTGCGCACCAAAGTCGATTTCAAGGTCGAGCGGATCAGGGTCTGCGGCGACTGGGCCTTCATCCTGACCACGCCGCAATTGCCGAGCGGCGGTGAGCCGATATGGGCGGGTACCGTTTGCGGCGGCGATACCAGCCATCTGGCCGGCGGGCTGGTCCGCCGCGAGGACGGCCAATGGCGGTTGCTCGAATACGCGCTGTGCCCGGGCGATGTCGCCTGGGCCGAGTGGCCGGAACGCTATGGCACGCCGGCCGGCATCTTCGACGAATAGCCCAATGCGGCCGCCGCGCCACGGGCTGAGCCCGGCGCGGCGGCTCTCTCCTTCCATCGGAGCGACGTCATGAAAGGAAACACCATTCGGTGTCTGTGCGTGGGCGTGATGCTGGGCATGGCGCTCGGGACACCCCCGGCGCTCGCGGGGCATTGGCAATTGCAGGATGTGGCGGAAGACGGCTCCATCAAGAAATGCGAAGCCGGCTATGAGGCCACTGTGCAGGGCTATCAGTTCAAACTGTTTGCCGGCTCGCGGACGACCGTCGAAGTCGGCAGATGGCATACGGCGACCGAGCACCCCTACTGGACCCACCACCGTGTCATGCTGCCGCCGATGCCGGAGCGGCTGGATCCGGGCCAGAATTTTCAGGTGCCGCTCGGCATCCAGTTGGTGCAAGGCCCTTCCGAAGTGGCGGTGTGGGCCTACCGGCGTGGCGCAGATCAACTCGGATTGTTCAGCAGCAAGGGCTCCGGCAACCTCACCACCAAACCGTACGAGATTCCCGATCACCCTGCGGTAAGCGGCGACCTCAGTTTCCTCACCGGCGGCGGCTTCACCGGGGGGTTCGCGTGCCAGTTCGTCTATCGCTATGCTTGGGTGGATCAATCCTCGCCGGATCCCAAACCGAAACCCAAGCCGGAGGACGGTACGCCGACGAACCCGGATGCATCCGGTCTGGAGCAGACGATCGACCGGCCGGGTTCCGATTTCCGACAGTTGACCGGCATCGAAAGCGCGGCGGCCTGCCGCGATCAATGTGCCGGCGTTGCCGCCTGTAGGGCCTTCAGCTGGGTGCGGCCCGGCGCGCAGGGGGCGCAGGCGGTCTGCTATCTCAAGAACGGTGTGCCGCCGGCAACGGCCAGCACTTGCTGTATCTCCGGTGTCGTGCGGCCGACCAATCCGGCCCCGGAATCTTCCAACTCGTCGTCTTCCTCGTCGTCGTCGCCTTCGTCGTCGTCGCAGCAGACGACGGCAAAGGCATGCCCGGACAAACCGGCGCAGCTGGAACTACAGGCATGCAAGATCACCGCGGCGCAGGGGACGACAGTCCGGGTGCCGATCTATCTGCTCGCGAGCGCTGATCTGGCCAATCTCAACTTCGAGATCAGATACGACAGCGCGATTGCCACGACGGCCGGCAAAGCGGAAAAAGGCCCGCTGCTGGGCGGCCAGGTGTTGTTCGATTCCAATCTCGGACAGGCAGGGGTGGCGCGGATCGGCTTTGCCGGTCCGAGCGGCGTTTCGGGTTCGGGAATTCTCGCCCATGTGCCGTTCAAAGTCGTCGGAGCGGTGGGTTCGAGCACAAAGCTCGAATTGAGGGACACGGCCGCCAACACGACCGCCAACGCGCGTCCGGCCTTTGCGCTGGCTGCCGGTGAGATCGTCGTCACGGCCGGGCAGGAGCCTTCCGACGGCACTGGACCCAGTTCGCACAACCCGCCGGTGACGCCGAACCCGCCGGTGGATACGTCCGACCAGAGCAAGGTCTTCACGGCGCTCGACGCTTTGAAAGCGCTGCAGATGTCGGTCAGCCTGCTGTCGCCGGACATGGCCTATGACCTCGACAAGAACGGGCAGATCACCTCCAACGATGCTCGCCTGATTCTCGGGCGCGCGGTGCGGCGTTGACCGGCTGCTGAAAAAGACGTTTTCCATCAGCGCGTCGGACTGTTTCCGTTCTCCGGTGAGGCGGAGCGGTTCGATGCGCGGGACGGACGAGAGGGCGGGATCGCTGTTCGGCTACATCGATCGGGGCGAGCCGGATCCCCTGGTTCGAGAGCAGTCGCGACCTGCGATGCGCTCGTCGGAAAGGTGGATTCGCATCAGACTCGCTCGACAATTCGGTCCGCCGGATCGACATTGTCGTGATGGGCGGGGCCGCGTGGACATCCGCGACCCCTTCCGTTCGACGGGAGGTCGAAATGTTCGGCGAAACACGACTTCGCCCGAGCGTCACGCGCCCGATGGCGGTCCTGTGCTGTTGGATCGCGACGGCGGTCGCCGCCTCTGCGCAGGCCCCGAGTGCACCCGACGACGAATGTGCTCCCCTTTCGTCCATCTCTCCCGGCGTTCATGCTCCCGCGGATTTCGCCGTGGCGGTCGACGGCACCACGAAGCGGTTGCAGATCGCTCCGTCGGGCGAAGCGACCTCGTGGATCGGGCGGTTTCAGGGGCCGTTGCGTCACAGCCCGATGAAGTACCAGGTCGAACACCACAGGATCCTGTCGCCACGGGCGCGCGACCGCATCTATGCCCAGGTCCTCGCCTGCCGCTTCTTCGACCTCGACCGATCCTATGCGAACCGCAATGTGCTCGACGGCTGGGGAATGTCGGTCACGGTCACGGCGGGCGGTCGCGCCCATACGGTGGGGACCTACATGGTCTCAGTGCGTCGACTCGACGTCATCGTCGCTGCCGCCCGGGCAGAGATCGCCGCCGTCGACGATGCGGCACCGGGTGCTCCGATCGGACATGATCTGAGTGCGATCGAGGGCTATCTCGACTCTGCCGTCGAGGCGTCTGCGCGCATCGCTCGGGAATCCGGCTCACCGGCGGATCTCTCGGCCGAAGCCTCCCCGGGTGCCGTGTCGCAGCCCGATCGCTCTCGCCCGTCGGTCGACGACGGCATGCGACCGCTTCCCGACACCACGGATCCGATCCTGGCGCGCAACGGGACCACGGCGGCGGTCCGGCCGGGCGCGAACCGCACGCCCCGCTTCGAGATCGGCGTCCCCTGTCGGATCGAGCAGATCACCACCTATCACTACGGAACGCGCGTGCCGCCGGGGACCCTCGCGCTGCGTTCGGCCGACGGTCGCGTCTTCGGTCCGTGGCGCGCCTCGGGCGCCGTCGGCCAGGGTGGTGTGCCTCACGCATACTGGTGGGTCCGACCTGATCTGACGCTCCCGGCAGGCACCTATGCCGTGGTCGATTCGGACCCCGCGACGTGGTCCACCCAGACCGCGCTCCACGGTGCCGGGATCTATGAGGTCAGGGGACGTCCAACCGATTGATCCGCCTCGGACACGGCTCTTCCGGTGGAACGTCGATCGCCGAAGACGGGCGCGGGGCCACATCCGAGCAGCCTCGATCGCACAGTCGAAGCCGTGCCGACGTCACGCCCACTCGGTCCTCCGGCCCGCTGCTCAACGTCCGGAGACGCCATGGACGATCGCCACGCCGCGATGATCGGTCTCTTCGTTCTGCGACCAACTTCCCGGCGAGGAGTCCCGGATCTCGTATTCGCCGGGCGGTAACCAGATGGCGGGTGTCGCGGTCCAGTAGAGGAACGGGGGGCCGTCGCCCGCCGTCGGCCAAGTGCTTCCCGGCGTGGTGGCGAACATGTGCCTGGTGGCGACGACCGGCCAGACACCGACCACTGCGCCGGTCGTCGTCGAGACGATGGCGATCGTGCCTGGGCGATCCCCGCGCCCTTCGTTCCAATGATACGTCCACAGCCGAGTGATCCATGCCGGCGTGTCGAGGCGGAAGACCGTCGGATTCGACGGCGAACCCACGACGGCCGCGTCGCTGGCAATTCGGGCGAGGACCGTCTCCAGCTTCGGATCGGGCGCCTTCGCCGGTTCTCGGACGCCTTCGGACCGCGGCTTCGCAGCAGCTGATGTGAAGCAAACCTCGGCGAAGCGAGGCAACAGCTCCGCGATACCCGCCAGCGGAATGGTGACGCGGGTCACCACCGGCCCGCCTTGCCGGGGCGACACCTCGAGCACCATGTCACCTCCGCCTTCGAGCACCGGCAGGAGCCGCGCACCGATCGACATCACGGCGGCGTCGTCGACGTCGAGGTCGGAGATGAACGTCGTTCGCCCGGTGTAGGGGTAGAGGACGCTCTTCCCCTCGACTTCGAAGACGGCGTCGTCGGCCGACAGCCCGAGGCTCGCTTCGGGTATCTCCTCGCCGTTCTGGACGGCGGCGGACATGGTGGTGAAGGTTCCGGCATCCCTGAGGCATCCTAGCATGACCATGCGCGGACCCTCTGCGCGCGGCGTCCAGGTCAGGAAGGCTCGCTGCCGCGGGTCGACCCGCAGGAACCAACCCGAGGGATCGCCCTCGTCGGCGCCTACGGGAAGCGTGACGGCGAAGAGAGAAGCCGCGACCATCACGCAAAGAGCGGAAAACGTCGTTCTCATAATCGCCTCGCCCTCCGTAGTGCAGACCGGTGGCCTAGTCGGCGTCCTGGCCGACGATTCCGATCGTGTGGATTTCCCCTAGGCATCGTGATCCGGGCATCACGCGCCCCGACCGACGAGACCGCTCCCGGAGTGCTTCGCCTCCCGCACCGACCTCGATCGACACGTCCTCTCGCTCTTCACCGCCGCATTCGAATTCCGCTTCGACCCGTCCGGAGCCCCCCCGACGAGCGGGACGGTGCACGATGCCGCTATGATCGCCCCGGCGTTCACAGTGACCCGCCAACATCCGACGAGGAACCGCGTTGCGGATGGTGCCATGACCATCGACGCGCCGGTCGCGAGGGCGAGGTTCGGTGTCCCCGTGCGCCATTCGGCACCTTCCGAAATCTGGCGCCGGGCGATTTCGAGGCTGGATCTGCCGCCGACGGACATCGCCTCCGGTCGGTACCGGGATGATCTCGCCCAAACTCACTGATCATTGTCGAACCGACGGGATGCTCGTTCAATGACGCCGATCAAGCTCGGCGCGTCAACCATTGATCGGCGTGGAACGCCCGAAGTCCCGCCGAGCGCCGGCCTGAACCTTCCGGAACGACCGGAACGAGAGTGTCCTAAGGCAGCTCCCGCTCACACCGCCGCCCCGGAGTCCCCGGAACCGGGTGCAGCAGTACGGCATCCGTCCGATCGCCATCGAACGCCTCGATGTGACCGGCATGGCGATCTCGGGCGGTCGCGGGTCGGATTGCCCGTGAGGGGTGTGCGACCCCCCGCCCCCCCGCGGCCCCCAAGCCCGCCCGGGCGG
>CALMFH010000180.1 GCA_937864925.1 uncultured Alphaproteobacteria bacterium | reverse complement strand
CGCTCCGGCCACGGCCGCGAGAAGGGCTTCGAGGCGCTGCTGGAATTCACCGCCACCAAGACGATCGTGCTGACGCACGGGTGAGACGACGAACGAAGATCACGGGGAGGAAGAGGTTCCATGCGGCTCGCGAACAAGGTTGCGATCGTCACCGGGGCGGCGTCGGGGTTCGGGCGGGGGATCGCCGAGCGCTTCGCCGCGGAAGGCGCCAAGGTGGTGATCGCCGATCTCGACGGCGAGGGCGCCGAACGGGTCGCCGACGCCATCGGCGGCGAGGCGCTCGGGGTGAAGGTCGACGTCGCCGACGGCGATCAGATCGCGACCCTGGTCGAAGGCGCCGCGGCGCGCTTCGGTCGCATCGACATCGTCGTCAACAACGCCGGCACCACCCATCGCAATCGGCCGATGCTCGAGGTCGACGCCGCCACCTTCGACCGGATCTTCGCGGTCAACGTCAAGGCGATCTACTGGATGGCGCAGGCGGTGATCCCGGTGTTCCGCGCCCAGGGCGGCGGCGGGGTGATCCTCAACACCGCGTCGACGGCGGGCATCCGGCCGCGTCCCGGCCTCGTCTGGTACAATGCCTCCAAGGGCGCGGCGATCTCGTTGACCAAGGCGATGGCGATCGAACTGGCGCCGGAGCAGATCCGGGTCAATTGCCTCTGTCCGGTTGCCGGCGACACGCCGATGCTCGGCCTGTTCATGGGCGAGGACACGCCGGAACTCAGGGCCAAGTTCGTCGCCTCGATTCCGATCGGCCGCCTGTCGCAGCCGGCCGACATGGCGAACGCGGCACTGTGGCTCGCCTCCGACGAGGCGGCGTTCATCACCGGGGTGGCGCTGGAGGTGGACGGCGGGCGGTGCGTGTGAGGACGGGCGAGCCCGTGCGGCCTTCGCCTCCCCGATCGGCTCGCCGGACCTCGCCGCAGTCGGCGGGCACCGCTCGAAACGCGAAACGGCGCCGCCGTGGCGCCGCCGTTTCTCTTCGTGTCGTGGCTCGATCGGCTCAGCGGATCGGATAGGTGATGAGCAGGCCGCCGTCCTTGGAGAGGCGGTTGGGGGTCTTCGAGCGGTCGATACCGAGCGGGGTCTTGAGGCCGAGATGGCGTTCGAAGACGTCGTCGTAGGAGCCGACTTGGCGGACGATCTCGACCGCCCAGCCCGGATGGATGCCGAGCTTCACCGCCATGTCGGTCGCCGCGCCCTTGTCGCCGAAGACGCGCTGTACGGCAGCCGGCTGCGAGCCGATCTTGGCGACGACGTCTCCGATGGTCTTCTGGTTGATGCCGAACTGATCGGCGGCGAGCATCACCTGGAAGCTCCAGAACAGGGTCTTCTGCAACTCGGTGTCGGGCCGGGTGACGATCGACAGCGGTTCGGAGGAGATCATCTCCGGCAGCAGCTCGTAGGCATCCGGCTTCTCCGCCAGCTGGCGGTTGGCGGCGAGCGCGGTGAAGTCGTTCGACATGACGTCGCACTTGCCGGAATAGAACGCCTGCAGGCGAGCGTTCATGTCGGTGAAGTTCTCGATCTTGTACTTGAGCTTGTTCTCGCCGAACCAGTCGGCGAGGTTGAGGAGCGTGGTCGAGCCCTCCTCGGCGCAGACGGTGGCACCGTCGAGCTGCTTGGCCGATTTGAGCCCCGTCGCTTTGGGCACCATGAAGCCCTGACCGTCGAAGAACGTGGTGGTGACGAAGGCGAGGCCCGGATCGGCGTCGCGGGTGCCGGTCACGGTGATCGAACGCGACGCCATGTGGCCACCGCCGGCGACCAGCGTCTTCAGGCTGTCGGAGAAGCCGACGCCGCGGATGTCGACCTTGGTGGCGTC
>CALMFH010000179.1 GCA_937864925.1 uncultured Alphaproteobacteria bacterium | reverse complement strand
CCCCGTATTTCGCCGCGCTCCACAGCGCCTGCGGCGAATACATCGCCCCGCCGTCACCGACGAAACTCGCCACCGGCCCGTCGTGCATCAGCGCCGCCCCGACCGCCGCCGGCATGTTGCAGCCGAGCACCCCGCCGCGGGCGAAGAAGTAGCGCCCCGGCCGGGTCATCAACAGCTCCTGCACCCGCCCGAAGGTGGCGGCGGAATCATTGGCGAGCAGCGTGTTCTCCGGCAGCGCGTCGGAGACGGTCATGACCGCCAGATCGGGGGTGAGCGGCGTCGCCGCATCCGCCAGGATCTCGGCGCGGATCGCCGCGACATGGGTGGTTTTCGCCGCCCGCCGGGTGGCGAGCCGGGTTTCGATCGCCCGTCGGTCGAGGCGGTGGGCGAGCTCGGCGGCAACCGCGTGGAGCGTCGCCCCGATGTCGCCGAAGAGCGCCGTGTCGGCCGGATGCTCGCGCCCGAAGGCCTCCGGATTGTCGGCGACGTGATGCACGCTCACCCCGTCCGGGATCGGCCGCACGTCGCGGTACGGGTAGGCGACGAAGGCCCGCCCGCCGATCAGCACGATCGCCTCCGCCCGTTCGAGCCGCTCGCGCATCACCGCGAAGTCGGGCTTCAACACCCCGGCCCAGCACGGATGCGCCGAGGGGAAGGCCGAGCGCGAGGTGAGCTGGGTCCCCCACACCGCATAGCCGCCGGCCTCGGCGAAGGCGACGATGCCCGAGGCCGCCTGCGCCGGCAGATCGTCGCCGAGCAGCACGAAGACCTTCTCCGGATCGTGGCCCGCGAGCTTCTCGGCGAGCCGCGCCGCGTCGGGCGAGGCGCCGAGCCGCGGCAGGGCCGAGGCCGGCGGCGTCGGCGCGGCCACCTCCTGGTCGAGAATATCCATCGGCAGCGACAGGAACACCGGCCCGCACGGCGCCGTCGAGGCGATGGCGAAGGCGCGCCTGAGCGCCCGGCCGACGTCCTCGCCGCGCCGCACCTCCGTCGCCCATTTGGTCACCGGCTGGGCCAGCGCGACGAGATCGCCGGAGAGCCACGGCTCGGTCATCAGATGGCGGGTGTCCTGCTGGCCGGCGGTGACGACCAGCGGCGTCTCGCTCGCCTTCGACGCCACCAGCACCCCCATGGCGTTGCCGAGGCCGCCCATGGCGTGGAGATTGACGAAGCCGGTGCGACCGCTCGTCAGCGCCCAGCCGTCGGCCATGCCGACCGCGGTCGCCTCCTGCAGCCCGAGCACGTAGGTGATGTCGGGGGCATCGACGAGCGCATCCATCAGCGGCATCTCGGTCGAGCCGGGATTGCCGAAGACATGGGTGATGCCCTCGTCGCGCAGGATGTCGAGCAGAACGTCGGCGGCGCGGCGCGTCATGGGGAGCCTCTCGTCGGAACACGGTGAACCGGCGAACGGGTGCCGGATCTCTCCGTCGAGGCTAGCCGCGCAGGCACGACATCGGTGATCGAAATGGTGCGCGCTGGCGCGGTCCTGCGCAATCTGATAGCGCCATCATCGGTTCGAAAGACACCGGATGGCTCATGGACGAGATCGACCGCAAGATCCTGCGCATCCTCCAGGAGGATGCCGCGATCCACAATCAGGCGCTGGCGGCCCGCGTCGGCCTGTCGCCGTCGCCGTGTCTGAGGCGGGTGAAGGCGCTGGAGGCGGCCGGTGTCATCCGCGGCTACGTCGCCCTCCTCGACGGCAAAGCGGTCGGCGCCGGCTTCGTCGCCTTCGTCGAGGTGCGGCTGGAGAAGCAGTCGGAAGCCTATTCGACCCGCTTCGAGACGGCGATCCTGTCGCGTCCCGAGGTGATCGAAGGCGCCTTCGTCACCGGTGATTTCGATTATCTGTTGAAGGTGGCCGTCGCCGACCTCGACGAATTCCACCGCTTCCTGACGCAAGTCCTCACCCGCATCGACGGGGTGGCCAACACGCGGACGATCATCCCGGTGAAGCGGATCAAGCAGACGACGGCGGTGAAGATCGGGTGAGGGGGCGAAGCGACGGCGCCCCACCGGCATCCGACCATCTCACGCCGAGCGCTTCACCGACTTGATCACCGGCATCGGGCGTCCGGATCGGTCGGCGATCTCGCGATCCTGGGCTTCGAGGACGGCACGCGCCGGCTCGTCGCCGTCGAGTCCCTCCAGCAGATCCCTCGGCACGCGCCGGTTGGAACGCCGGCTGCCGTCGTCATAGAACACGTCGAAGAGAACGAACTCGCTCTTCGTGGTCGGCTTACGAGCCATGGACATCGTCTCCAGGGAGAGCGGACGGCGAGCGAGGCATTCTTCCGCCGGGCGCGCCCGTCGTATGATCGCGCATCGGAAACCATCGATCGCCTGACGCGGGCGGCGTTGCCGCGCCGCGGCCGCTGATCGGAAATCCACCGGCCGTCGACGAGGTAGACGCCGCGGCGAACCTCGGTATCATTCGGCCGCGACCGCCGCCGGGCGCGGACGAGCCGGACGTTCCTTGCGCTTCGGCGCCGGCAGCAGCCCTTCGCGCTGCGCCTTCTTGCGGGCGAGCTTGCGGGCCCGGCGAACCGCCTCGGCCTTCTCCCGCGCCCGCTTTTCCGAGGGCTTCTCGTAGGCGCGGCGCTGCTTCATCTCCTTGAAGACACCTTCACGCTGCATCTTCTTTTTCAGGACGCGGAGCGCCTGATCGACGTTGTTGTCACGAACCAGAACCTGCACGGGTTTTCCGATCTCATCAGCGGGAGGGGCCTTCCCGATGCGGCGCATCAGGAAGGGACATACGATGTCCGCGCCTCCACCGCGATACGCCGGCGGGCGAACAGACCTCGAAGTAGGGGAAGATCTCAGGGTGACTCCGCGTTCGAACGTCGAACGACCCTGCCGCCCCTCTGTAGGCCATCGTCGGGGCCGGCGCCAGTGTGTAAATCCGGCCGGAGTGATCCGAATTCGGGCGCCGGACCGCACCACGCCCATCGACGATGCGCCGGCACGTCGACCGCCGGAGGCCGGATCGGATCACTTCGACCCGACGGTCGAACAAGAGCCTTGTTTCGAACACGATTCACATATACCCCATCACCATCGAGTTTTGGCCGAAATGGCCGGTGCCGCGCATCGCATTGCGAAAGACGCGGCCCGCTTACCACTTCCACGACATCGATGAAAAAACGGCAGGGCGCCAGTGCACCCGCCTGTTTTACCATGCGTCTACGAAAGGACATGCCATGAATCACGGAACCGTCAAATGGTTCAACGCCACCAAGGGCTTCGGCTTCATCACCCCCGACGCCGGCGGTAGCGATGTGTTCGTTCACATCTCGGCCGTCGAGCGCGCCGGCCTGATGGGGCTCTCCGACGGTCAGAAGGTGACCTACGAGGTCGTCGCCGACCGTCGCTCGGGCAAGAGCTCGGCGGAAAATCTGCGCATCGCGTGATCGTCGGACGGCATCGCCGTCCGCGACCGCCCGCGACGCCGCAGCCCGCGAGGTTCGCGGAGATCGATGACGATGCCGAGCGCGACCGGATCACGGTCTCGCGCTCGTCGGGATCCGAGCCCATCCTTCCGCGCCGACCACGGATGTACTGGCGGGTGGATCGACGCGGCTCGACCCGAACGAGGCCCCGGTTGCGAGGTTCGCGCCTCGACGCCGGGGTTTCCTACTTCGACCGCCGCGCCGGTTCGAGCGCCCGCCGCAGCCCAGGGAACCGGGCCACCGGTCGACCACCGAGGAGATACCGCCGATGACCGTGATCCACATCTTCTCCTCGACCAACGGCTCCGGTCTCCACGCCTTCACCGACGATGCCGAAGGCAGCAGACTGCCCGTCCGGCACGGTCCGTGGAAGCACACCAGCCGCGTTCCGGCCGGTCGTGATCTGCCGCACGGAATCGCGCGTCGAGCCGTGGAAGCGGCGATCGCGGCACACGGCTTCCAGATGTGGCGCCCGCAGAAAACGACGGCGTGATCACACCCTTCGCGACCGGGATCGGGCCGAGAACGCCCGCCGCCGGCGCGACGCTCGGTCACCGACGCGGCGACGCCGAGCCCCCGCGGACCCGCCCGAACCGGCCTCGTCCGGTCGAGCCGCGACGCTCACGGACCGTGGGATCCGTCCGAATTTCATCACCGATATCACCGATGCCCGTGCCCATGGCTCCCATGCGCATGGTCCCCGTGCCCGTGTTCGTGCTCGCCGGTCGTCCCCTCGTGCGCGTCGGCGTGGTCATGCGCCCCCGCGTGGACGTGCTCGTGCGTGTGGGCGTGTTCGTGGGCGTGGGTGTGGCCGTGCTCGTGGGAATGGACGAGGTCGCCGTGGCGGTGCTCGTGGCTGTGCCAGTGGGTGTGCGCGTGGGCGTGGCGGTGCTCGTGGGGATGAGCGTGCGGCTCGGGATGGGCGTGGCCGTGGCCGGCGTCGATGGTCTCGTCGTGCATGGCATCCTCCCCGTCGACGGTCCGACGAGCGAACCGGCGCTCGTCACCGCGCCAGCGCCGGACCGATCACCGAGCGGGCCACCGCTTCGCCCGCCTCCACCGTCATCTTGACCTGATCCGGCTCCAGTTTGAAGCGGGTCGGGATCCGCCCCAGGGTCGCGGCCCGCGCCCCGCCGAGGTCCTCGAAGGCGACGCGCTCCAGCCGGATCGACACCTTGTCGCAGCTCCAGCCCTCCGCCGTGCCGCGCACCCGTGCCACCTCCGCCGGATCGAGCGAACAGCGCCACGCCTTGAGCTTCTGCTCCCACAGCTTCATCTGCAGCCGCATCACCTCGAAGGACGAGCGCACCGCGCTGTCGACCGCCGTGTCGGCGACCGCGTCGAGCAGTTCCTGGGCGTTCGGACCCTCCAGCGTCTTGGTCCAGTCGCCGGCGACGTTGCGTCCGGCGTCGACCACGACGAAGAGGAAGGTCTCGAGCGCGATCGCATCCTCGCGGGTCAGCGGCTTGTAGGGCTCGGGCGCGGCGGCGAGCTGGATGTTGAAGCCGGCCAGCCCCCAGTTGTCGGTCAGCCCGCCGTCGAGCAGCTTGACGTACTTGACCTTGCCCGGCTCGCGATAGCCCTCGAGCGTCTTCAGGTAGGAGCGCACGATCGGCGAGGTCGAGCGGTCCTTGGCCTGCGCCTCGAGCCAGCCCGGCAGCTTGAAGCCGCACTTCTCCGACCAGTTCTGCACCACCACGGGGGCGAAGACGATCGGCACCGCGGCCGACGCCGCCACCGCCTCGGCCAGCGGATAGGAGCCGTAGTCCGAGCAGATCGCCGCGAAGGTCACCGGTTCGAAGATGAACGGCGTCTTGCCGTTGATGTCGGAGGCGTTGATCCAGACGACCGGCCGGCCCGGTCGGCCGAGATCGGCGAGCGTCGCCCGACCGAAGAGGTTCTTCTCCAGCCAGGTCGGCAGGCCCGAGCGATCGTTGACGCCGCCGTCCAGCGCCCGCACCAGATTGCCGACCGAATAGACCCGGGTCCTCAGCGCCTCCTCGGCGTCGCGATAGAGGAAGCGGCTCTCGAAATCGCCGAGCCCGGCCCGCCCCTTGAGGCCGAACCACGCCGCCGTCACCGAGCCGCCGGAGACGCCGGAGACGAAGCGCACCTGATCGATCGCCCGGCCGCCGTCCGGCGCCTCGATCTGATCGAGCCCCTTGAGCACACCGTGGGAGAAGGCCGCCGCCCGCGTGCCGCCGCCGGAGAAGGCGAGCCCCACCATGGTGGTGCGCAACGTGTCGTCGCCGGCCACGGTGTTGACCTGGGTCAGCCGCGGCAAAGCCGAGGGCCGGTTGACCGGCGCGTTGTCGATCGAGGCGCAGCCCGCCGGAGCTCCGGCGAGGAGCACCACGGCGAGGAGGGCACGAAACAGGGACGGCGGCGACATCGACGAGGCAGATCCGAACGAAGCAGCGAAGCGACGGCGAACCGCCTCGGTCGCGGCCGAGGGGTGCCGTGCCGCCCTTCAATCGCGGGAATGCGGCGGCGAGAGGGCGGAGAGGCACTCCCCACGATCGCGAGACGACGCGACGAACGGGTATTCCGCTTACCCAGGGTCATTCATGCTTCGCCAACCGTCTCACCTGGAATTCCTTGATTTTCCGCCAGATCGGCGGCTTCTGGAGCGGACGCGGAAAACCGGGTGAACGGGGCGACATGCCGTCGATCGAATCCTCGCCGATCTCGAAGGACCTCGCACACGTGGTGCGGCGGGTCGAGAACGCCGCGCTGCTCGGCGCCGAGTTCTGCGATCGCCTCACACGCTCGCTCGCCCAGCTCTTCGACATCGCCGAACCGACCTGTTCCGAGGAAGACCTCGCCGCCTTCGACCGCATCCTGCTGCGCGTCGCACCCGGTGCGACCATCGAGGCGCGCTTCCATCTCTCCGACCGGCTCGCCGATTCCGAGCTGCCGCCGCGCGAGATCCTCATCGCCCTCGCCAACGACATCACCGAAGTGGCCCGCCCCATCCTGGTACGCTCGCCGGCGCTCGACGAGGACGACCTGGTCGACATCGCCCGCTCGAAGGGTTTCGGCCACATGGGCGCCATCGCCGAACGGCGCGATCTCGGCCTGCGCGTCACCGACGTTCTGGTGTTGCGTGGCGACGACGAGGTCCGCCGCACCGTCGCCGGCAATTCGACCGCTCACATCTCCGACAAGAGCTTCACCCGCCTGTCGCTCCAGGCGCGCAGCGACATCGTGATCGAGGCGCGTCTCGTTCACCGCGACGATCTGCCCGACGTGGTGATCCACTTCCTGGTGGAGAACGGCTCGCCGAGTGCCCGTGAGGCGCTGTCCGGCCGCAACCGACCGGCTCGCTTCCTCGGCCTCGACCGCAGCACCCTGCCGATCCGGGCAGCCGAAGACGGCTGGCTCGAGCCCTACGATTTCGATGCGGCGGCGGCGATCCTCGACCGGCTGCACGAGGTTCGCAGCCACGTCGACGGCTTCGTCCGCCGGCTCGCCGAGGCCGATCGCTTCGCCGAGGTCGTCCACGTGTTCTCGGCGATGACCGACATCCCGCTCGAGACGATGAAACATCTGCTCGTCTCGCTCGACACCCATCCCTTCGCCGTCGTCGCCCGCGCCCTGGCGTTGAAGAGCGACACGGTGCGCGAACTTCTGTCGACCGGCCCGTGGATCCATCGCCTCGACGTTCGCAGCCGCGATTCGACCCTTGCCGTCTTCCGCACCCTCGATCCGGAGGAATCACGGGACCGGGTCCGGGAATGGGCCGAGCAGGAACATGCCGGTCACGCGTGAAACGGCACATTCTTCCGCCGTCGCGTTTCTCCGCCGACCGGATCCGCGATGGCCTGCCCTCGATCGGGCTGTTCCGGGCCGATCCGAAGATGGCTAGGGTGATGGGGTTCTGCTTCGAACCCACGGACCACCGATGCGCATCGACCTCTCCGAGATCGCCTCCACCTTCCCCGCCTTCCGCGTCGGCGTCGTCGTCGCCGAGCGACTGACCATCCCGAGCGAACGCCCCGACGCCCTCGATCGGTCGATCGGCGAACGACAGGCGGCGCTGCGGCGACGCTACGGCGGCCGCGAACTCGCCGAGGTCCCCGGCATCCTGCCGTGGCGGCTCGCCTACAAGGTCTTCGGCATCAAGTCGACGCGCTATCGCTGCTCGGTCGAACGCCTCGTCAAGAACACCCTCGCCGAGCGACCGCTGCCGGCCATCAACGGCTACGTCGACGCCTACAACGCCGTCTCCCTCTCCCACGTCTTCCCCATCGGCGCCGACGATCTCGACCGGGTCGAGGGAGACATCTTCTTCCGCTTCTCGAGGCCGGACGACAGTTTCGTCGACATGTCCGGCGGCGAGGACGCCGCCGAGGGCGCCGGCCCGGCCGAAGACCCGCCGAAGCCCGGCGAGGTGGTCTACACCGACGCCGCCAAGGTGCTCTGCCGCCGCTGGAACTGGCGACAGGATGCCCGCTCGCTGGTCTCGCCGGCGACGACCCGGGCGATCCTCACCGTCCAGTCCCTCGGCGTCGGCGATCTCGACGCCGCCCTCGCCGACCTGACCGACCTGATCGGCCGCTTCTGCGGTGGTCGCACCGCGGTGACCGTCGCCGACGCCGCCGATCCGGTGCGAGACTTGGCGATGCCGTGAGCCGCGCCCCGAGCGTCACGATGGCAGTTGAAACGACATAAAGATATCTTTATATCGTTTGCGAAGATCATCGAGGCCGTCATGACCTTTTCCGCTCCGCCCATCGCCACGCTCGCCAGCGACGATCTCGTCGATGTGCTGCGCGCCGGCGGCGAGCCGACGCGGATGCGCCTCCTCGCCCTGCTCGCCGGAGGCGATCTGACGGTCAAGGACCTCACCGCCATTCTCGGCCAGAGCCAGCCGCGCATCTCCCGCCATCTGAAGCTGCTGGTCGAGGCCGGTCTGGTCGATCGCTTCCCCGAGGGCTCCTGGGTCTACTACCGCCTGCGCGACGACGGCGCCGCCGCCGGCCTCGTCCGGCTGGTGCTCGCCGCCCTCGACGGCGACGACCTCGCCATCCGCCGCGATCGCGAACGGGCGGAGGCGGTGAAGCGCGACCACGCCGAAGCAGCCGCCCGTTATTTTGCCGCCAACGCCTCCGACTGGGCGGCGCTGCGTTCGCTCCACGTCGACGAGCGCGAGGTCGAGGCGGCCATCCTCGCCGCCGTCGGCGAGCGGCCCTTCGGCGCCCTTCTCGACCTCGGCACCGGCACCGGTCGGATGATCGAACTCATCGCCGGCCGTTTCGACCGCGCCGTCGGCATCGACCAGTCGCACGACATGCTCGCCGTCGCCCGGGCCGAACTCGATCGCGCCGGGCTCACCAACGCCCGCGTCCAACAGGGCGACGTCTATTCGCTGAACCTCGCCCGCGACACCTTCGATCTGGTCACCGTGCATCAGGTGCTGCACTACCTCGACGATCCGGCGCGGGCGCTACGCGAGGCGGCACGCACCCTGCGCCCCGGCGGGCGGCTGCTGATCGTCGACTTCGCACCGCACGGGCTCGAGTTCCTGCGCGACGCCCACGCCCATCGCCGCCTCGGCTTCACCCACCAGGAGATCGCCCGCGCGCTCGAGGGCGCCGGCCTCGAGGTGATCTCCATCCGCGACCTGTCCGCACCGTCCACCGGCGCCGACCGGCTCACCGTCACCCTCTGGCTCGCCCGCGATCCACGACTGCTCGTCGCCGGCACCACCGCTTCGGAAAGCCTCGCATGACCGCTTCCACCTCCCGTCCGACCATCTCCTTCGAGTTCTTTCCGCCCAAGACGGAGAAGATGGAGGCCGCCCTGTGGCGGGCGATCGAGGGGCTGGCGCCGCTCGAGCCCGCCTTCGTCTCGGTCACCTACGGCGCCGGCGGCTCGACCCGCGAGCGCACCCACGGCACCGTCGCCCGCCTCGTCCGCGAGACTGCCCTGAAGCCGGCGGCGCACCTGACCTGTGTCGCCGCGACCCGCGACGAGGTCGACGCGGTGATCCGCTCCTACGCGGAAGCCGGCGTCTCCCACATCGTGGCGCTGCGCGGCGATCCGCCGGAGGGGGTGGGCTCGGCCTACACCCCCCATCCCGGCGGCTACGCCTATGCTTCGGATCTGGTCGAAGGCATCGCCCATATCGGCGGCTTCGAGATCTCGGTCGGTGCCTATCCCGAGCGCCACCCCGAGAGCCGGTCCTGGGATGAAGAGATCGACAATCTGAAGCGCAAGGTCGATGCCGGCGCGACCCGGGCGATCACCCAGTTCTTCTTCTCGAACGATCTCTTCGAGGGCTTCCTGGAGCGCGTTCGTGCTGCCGGCATCACCGTGCCGATCCTCCCCGGCATCATTCCGGTCCACGCCTTCGCCGCCGTCGCCGGCTTCGCCGAGAAGACCGGCGCCTCGGTGCCGAAGGCCGTCGCCGAGCGTTTCGCCACGGTCGGCGACACGGCCGAGGAACGCGCCCGCGCCGCGATCGACTTCGGCGTCGAGCAGGTCGCCGACCTGCGTCGTCGCGGCGTCGACCACTTCCACTTCTACACCATGAACCGCGCCGATCTCGTCACCGGCATCTGCGCCTCCCTCGGCATCGGTGGAGATCGCGCCGCGGCGTGAGGAGGGGACCCCGTCGACCTCGTGATCGAGGCGAGGCCACGACCCCTCTCCCTGTCCCTCCCCCACAAGGGGGGAGGGGACCGGAGGCGAGGAGCTTCGTCCTTTGAAAGGCGAAGAGTGAGGAAGAGCCGTGATCGCCGAAAGCGATCACCGATCGAGAAGAACGGGAACCGCCATGTCGCGATCGCCGAGATCCGAAGGCCGGTCCCACATCGTCCCCTCCCCCTTGTGGGGGAGGGACAGGGAGAGGGGTAACGGCGCATCGGTCGCCGACACCCTCCGTGAAAGAAGCGAAAGCCGGATCATGACCACGCCCTTCACCCACACCGCCGCCACCGCCGCCGCCCTCGTGAAGACCCTCGCCGAAGCGGCGAAGGCTCGCATCCTGGTGCTCGACGGGGCGATGGGCACGATGATCCAGCGCCACGCCCTCGGCGAGGCCGACTATCGCGGCACCCGCTTCGCCGACCACGGCCACGACCTCAAGGGCAACAACGACCTTCTGTCGATCACCCGGCCCGCGATCATCCGTGGCATCCACGCCGCCTATCTCGCCGCCGGCGCCGACATCGTCGAGACCAACACCTTCTCGGCCACCACCATCGCCCAGGCCGACTACGCGCTGGAGAGCCTCGCCTACGAGCTCAATCTCGAAGGCGCCCGCCGCGCCCGCGAGGCCTGCGACGAAGCCGTCGCGAAGGATCCGAGCCGCCCGCGCTTCGTCGCCGGCGCCGTCGGGCCGACCAACCGCACCGCCTCGATCTCGCCCGACGTCAACGACCCCGGCTTCCGCGCCGTGACCTTCGGTGACCTGGCGACCGCCTATGCCGAAGCCGTTCGCGGCCTGATCGACGGCGGCGCCGACATCATCCTGATCGAGACCATCTTCGACACCCTGAACGCCAAGGCCGCCGTCTTCGCCGCCGAACAGGTGTTCGACGAGAAGGGCTTCCGCCTGCCGGTGATGATCTCCGGCACCATCACCGATCTCTCCGGCCGCACCCTCTCCGGCCAGACGCCGACCGCCTTCTGGTACTCGCTGCGCCACGCGAAGCCGTTCTCGATCGGCCTCAACTGCGCCCTCGGCGCCAAGGAGATGCGCGCCCACATCGACGAGATCGGCCGCGTCGCCGACACGCTCGTCTGCGCCTATCCGAACGCGGGCCTGCCCAACGAATTCGGCCTCTACGACGAGAGCCCCGCGGCGATGGCCGCCCTCGTCGGCGAGTTCGCCGCCTCCGGCCTCGTCAACGTCGTCGGCGGCTGCTGCGGCACCACACCGGACCACATCGCGGCAATCGCTGGGGCCGTCGCGGGACATGCCCCGCGCACCGTCCCCGCGATCGCCCCGCGCATGCGGCTCTCCGGGCTCGAGCCCTTCACCCACGCGCCGGAGATGCGCTTCGTCAACATCGGCGAGCGCACCAACGTCACCGGCTCGGCCAAGTTCCGCAAGCTGATCACGGCGGGCGACTACCCGGCGGCGCTGGCGATCGCCAAGGAGCAGATCGAGAACGGCGCCGTCATCATCGACGTCAACATGGACGAGGGCCTCCTAGACGGCGAGAAGGCGATGACGACCTTCCTGAACCTCGTCGCCGCCGAACCGGACATCGCCAAGGTGCCGGTGATGGTGGACTCGTCCAAGTGGTCGGTGATCGAGGCGGGCCTGAAGTGCCTGCAGGGCAAGGGCTTGGTGAACTCGATCTCGCTCAAGGAGGGCGAGGAGGCCTTCGTCGCCAGCGCGAAGAAGGTCCGTGCCTATGGCGCCGCCGTGGTGGTGATGGCTTTCGACGAGAGCGGTCAGGCCGACACGTTGAAGCGCAAGACCGAGATCTGCGAGCGCTCCTACCGCATCCTCGTCGACGAGGTCGGCTTCGATCCGGAAGACATCATCTTCGACCCCAATGTCTTCGCGGTGGCGACGGGTATCGAGGAGCACGCCAACTACGGCGTCGACTTCATCGAGGCGACCCGCTTCATCAAGACGAAGCTGACGCATGCCCACGTCTCGGGCGGCGTCTCGAACCTGTCCTTCTCGTTCCGCGGCAACGATGCCGTCCGCGAGGCGATGCACTCGGTGTTCCTCTACCACGCCATCGACGCCGGCATGGACTTCGGCATCGTCAACGCCGGCAACCTCGCCGTCTACGACGATCTGCCCGCCGACCTGCGCGACCTCGCCGAGGACGTGGTGCTGAACCGCCGCGCCGACGCCACCGAACGTCTGTTGGACGCTGCCCCTCGCTTCAAGGGCGAGCCCGGCAAGGCGCGCGAGGTCGATCTCTCCTGGCGCGAGACGCCGGTCGCCAAGCGCCTGGAGCACGCCCTCGTCCACGGCCTCACCGAGTTCATCGAGGCCGACGTCGAGGAGGCGCGGCTCGCCTCCACCCGGCCGCTCGATGTCATCGAGGGGCCGCTGATGGCCGGCATGAACGTGGTCGGCGACCTCTTCGGTTCGGGCAAGATGTTCCTGCCCCAAGTGGTGAAGTCGGCCCGCGTCATGAAGCAGGCGGTCGCCGTGCTGATGCCCTACATGGACGCCGAGAAGGCGGCGGCGGGCGGCGAGGGTCGTTCCTCGGCCGGCAAGATCGTGCTCGCCACGGTGAAGGGCGACGTCCACGACATCGGCAAGAACATCGTCGGCGTCGTCCTCGCCTGCAACAACTTCGACGTCGTCGACCTCGGCGTCATGGTCCCGGCCGAGAAGATCCTCACCCGCGCCCGCGAGGAGAAGGCCGACATCATCGGTCTCTCCGGCCTCATCACCCCGTCGCTCGACGAGATGGTCCATGTCGCGAGCGAGATGGAGCGCCAGGGCTTCGACGTGCCGCTGCTCATCGGCGGCGCCACGACCTCCCGCGTCCACACCGCGGTGAAGATCGATCCCGCCTACGACCGCGGTCAGGTCGCCTATGTCGTCGACGCGAGCCGCGCCGTCGGCGTCGCCTCGGCGCTCCTCGGCGCCGGCAAGGCCGAGGCCGCGGCAAACTACGCCGCCGATTACGCCGCCACCCGCGAGGCCCATGCCCGCGGTCGGTCCGAGAAGGCGCGCGTCGATCTCGCCGCCGCCCGCGCCGCGGCCTTCCGCCCCGACTTCGTGAAGCACCCGCCGGTGACGCCGTCGTTCCTCGGGGCGCGCACCATCGACGTCTCGATCGAAGAGCTGGTGCCGTTCATCGACTGGACGCCGTTCTTCGCCACCTGGGAGCTGATCGGCCGATATCCGGCGATCCTCGACGACGCCAAGGTCGGCCCGGCGGCGAAGGCGCTCTACGCCGACGCCCGGGCGATGCTCACCAAGCTGATCGCGGAAGGGTCGCTGAAGGCCAAGGGCGTCGTCGGCTTCTGGCCGGCGAATGCGGCGGACGACGACATCGTCCTCTTCTCCGATGCCGGGCGGCACTACGAGCTGACGCGTCTCCACACCCTGCGTCAGCAGATGGGCCGCTCGGGCTCGGACCGCGCCAATCTGGCGCTCGCCGACTTCGTCGCGCCCGCCGGCACCGACGACTGGATCGGCGCCTTCGCGGTCACCGCCGGCATCGGCGAGGCCGAGATCGCCGAACGCTATGCGCGGGCCAACGACGATTATTCCAAGATTCTCTCCCAGGCGCTCGCCGATCGCTTGGCGGAAGCCTTCGCCGAGTGGCTGCATGCGAAGGTGCGCAAGGAGCTGTGGGGCCATGCCGCCGACGAGGCACTGACCCCGGACGAACTGATCGCCGAGAAATACGTCGGCATCCGCCCGGCGCCGGGCTATCCGGCCCAGCCCGACCACACCGAGAAGGCGACGCTGTGGAAGCTGCTCGACCCGTCGCATCGCGCCGGCATCGAGCTGACCGAGAGCTACGCCATGTTCCCGGCCGCGAGCGTCTCCGGCCTCTACTTCGCGCACCCTGAAGCGCACTACTTCGGCGTCGGCAAGATCGAGAAGGATCAGGTCGCCGACTACGCGACCCGCAAGGGCTGGGATCTGGCGACCGCCGAGAAATGGCTCGCCCCCATCCTCGCCTACGACCCGAAGGCGAAGGGCTGAGGCACGCCCCCGGCGCGCCTTCGCTTCCACATCGAAAAGACACCACGGCCGGCGCGAGGTCGCCCTCGCACCGGCCGTTCCGGGTCCCCACCCGTGCGTCTCACACCGAGTTCACGAGGTTTCGACCTGTTCGAAACTTCGTGAACGAAGGCGAGCCCGAACGGGCGTCGGCCGGTCGGGCCGTGACGCTCGTGAAATTCGGACGAGTCCGAATTTCACGAGCCCGGTATCAATAGGCCTGATCGTCGAAGAAGATCTTCGCCGCGGTCATCGCGATGATCTTCAGATCCAGCCACATCGACCAGTTGTTGATGTACCAGATGTCGTGTTCGACCCGCGCCTTCATCTGGTCGACCTCTCGCGTCTCGCCGCGCCAGCCGTTGATCTGCGCCCAACCGGTGATCCCCGGCTTGACGTGCTGGCGGAAGGCATAGGAGGCGATCAGTCCGTCGTAGAGGTCGTCGTGGGCGACCGCATGCGGCCTCGGGCCGACGATCGACATGTCGCCGGTGAGGACGTTGAAGAGCTGCGGCAATTCGTCGATCGAAGTGTGCCGCAGGACCCGACCGAGGCGGGTGACGCGAGCGTCGTTCTTGGTCGCCTGCGTGACCTCCTGACCATTCTCCTGCACCGTCATCGAACGGAACTTGAGAATGGTGAACGGCCTCGCTCCGAAGCCGTTGCGCTTCTGGCGGAAGAACACCGGCCGTCCGGTCTCCACCAGGATCGCGAGTGCCGTGAGCAGTAGGAGAGGCGACAGGGCGACGAGCCCGGTCGTCGCCACCGCGATGTCGAGTGCCCGCTTCATCGTCCGGTCGAAGCGGCCGAGTGGCGCTCGCTGCAATTCGAAGCCGACGAGATCGCCGATTTCTTCGCGCCCGCGGACGATGAGGCGCTCGATCTCACGGTCGGCGAAGAGATAGACCGGCACCGGCAACGGCGCCATCGCCGCCTTCATCTCCTCGATGTGGCGGCGCTCGCGCCACGACAGGAAGAGGTAGACGGCGTCGAGTTTGCGTGCCGCCAGAGCCTGACGGACGTTGCCGACCGCGGTGCGCGCCGCGTCGAGGAAGCCGGTGCGGCCGATACGGGCCGGCGAGATCGCCGTCAACGTCACCACCTCGATGCCACGCACCGCGAGCCGGTTCGAGATCCGCTCGAGTCCGGCGGAGTCGGCCACCGCCACCACCGCCACCCGCCGCACCGACATCTCGCCGCGCGCGAAACGGTGGGCGAGCCAGCGCGCACCGAGGACATGGACGACGAGCAGCGTGGCGAAGCCGAAGAAGAACCAGATCGACACCACGCCGCGCGAATAGCTCTCCGTGACCTTGGCGAGGAATGCGATCCAGCCGAGCCAGAAGAAAGTGAAGATCCACCCTTGCGCCACCAGGATCGTCTGGCGCTTCACGCTCGACAACGCCGCCACCGCGTAGCCGCGCCGCGCCCCGAGGAAGCCGACGAACAGGATCGCCGACAGGACGCCGATGTACACGGTGCCCTGCAGATAGGCCCAGTCGATCGGGCCCTCGTCGCGATAGAAGATGCGCGCCGCAAGTGCGGTCGCCAGGATCAGCACCACGTCGACGACGATGGCCCCCGCCTGCAGGACCTCGAGCGTCCACCGCAGCCGACGGCCACCCCTTTCGGGGCCGTTCCACAGGCCGGCCGTGAACTGGCCCTGTTCGAACTGCGACATGTCCTCACCGTGACGCGGTACTTCGATACTCTCGGAAAGGATTTATATACCGATCGCGCAGAAATCGGGGACGTCCACCTTCGACGGACTGTCGTTGAGGTTAATCGCCGAAAGATCGGCCGGCGATGGCGCGGCGAAGCCGGCCGATCGCCCATCGCGACGACTGTTCGGAGCCGACGAGCCCCCCGACGCGAGACCGGCGATTCCTAGCAGGTTGATGAAATAGGTCACTTCGGAGCGGTTTCGTTCCCTCCGGCGGCCGTCTTCGTTGCCGTCTCGGCATGCTGACCCGAGCGTCCGACCGTCCCTCGCCCCCGTTCATGCCGCCAAGAGCTTGGGGAGCCTGACGAGGTTGTAGGCGGCGGCTGCGAAGGTGAAGGCGAAG
>CALMFH010000178.1 GCA_937864925.1 uncultured Alphaproteobacteria bacterium | reverse complement strand
TGCGTCGAAGTCTGCCCGGTCGACTGCTTCTACGAAGGCGAGAACATGCTCGTCATCCACCCGGACGAGTGCATCGACTGCGGCGTCTGCGAACCCGAATGCCCGGCCGAGGCGATCAAGCCCGACACCGAGAGCGGCCTCGACAAGTGGCTCGCCCTCAACACCGAATATGCCCAGAAGTGGCCGAACCTGACCTCGAAGCGCGACCACGCCCCGGATGCCAAGGACTTCGACGGCATGACCGGCAAGCTCGAGAAGTTCTTTTCGCCGGAGCCCGGTCAGGGCGACTGATGGCGAACTCGCCGGTCAGGGCGACTGATGGCGAACTCGCCCGGTCAGGGCGACCGAGTATCGCGTGCCCGGTCAGGGCGGCCGCGAGAACATCGGCCCGATCGGGGTCATCGGACGACGGCTCCGGCGGTGGAGCCGTCACCGGCGCACGCCACCGCCACGGCCGTGATGTTCACCATGGCCGGGTTTCGCCGCGAAAGGATCTCGAGAACGCCACGATCCGGCGTCCTCGCCGCTTTCGCGGGACCGTATTTTATGGTATGCATTTTCCCACAGTCGAATTTCCCACCGACTCTCCCATGTGGAGTTCCCTGATGATCGGTCTGCTCGTCGCAGCCTCTCGGTGCGTGTCGAACCTCCCGTCGACAGGACCCGAGACGAAGCAAATGCTCGCGACGCAGCCGGAGCAGTGGTGGGAAAGGCCCTACCGGACCGACTGAACTTGTAACCGAGCACGCTTCCGCCGCCCCGGTTTCCCCGGAGCGCATGGGCGTGCCTGTCGCCGCGTTCCCCTTCGTGTCGGAGGCGAGGCGGCGAGGCATCTTCGAGGCCCCGTCGGGGGCCGATCGAACAGGAGTATCGGGCGTATGGCCACCACCCCCATCAAGAAGACGTCCCAGACCCGCCATGGCTTCAAGGCGGGCGAGTACATCGTCTACCCGGCCCACGGCGTCGGCCAGATCACCGGTATCGAGGATCAGGAGATCGCCGGCTACAAGCTCGAACTCTTCGTCATCTCCTTCGAGAAGGACAAGATGACCCTGCGCGTTCCCGTCTCCAAGATCGCCACCGTCGGGATGCGCAAGCTCGCCGACACCGCGGTGGTCAAGAAGGCGCTGGAGACGGTGAAGGGTCGTGCCCGCATCAAGCGCACCATGTGGTCGCGCCGGGCGCAGGAGTACGAGGCCAAGATCAACTCCGGTGATCTCATCGCGATCGCCGAGGTGGTGCGCGACCTCTACCGTGCCGACAGCCAGCCGGAGCAGTCCTATTCCGAGCGCCAGCTCTACGAGGCCGCCCTCGACCGCATGGCGCGCGAAGTGGCGGCGGTCGATCACATCTCCGAGACCGAGGCGATCCGCCAGATCGAGCAGAATCTGATGAAGAACCCGCGTCGCAACGCCAAGGCCGGCGATACCGAGGCCGAGGCCGCCGGCGAATCCGACTTCATCGAAGACGAGCGCGAAGAGGCAGCCTGAGCATCGGGCTCGGAATTCCGCCGCGAAATCGTCGATCGACCCGTCTCGGGGCCCGGAGCGATCCGGGCCCCGAACGCGTCTGTGGTGGCGCTGTCGCGCGGCTGGTCGGGGCGAGGCCGACCGATCACGTGTTGCAGTCTGCACATGCGAGGAATTCTCGAGCGGCCTCGACCGCGGCGATGATTTCCTCTAAGAGACCTCTCATCTGGATTTTCACGTAATCCGCGGTGACGGCTGATCCCGTCGCCGGTCCGAGCGCCGACGGCCTTGAACCGTCGGAAGGAGGCAGACGATGACCCATCCGACGAGCGACCACCGCCGTCTCGTGCGGGCCGCCATGGCGGCCCCTTATCTCGAACGCGACGAAGAACGCGATCTGGCGCGGCGCTGGCGCGACCGGCGCGACGAGGCGGCGCTGCATCGCCTGACCGCCGCCCACATGCGTCTGGTCATCGCCATGGCGGCGCGCTTCCGTCGCTACGGCCTTCCCCAGGCCGATCTCATCCAGGAGGGCCATGTCGGCCTGCTGGAAGCGGCGCAGCGGTTCGAACCGGATCGCGAGGTGCGCTTCTCCACCTACGCCTCGTGGTGGATTCGGGCCGCCATTCAGGACTACGTGCTGCGCAACTGGTCGATCGTGCGCGGCGGCACTTCCTCGGCGCAGAAGGCGCTGTTCTTCAATCTGCGCCGGCTGCGCGCTCTGCTCGCCCGCGAGTTCGACGGCGCCGCCGAGCCGGAGATCTTCGCCGCCATCGCCGATCGTCTCGGCGTCTCCGTCGGCGACGTCGAGGCGATGAGCGTCCGGCTCTCCGGCCCCGATGCCTCGCTCAATGCCCCGATGGTGGAGGGCGAAGACGGCGCCGAGCGTCAGGATCTGCTGATGTCCGCCGACCCGAGCGCCGACGAGACGGTGGGTGCGCGGATCGACGGCGAACGTCGAGTCGCCTGGTTGCGCGAGGCGCTCGGCGTGCTCGACCCACGTGAACTGAAGATCGTCGAGGAACGCCGCCTGTCGGAGAACGGTGAGACGCTGGAAGCCCTCGGCGTTCGTCTCGGCATCTCCAAGGAGCGTGTCCGCCAGATCGAGGCGCGGGCGCTCGAGAAGCTGCAGGTCGCCCTGCTCGCCCGCCAACCCGATCGCGCCGTGTTCGTCTGAGACCGGCGCGCCGTCAACCGTCGGTGACGATCTTGACCAGCCGACCGGGCTCGGGTGCCTCGCCGGCGCCGAGCCCGTTGAGGACGCGGAACAGATCGGCCTTGCGATCGATGCCGCTCATCTGTTCCGCCACGCGCTCGACCGTGTCGCCCGGCTTCACCCGCACGACGTGGATGCGCAACGGCCGCAGCCGGGCCGATTCCTCGGCGGTCAACCGTCGGAAGCCGGACATGGTGTCGGCGAGCGCGGTGTCGAGCAGCGCCCCCTCCTCCTGAGCGGCGAAGATGAAACGGAACACGGTCCGTCCGCGGCGCACCACGCCGATGCGGAAGGTCCAGCCGTCGGCCCGCGCCGTGGCGGTGGCCGCCGGCAGGTCACCGATGGCCGTCGTCGAGATCGAGTCGGCGACGAGGCCGTTGATCCAGCCCGATCCGAGGTAGGCGGCGAGCGAGGTGTCGGGCGTGAGCGACACACCGTCGAAGCGCATCGCCATGCCCTGCGTATCGGTGGCGAGCACCGCCTTGGTGGTGTTCTCCAGCGTGTAGCCGGTCGGCACGGTGAACTGGATGCCGAGGCCCTTGTGCAGGAACGAACGGCCGCGCACGAAGCCTTCCGACGGGTCGTCGCCGTAGACCATGCCGTCGAGGCCCTTCAGATACTGCTCGCGTTCCTGTTCGCCGATTCCCGGTGCGCCGATCTCGCGGGCCGAGCGCACGGCGAAGGAGATGCGTTCCGGCGTCGAGGGATGCGACGACAGGAAGTCCGGGCTCTTGCTCGAGCTGCCACGTGACGCGCGGTATTCGGCGAAGCGCGCCATCGAGGTGAGGAAGCGCGATGCGGCGAACGGGTCGAAGCCGGCCCGCGCCAGGGTGCGTACCCCGACCGCGTCGGCCTCGAGCTCCTGCACCTGGGAGAAGCGGGCGAGGGAGAGTTGCGTCGAGGCGAGCGCCAGACGCTGAGCGTCCTGGTCCTGCATGACGTTGGCCATCTTGGTCACCTCGGAGGCGACCTCGGCCCGTCGCGCCCGCGCCACCGCGTGGCGGGCCGTGACATGCGCCATCTCGTGGGCGATGACCGCCGCCACCTCCGAAGTGTCGCCGGCCAGCCCGATCAGGCCGCGGGTGACGTAGAGATTGCCGCTCGGCAGGGCGAAGGCGTTGATCGCCGGCGAATTGAGGATGGTGATGCGGTAGCTCTGCGAGGGATCGTCGGAGGCGGCGACGATGCGTCCGACGGCACGTGCCACCGCCTGGGCCGCCGCAGGGTCGTCGTAGACGCCGCCGTAACTCGCCACGATGCGCTCGTGTTCCGGGTCGAGCGACGGATTGGCCGCACCGGCCAACACGTTCGATGCCGCCGAGCCGGCCGGCGAAATCAACGGATCGGCGGTTCCCAACGCTCCGATCGACGAACAACCGGCAAGGCCGGCGAGAGCGGCGACGAACGCGCTCGCCGCCGCGAGGTGTCTCACCCCGCCACGCCGTCCAACGTCCCGGTCGCTCACCCGACGATCCGCCACTACCGTTTCACCCGTTCGATGTCCCCGGGTATCTCGACCGCGATCCGTGGACCGCCCCGATGGACGACGACACCGCGTACCCTGACCCACCAGCCTCGCGCCGCCATGGCGTCGAAACCGGCGGCCCGGAAGCCGTCGAGGTCCTTATCCTTCATGACCACCGCGAAGTCACGTCGGAAGTCCTCGCCGAAATTCAACCAGATGTGACCGCCCGACCTTCCGACCGATCGCACCCGCCCCTCCACCACCGTCCAACGGCCGATCCGGGGGATGAGATCGGTCGCCGTCGCCGTCGCCACCGCGAAGGCGGCGCTGCCCCACAGGCCCCGCCCGGTACCGATCGCCCGTCGCTCCACCGTCGACAGCGCGGCGATGCAGGGACGCGGCCCCTGTACCGAGATCACCCTGAGGTGACCGGCGGCCACCAGTTCCGCCTCGATCCACTGCCCGGCTTCGATGTCGTAAAGATGGCCGAGCCGGCGACCGTGACGATCGACGCCGATTTCGGTGAGAGCGATCTCGCGTCCCTCGACCCGATCGGCGAGCGCGATGCGTGCCGCCTCGGCCACGGCCACGGCTTCGGTCGCCGCCGCCCCGGCGAGGCCGAGCGGCGGCTTCGGCGCCTCGACGCCGGCCAACCGGACGCGGCGACCGTCGACGAGGACGATCTCGTCGCCGGCGACGACCCGCTCCGCCCACACCGGTTCGCCCTCCGCCGAGGCGCACGGCGTCTCGGCCGCCATCGCTCGAGACGAGACCGCCGGTCCGACCGGCGCACCCTGTGCCACCCCGATCGCGACAGCGATCGCCGCTGCGCAGCGGCGCGCGAGATCCGTCGCGATCCATCGGTGAGGGGACCCGTGCACGCGCCGATCTCCTTCGACCTTCCTGCTGCACGCCGTTTCGAAACGTGCTATGCGACCGACGTCCGACGCCCCGGCACCGCCGCCCCGTCGGTCACCGCCCCTCGCTCCGAGGGCCGGCCGTCCCGGTAGCTCAGCAGGATAGAGCAACGGTTTCCTAAACCGTAGGTCAGGGGTTCGAATCCCTTCCGGGACACCACTCCTGAACAAAAGAGAGAACTGCGGGCGGAGCTTCGCCCGGCGGCTCGGCTGCGC
>CALMFH010000177.1 GCA_937864925.1 uncultured Alphaproteobacteria bacterium | reverse complement strand
TCCTCCTCGCCGTCGCCTTCGTCCTCGGAGTCCTCGTCCTCCTCGTCGTCACCGTCGTCTTCGGAGTCGTCGTCCTCGGAGTCGTCGCCGTCGTCCTCGGAGTCCTCGTCCTCCTCGTCGTCGCCTTCGTCCTCGGAGTCGTCGTCCTCGCCGTCCTCTTCGTCTTCGGAATCCTCGTCGTCTTCGGACTCTTCGGCGTCATCCTCTTCCGACTCTTCGCTCTCCTCGGTCTCCTCGGTCTCCTCGGTCTCTTCCGTCACCTCGATGGTCTCGAGATAGGTCTGGACGTCGAAGGATTCGAAGCGACTCCATTCGCTGCGTTCGGCGAAACCGACGTAGGTGGTGAAGTCTTCGGCGACGAAGGTGTCGTAGGGCACCACCACATCGGCGAAGAGATCGATGGTGATCTCGAGATAGTCGACGACGGTGTAGGGCACGATGACGAAATCGACACCCTTGCCGTCGTTGGTCACCGGATCGGCGTCGTCGAACCACACGTCGCGCGGTGGCGGCAGCGGAATGCGCGGCACGAACACCCAGCAGTCTCCGAAGTTGAACTTCGGATTGAGCAGGTAGTCGTAGGGCATGTAGCAATAGCCCTTGTCACCCCATGCCGAACCCCACGAATTGCGGACGATGAACACCTTCTCGGCGTCGTTGTAGCCGACCGCGCACATGGCGTGCGCGCCGTGCGCCTTGCGCCCGACGTCCTCCGGCGACGGCATCGGCACCACGCCACCGCGGGCGCTGCACTGGTCGAACGAACCGAACAGGGCGCAACCGAAGATGATCGGCTTGCCTTCCGCCAGCGCCTGCTTCCAAGCGTCGAGCTCGAGCGGTACCCGTGCCATGTCCTGGATGCGGTTCGATGCCGCTTCCTTGTAGGCCTCTCCCCCGGGCTTCTTCAGGATCAGGCGCTTGTCGAACGGCCAGGACTTCTCGGCGCAGGCGCCGAACTTCGACAGGCTCTCCATCGCCAACTGGATGACACTGCCGCCGTCCTTGTCCTGAGTGCCGTTGCGCCAGCGGGCGTTGTAGTAGACGAACAGCCGACTGACGTCGGTTTCCTTGCGCGTCAGCCGCTTGACCCAATATTCCCAGGCGCCCGCCACCGCATTGGCGACGCAGGAGCTGGTTCGCCCCTGGTCCTCCACCGGCGTCATCAACGTACGCAGGTCGACCTTCGGCGGCAGCTTGGTGTACTTGACCGACAGGCCCGGCTGGTAGGTCGCCGCATCCGGCCGAGCCGCCATCGCCCGATAGCCGGACGCCCGGCCCTCCGGGATGACGCTCTCTCCACCGGCGCCCGAACCGAGGAGCCCGGCGGGCTTCACCGCGTCGTCCCCGCCTCCGCCGTCGCGCGCCTCGCTCTCGTCGTCGTCCGCGTCCGCGTCCGCTTCGGCGGTCTCGACCGCATCGTCCGCGTCCGCATCGTCGCCGTCGCCGTCGCCGTCACCCGCTTCGGCGGTCTCGACCTCGTCGTCCGCGTCCGCCTCGTCACTGTCGCTGTCGTCGGCCTCGGCGGTTTCGGAGTCGTCCTCTGCCGCCTCGGCCGATGTCGGCTCGGGGTCCTCGTCTTCCTCGCCGTCCTCGTCGTCCTCGCCGCCCGCATCTTCGGCTTCGGGCTCGCCGGTGGAAGCGGCGGAGCCGAGGAGCCCCACCTTGGCGGACGAGGCGGCCGGAGCCGCGGCCTCACCGCCGAACGAGAGCGGTGCCGGCGCTTTCGCCGCCTCGGCGGAGATCAGGCCGGCAGCGGACAACACGCCGCCGATCTCGGCGATCGACTTGTCGAGCGCCATCAGCGTCAGATAGCGCGGATCTTTCTTCAGAGACTCGGCGACACCGGCACGAAGAACCTTGAGCTTATCCAGAATCTCGGTCGGCATCCCGACACCCCCCGAATGGAACGAGCAACGACTGCACCCCGGAGGCCGGGATCGGCCGCCGGGGTGAACCGTCGCACGAAAAATCGAAGGAAATCAAGCACCCCGCCGATCGGGCGATGCTCGCCAGGGGGCACCGATCGGGCGGATGTCGCCGAAAAGCGCCGTATCAGCCGATCGCCGCCGCGGTACGCGCACCATCCGAAACCTCTAGACCCGCGCCCAGCGCGCCGCTCTCGGCGAGCACGTCGCGCAGGGCCGTCGCCATCGAGGCGACACGGTCGGCGGCGTCGATTTCGCCTGCCGGATCGATGGTGGCGAGATCCGCCTGAAGGGCTTCCAGCCGACGCAGAACGAGAGGCAACATGGGGATCCTCCTCATGGGATCGGAACGCTCAGAAGAGATGATGCCGGCCGATCCTCGAGAAAGTCTGAAGGTGACGTTTCGAAACGTATCGATTCCCGCCGAACCTCGTTTGCCGATCACCACGGACACGCTAACGTGTCGGCCCGTCACGATCGGCCGCACCGGCTCACCGCCGCGGCATCGGACCGATCCCGCCTCCTTCGAGGTGCCCATGCTCCCTGTTCTCGCCGGTATCATCTTCATCGTCGTCTGGCTCGGGGCCGCCGGTGTCTGGGCGATGATGTCGGCGATGGGCGGCGTGATGGCCAACGACGCCGGCCGTGTCGATCCGGAGCACCATCTGCTGATGTTGATCGTGATGTTCGCCGGTGAAGCTCTGGTCGCCCTCGCCGGGATCTGCGGCGGCTCGGCCTTCTTCCTGCCGACGATGCGGGCGACCCTGTGGTGGAGCTTCGCCGGTCTCCTCGTCGTCGGCGCCGCACTGCAGGTGTGGGCGGTGTGGTCCTTCCTCTCCGCCGCCGCTTGAACCGGTCCGAGACACCGCGTCGTCAACAGCGCGTTAACCATGCCGGATGCACTCTCGCCGACAGTCGGAGTCCGTCTGAACATGTCCTACCGTGGGTGCATCCTCGTCATCGAAGAAACTCCTCGCCCCGAGACCCGAGTGCTCTGGGACGGCATCCGCGCCGAAGGCTGGGACGTCCATGCGGTGCCGCTCTCCCGTACCGTCGATCAGACCGTCGCCGGCCATCCCGATCTCGTCGTGCTCAACCTCGCCGGTGCCGACGGCGACGTCACCCGGACCCGCTATCTCGACGCCGCCGCCCGCATGTCGCTGATGCGCGCCACCCGCCGCACCCCGGTCATCGCCGTCGACGACGGCGACCTCGTCGAAGACGAGCGGCCGATCGGCGTCGCCGACGTCATCCGCGCGCCCTGGTCGGTCGGCCACGTCGCCGCCCGCATCGGCTCGCTGACCCGCCTCGCCACCATGCGGGCCGAGATCTATCGCCGCCTCGACACGGCGCAACGTTACGGTCTCTCCCTGCCCGATCTCGAACTCGGCGCCGCGCTCACCGACGCCCACGTCCTGGTCGTCGGCGCCGGCATCCGCTACTTCACCATCGAACGGGCGCTGTCGAAGCGCGCCACCCTGGTCGGCGCCTTCACCGTCGAGACCGCTCTCGACTATCTCGAACGGCGCCCCTTCGACGCGGTGGTGCTCAACCTGCCGCTCGACGACGCCATCGACTTCGTCGAAGTGCTGCGCCGCAACCCCACCTTCTTCGCTCTGCCGGTCGTGGTGCTGACCGGCGACACCGACCCGCGCATGGTCGAGGCGGTGCACGAGGCCGGAGCGAGCGACGTCGTCTTCGCCGACGAGAACGAGAAGGTCTTCGCCGACCGGGTCGAGGCGGCGATGAACGAGCAACGCCTGCGCGAGACGCTGAAGGCGGCCTATTCGCGCGCCCGCCATCAGGCCACCAACGACGCCCTGACCGGGCTCTACACCCGCGGTTTCCTGATGGATCACCTCGGGCTGCTGATCGGCGACGCTCGCGACACCGGGGAACGGCTGACCGTCGTCGGCCTCACCGTCATGGATCTCGCCGAGACCAATGCCGAATGGGGCTGGGCCGGCGGCGACCACCTGATCCGTCAGATCGGCTCGTTGATCGGCCGTCTGGTGCGCGGCGAGGATCTGGCCGCCCGCGCCGGCGGCGACCGCTTCGCCCTCGTTCTGCCGGCCACCGACGGCGAGGATGCCGCCCGCGTCGCCCACCGCATCGTCGGCGTGATCGAAACCACCGCCTTCACCTTGCCCGGTGCCACCGGCCCGGTCTACGCCTCGATCGCCGTCGGCATCGCCGAATGCGAGGCCCACGACGACCCCGACAGCCTCTACGCCCGCATCTTCGCCGGTCAGGAGATCTGAGGCTGCGGTATCGCGACGCGCTCCGCCGGATCCCTCATGATGCCACCACCGTTCGCCGTTTCATCCGCCCGAGCCGGATTCCGGCCGCGGCGAGATCGGTGAGGAAGTCGTCACCGGAGAAATAGGCCCATTCGCCGTGACGTGCCGCCGCGATGGCATCGCCCGAGGCCGCGCCCGCTCCCGGTCGCGCCGGATGACACATGGCGAGCGGCCGCTCACCGGCACCGTCGAGGAAGCGGCGGAAGTTGGAGCGGTAACTGCGGTCGGTGGCGAAGGCGGTGACGCCGCGGAAGCCGTCGTTGACCAGGATGCCGCGCGCCGCCGCCTCGCGCGCCATGCCGGCCGAGAGCAGCGAGACGAACATCGTCTTCGGCACCTCGATGCCGCGCCGCACGATGGTCGCCACCGATTCGTGGCAGTCGCGCACCCAGGTGGTCCGCGCATCGAGGGTTCCGTCCTCGAAGGCCGCGAACAGGGCCCGCCGCACCGTCGGCAACACGTGGACGTGCTGGTGGCCGTCGACGAAATCCGGAGAACGCCCGAAGACCTCCCGGAATCGGCCGATTTGGCGCCCGATCTCCGCCGCGATCTCGGCATAGACGAGGCGTCCCGTCAGCGACCGGGCGAGCACCGACCCGAGCCGCTGCGGCCGCCCGTCGGGCGAAAAGGTCGGCATGACGCCGAGCGGAGGTAGTTCGGTGAGGGTGAAGTGCAGACCGATGTCGGCCCGATCGGAAAGGGCGGCGAGTCGCGGTGCGTCCCGCTCGAAGCGGTCGCCCGCCACCATGCAGCCGGTCGCGCTGAGCCGCCCCGCCTCGATCAACGCCAGGATCGCCTCGTCGATCTCCTCGCCCAGCCCGAAGTCGTCGGCGCACAGCACCAGGTCGCGGACCGCCGTACCGGCGCCCACTCGCCTCGTCCGCTCGACCTCGCCCGCGACGTTCATTCCCACCGTCCACCTTCGACAAGACCGGATCGCACCATTGACGGATACGGGTATCCCGGCGACACCTGTCGGCACCCCTTTCGGCCGGATACAACATCCCGCCACCCCGAGGAAAGGAAAATGACATGACCCGCGCTCCGGTCACGCCGCAGCGGAACGGCACCCCCGGACCGATGGTGAGCGTCGTCCTGCCGATGCGCAACGAAGCGCGCGGTCTCGACCGTCTGTTCGCCCGTCTCGCTCCCGCCCTCGACGGACTCGACCTACCTTACGAGATCATCACGGTCGACGACGGCTCGACAGACGACACCTTGGCCCGTCTGAAGGCGTTCCGCGGTGAAGTCGCCCACCTCAAGGTGGTCACCCTGTCGCGCAACTTCGGCAAGGAGATCGCGGTGACCGCCGGCCTCGCCCGCACCACCGGCGACGTCGTCGTGGTCATGGACAGCGACCTGCAGCACCCTCCGGAATCGATTCCCGCCCTGCTCGCCCCCTGGCGCGACCAGGACTACGACCTCGTCTACGCCCGCCGCAAGAATCTCGATCGCGGTGGCCTGCTGCGCAACGCCTTCTCCAAGGCCTTCTACAAGGCCTTCGACGTCATGAGCGACATCCGCGTCGACCGCGAGACCGGCGACTTCACCGCCATCGACCGCTTGGTCGTCGACGCCTTCCTCGCCATGCCGGAACGCAATCGCTTCAACCGCGGCCTCTTCGCCTGGGCCGGCTTCCGCACCACCACCGTCGACGTGGTGATGGAGGAACGCCACGTCGGCACGTCGCAGTGGGGCTTCGTCAAACTGATGCGCCTCGCCATCGCCGCGATCACCTCCTTCGGCACGCTGCCGCTCAAGATCTGGGCGGTGATCGGCTCGCTCATCTCGGCGACGGCCCTCGTCTACGGCGCCTATGTGCTGGTCAAGACGCTGCTCTTCGGCGCCGACGTGCCCGGCTATCCGTCGCTGATGGTGGCGACGATGTTCTTCGCCGGCGTCCAACTGATCGGCCTCGGCATCATCGGCGAGTATCTCGGCCACGTCTTCTCCGAGGTGAAGCGCCGCCCGCTCTACTTCGTCCGCGAAGCCATCGGTTTCGACACCCCGCCGGCGACCACCGCCCACACCCCCGGCATCACCGTCGAGGAACCCGCCCGTCATGGCAACTGATCCCGGCGCCGGCCGCTTCCGCGTCGATCTCCACCTCGTCGGTGCGATCCTCGTCGTCGCCGCGGCCTGGGCGGTGCTGACCCACCCCTGGCTTTCCGGCACCTACGCGGTGCCGTGGGACGCGGAGGCGCATTTCCGCCCGCAGATGGCCTTCCTCGCCCATTCGCTTCGGGGCGGCGGCGGGGTGTCGTGGAACCCGTACGTCTTCGCCGGCTGGTCGCAGATCGCCGATCCGCAGTCGTTGATCTTCTCCCCCGCCTTCCTGATTCTCGCCTTCCTGGTACGCGATCCCGGCGCGGTGGCGCTCGACGCCACCGTCTTCGCTCAGCTCGGCGTCGGGGCACTCGCCCTGCTGCTGTGGTTCCGCGACAAGGGCTGGCACGCCGCCGGCGGCACGGTGGCGGCGATCGCCTTCGCCTTCGGCGGTTCGGCCGCGTGGCGCATCCAGCACACCGGTCAGGTGCTGAGCTTCGGTTGGATCCCGATCGTCCTGTTCCTGCTCGAGCGCATGCTCGCCCGCCGTTCGATCGGCTGGGGCTTTCTCGCCGGCCTCGGCGCCGGCTTCCTGGCGCTCGGGCGCGACCAGATCGCCCTCCTCGGCCTCTATTTTCTCGTCGCCTACGCCGTCGTCGAGATCCTGTCGGCACCCGACCGCTGGTCGCGGCTCCTCCGTTCGATCCTGCCCGGTCTCGCCGCCATCATCGGCGGCCTCCTCGTCGTCACCGTACCGGTGGTGATGACGCTGCTGCTCGCCGAGCACTCCAACCGCCCGGAGATCGATTTCGTCGGTGCCGGCATGGGTTCGCTCCACCCGGTGTCGCTGATCGGCGCGTGGATCGCCGACCTCTTCGGCCAGGGCGCCCAGGACGTCGACTTCTGGGGACCGCCGAGCGCCGCCTTCGGCGTCACCGACCTCTATCTCGCCCAGAACATGACCGCCGTCTATGCCGGGGCGATCCCGGCCATGACCCTGCTGGTGTACGGCATCGGCCGCGGCCTGCTCGCCCGCCGCGCCGTTCTGTTCCATACCGCGGCCGCGGTGGTCTTCGTGCTCTACGCCGTCGGCTGGTACACGCCCGCCTTCCGCTTCTTCTACGACCACCTGCCCGGCGTCGGCCTGTTCCGCCGGCCGGCGGACGCCACCTTCCTGATCGGCTTCTCGCTCGCCGTTCTCGGCGGCTTCCTCGTCCACCTCATGGTGACCGAGGATCTGCCTCCCGCCGCCCGTCGCACCCGCATCTTCCAGGCGGCGCTGGTCGTCACCGTCTTCGCGGTTCTGCCGGTCGCCTTCGGGCTCCACGCCAACCGATTGGCGTTGGTGTGGAAACCGCTCGCCACCGCCGCCGCCTTCTCCGCCGCGGCGCTGGTGGTGGTGGTCTTCGCCGCACGCCTCGTTCGCCTCGGGGCGTCGGGCGCGCTCGCCGGAATCGTCCTGCTCGGCGCCTTCACCACCGCCGATCTCGCCTGGAACAACGCTCCGAACGAGTCGACCGCCTATCCGGCCGCCACCTACGATGCCCTCGCCACCGACACCCGCGACCCGGTCGTCCCCTTCCTGAAGGACAAGGTCGCGGCGACCCGCGGTCCCGACCGCCGCGACCGTGTCGAACTGGCCGGCGTCGGCTTCCACTGGCCCAACGCCGGTATGATCCACGGCCTCGAGAACACGCTCGGCTACAACCCGCTGCGCTTCGACTTCTACGCCAAGGCGACCGGCGCCATCGATCACGCGGCGCTTCCCGAGCAGAAGGAGTTCTCGCCGCTCGAGCCGTCCTACGACAGCCTCCTCGCCGACATGCTCGGCCTGCGCTTCATCGTCACCGGTGCCCCGGTCGAGACGATGGACAAGAAGCTCGGACCCGGCCGACTGACCGAGATCGCCCGCTTCCCCGCCATCCCCGGAATCCCGCCGGCTCCGGGCCGGCCGGAGACCTTCGTCTACGAGAACCCGCGGGCACTGCCGCGCGTCCTCTACGTCGCCACCGCCCGCCCCGCCGATTTCGATGCGATCATCGCCTCGGGCACTTGGCCCGACGGCTTCGATCCCCGCCGCGAGGTGCTTCTGCCGGCGACGGCGCTACCGGCCGGCGCAGTCGCCGGCGACGCGAACACGCCTGCCGGTCGCGCCGCGATCACCCTCTACCGCAACACCCGGGTCGACATCGACGTCGACGCCACCCGCCCCGGCTGGCTGGTGCTGAACGACGTCTGGCACCGTTGGTGGCGGGTCGAGGTCGACGGCCTGCCGGCGAGCCTCGAACGCGCCGACGTGCTCTTTCGTGCCGTCCGCCTCGAACCCGGCCGCCACCACGTCTCCTTCTCCTTCCATCCCTTCGCCGGTCTGTGGGAGGACGTGAAGGCCCGCCGCACCGCGCAGTGACGAGATCGCCACGACAGCCGCGCCGTGCGGCGACGGCGGGGGACGTCGCCCAGGTCGTACCGAAGGGCCGCCATCCTCCGAAATGATCGGTCCGAACCTGTCGGAGACCGTCGACAACGGGCGACCTTCGGCACATTTTCGAGGCGGGTCTCTCTGCTGCGAGTCACGAGCGGGGCGGGTCGCCCAAAACCAAGAAACGAATGTCGAGGAACGTCATCGATGAGTGCCGCAACGACCACGTCGCAAGGAGATCGTGTCTGGACCGTACGGCTGCGCCGCTACTGCGAACCGCGTTTCGCGCGCAGCCTCGCCGAGATCGCCGCCACCTTCCTGCCGCTCGCCCTCGCCTGGGGTCTCCTGGTGTGGGCGGTGGAGAGCGGCAACTGGTGGCTCTATGCCGTGTTGCTGCCGCCGGCCGGGCTCTTCCTGGTGCGCGTGTTCATGCTTCAGCATGATTGCGGCCACTATTCCTTCTTCACCGCCAAGCCGGCCAACGACTGGTTCGGCCGCCTCTGCGGGGTACTGACGCTCACCCCCTATGACCACTGGCGCCGCTGTCACGCCATCCACCACGCCTCCTGCGGCAACCTCGATCGCCGCGGCGTCGGCGACATCGACACCCTGACGGTCGCGGAATACCGGGCACGGGGGCCACTGGGTCGATTGCTCTACCGTGCCTATCGCCACCCGCTGGTGCTGTTCGGCATCGGGCCGTCCTTCGTCTTCATGCTGCAGAACCGGATTCCCACCGGCAAGCTGACCCGCGGCCTCATGCCGTGGATCAGTACCCAGTCGACCAACCTCGGCATCGCCGCCCTCGCCGCACTGGCGATCTGGGGGCTCGGACTCGGTACCTTTCTCGTCGTCCACCTGCCTGTGGTGGTGATCGCCGCCACCATAGGGGTCTGGCTGTTCTACGTGCAGCATCAGTTCGAGACGACCTCGTGGGATCGCACCGAGACCTGGAACCTCCAGGAGGCGGCGCTGCGCGGATCGTCCTATTACCGGCTGCCGCCGGGCCTGCGCTGGCTGACCGCCGACATCGGCATCCATCACGTCCACCACCTCGCCAGCCGCATTCCGTTCTACCGCCTCTCCGAGGTGCTGAAGGACCATCCCGAACTACGCGACATCGGTCGGCTGAGCATCCTGCGCAGCTTCGCCTGCGTCCGTCTCACCCTGTGGGACGAACAGAAGCGCCGCCTCGTCTCCTTCCGTGACGCGCTCGCGGCCACCCCGACGCTCGGCACCGCTGCGGCGTGACCGCCGGCTCGTCGCGGTCCGGACCGGGCCCGACCGAGATCGAGACACGGCAGAGAACCGGCGAATGGGCACCGCCGCGAAACGACGATTTCGTCCTATCGCGCTCATTCGTCGTTCACTCTGACCAGCGAAAGCGGGCGACGCGAGGCGTGCGCTTTCGATCTTCTTCACGCCCACCGGGTCATGGTCGCCGCACCACATCATGCGGAGGTCGTTTCCGATGCCGAAGATATTCGCTCTCACCGCCGCCATCGTCGCCCTGACGGCGAGCACCGCCGCCGAAGCCGGCATCACCGCCGTCTTCGGCGGAGCCAAACCGGCCCTCGTCGTCGATGCCGCCGTCTGCCCCGCACCGGCCGGCGCGCTCGACCATCTCGGTCGGTTCGCCGCCGCCGATCTCACCATCGACGCCGAGGCCACCGCCTCGAGCCAGTGAAAGTTACCCGGTCGTTAACCCCCTCTCGAGAGTTCCGCGCCACACTCGAACAACGATTCGTCCGCAAGGAGTCGCATACGTGTCGATCGTCGCCAGCCTGTCGCTCCTCGTCGGCATCGTCCTCGGCCTGCGCTTCAACGTCCGCGCCGTCTTCTCGGTCTGCCTGGTGGTGATGATCGGCGGCATCGTCGCGGCGCTCGGCGGTTTCGCCGCGGTCGGCGATGCGGCGCTCTTCGCCGTGTCGGTGACCGTCGCCCTCCAGGTCGGCTATTTCGTCTCCATGGTGATCGGCGCGATGCATCTCGCCGAAACCCCCGAGCCGACCGCGACTCCCCGGACCGAGCCGCGCGAGCGGTTCGAACTGCCCCGCTTGTGATACCGGCGGGCATCGAAACTGATCGATGGCATTCCTGAGGTGAATTTCTCCTGTTCATGACGCATATGAGAAATTCGCGTTTCTTCGAAGGTCGGGTGCGTCGGCACCTTCGGCCTTCGGTGTGAGGTCGCCCGGCTTGCCGGAGAGCGATCCGACGAGGCGATGCACGGATGTCCATCTCGGCCGCCCGCCGCCGCCTCACCCGTCACCTGCGATGGCCCCTGGTCGCGGCCACAGTCCTCGTCTTCGCGCCCGGCCGGTCGGCGAGTGCCGGTGATCCGCCGCCGCCACGGTCCGGGACCGAGCCGCCGATCTGGACCAACGTTCCGACGCGCATCGATCGCGACAGAGAGACGCGTGAGCGCATCGAGCCGCCACCGGGCCCACCGGTGGAACCGCGACTGGTGATCCGCGGCGACGCGCGTGTCGTCGATGCGACCACCATCGCCGTCGACGGACGGCGACTGCGCCTCTTCGGTCTGGTCCCGGTCGAACGGGGCCGCATCTGCGACGTCGACGGCCGCTTCCGCTGGGCCTGCGGCATCCATGCCCGCGCCGCCCTCGGCGCCCTGACGAAGGACCGGACCCTGCGCTGCCGTATCCTCGCTGTCGACCCGGATGCCGACACGGTGGTCGACTGCCTGTCACAGGACCGGTCGATCTCGGAGCGATTGGTCGAAGGCGGATGGGCCGAACTCGACACCGACGGTCGCGCCACCCCGGCACTCGCCGCCGCCCGCGCACGCGCCGAGCGCGACGGTCGCGGTATCTGGTCGAAGACCGGCGCGCCGTCCGAGGACCGGTAGGCCCGGCCGATCGGAACCGAAGCGCGCGACCGCGAGAATCGATTCACGCGAGACCGACGTGTTTCCGAGCCGGTCCGTTCCGAACGGAACCGCTGGATCGGTGATGCCCGCCGTCGGTCGACGGGACAGCCGATACGGGCAGCGGGCCCGGGTCGCCTCGCTCTGCCGGCCCGGTCACGCCGGGGCATCACCGATGGTGGCGACATCTCGCTTCGCCGGCCTCGGCGCCCGCCGCGACCGGCGGTGAACCGAACACCGCCCGAACGACGTTCCGTTCGCACAGGGTCGCCGCGACCGGCCGTCGGCCATGTCGCGCAAGGCGCCCCGGCCGACCACGATGCGGCGCTCGACTTCGCCCTCACCCCGGCCGACCACGACGCGGTGCTCGATTTCGCCCCGGCCCCGGCCGACCACGACGCGGTGCTCGATTTCGCCCCCGCCCCGGCCGGTTTGACCTCGAGCGATTGACCGAGGCCGTCCGGGATTCTATTATGCGCATAGCCGCATTTGCTCATGAGAAGATACCGTGTCGAATCCTACCGATCTCATGGCCGCGCTCTCCGATCCGACCCGCCTCGCGGCACTCCGCCTGCTCTGGGACGGCGAGGAACACTGTGTCTGCGAGCTCATGCACAAGCTCGGGGCGAGTCAGTCGCGCATGTCGCGTCACATGAGCGTGCTCAAGACCGCCGGTCTCGTGACCGATCGGCGCGACGCTCAATGGGTTCGCTATCGTCGCAGGCCGCGCCTCGCTGCCGGCATCGTCGCCGTCGTCGATGCGGTCCTGGCCCTGCCGCTGCCCGCCCTCGACGAGGAGGTCGCGGCATGACGGCCTGCTGCTCGAGCCCTGTCGCTCCCCCGAAGCCGAAGCCGAACACCGCGGCGTGGGTCGCCGGCACGGTCGGCTCCGTCATCGCCTGGTTCCTCCTCTACGGGCAGCTGAAGCCCGCCGCCTACGCGCTGACGGCGCTTCTGCCGGTCGAGCCGGGCGGCCACGCGGCGGACGCCGTCGCCTTCTTCGTCTACGACACGCCGAAGGTGCTGATGCTCCTGACCCTGGTGGTCTTCGCGATGGGTATCGTCCGCAGCTTCTTCTCCGCCGAACGGGCCCGCTCTCTGCTCGCCGGCCGCCGCGAAGGGCTGGGCAACGTCGCTGCCGCCGTGCTCGGCATCGTCACGCCCTTCTGCTCGTGCTCGGCCGTACCGCTCTTCATCGGTTTCGTCTCCGCAGGCGTGCCGCTCGGCGTGACCTTCTCCTTCCTGATCGCCGCACCGATGGTCAACGAGGTGGCGCTCGGCCTCCTCTTCGCCCTGGTCGGTTGGAAGGTGGCCCTGACCTATCTCGTCTTCGGGCTCGCCGTCGCCATCGTCTCTGGCTGGGTGATCGGGCGGTTCCATCTCGAACACTGGTTGGAGGACTGGGTCCGTCACGTGCGTGCCGGGGCGATCGATCTGCCGGTCGAGACCGTCACGGTCGTCGATCGGATCCGCGCCGGCATCGACGCGGTGAAGGACATCGTCGGCAAGGTGTGGATGTGGATCCTCCTCGGCATCGCCGTCGGCGCCTTCATCCACGGCTATGTGCCTGTCGATCTGATCGCAGCGATCATGGGGCGCGACGCATGGTGGTCGGTTCCGGCCGCCGTTGTGATCGGCATCCCGATGTATTCGAGTGCCGCCGGCATCATCCCGGTGATCGAGGCGCTGATCGCCAAGGGCGCTGCGCTGGGCACCGTTCTCGCCTTCATGATGAGCGTGATCGCCCTGTCGCTGCCCGAGATGATCATTCTGCGCAAGGTTCTGACCCTGCGCCTGATCGCCGTCTTCGTGACCGTCGTCGGCCTCGGCATCCTCGCCGTCGGATTCCTGTTCAACGCCCTCTTCGTGTGAAGAGGCCCTGACAAGGAGATACAACATGAAGGACGTCAAGATCCTCGGTCCGGGTTGCGCGCGATGCCGGACGACGGCCGAGATGGTTCAGGCCGAGGCCGATCGGCTCGGTGTGGCGATCACGCTCGAAAAGGTCACCGACTATGCCGCCATCGCCGGTTGGGGCATCGCCTCGACGCCGGGCATCGTCGTCGACGGCAAGGTCGTTCACGCCGGCGGATTGCCCAGGGCCGACGACATTCCCGGTTGGTTGAGGTGAGCATCGGCGCCGCCGGCGGATCGAGGCGACTCGATCCCATCACGGGTACGCGGTAGAAGCGATCGGTACGAGGTGAACATCACCGACGGAACCGAAGTGAACCATCCGATGAACGACAGCGGTCTGCCGGTTCGCCATGCCGATCGCCCCGTCTGCGTGGCGGTCGACTGGGGCACGTCGCGCTTTCGCGCCCATCTGGTCGCCGAAAGCGCCCGCCTCCTCGACAGCGTCGCCTCCGACGACGGCATGAGCCGGGCCGAGCCGGGCGGGTTCGAGGCGGTGCTGACGCGGATGTGCGGCCCGTGGCTCGCCGCGCATCGCGGGATTCCTGTGTTGATGGCGGGCATGGTCGGCAGCCGCAACGGCTGGCGCGAGGTACCCTATGTCCCCTGCCCCGCCGGACTCGCCGAGATCGCCGACAGCATCCTGTCCTTCGAGATCGCCGGAGGCACCCGTGTCGCCATCGTTCCCGGGCTCGTGGTCGACGACGCCACGGCCGACGTCATGCGCGGCGAGGAGACACAGATCCTCGGCGTCGGCGTCGACGATGCGGTCGTGGTGCTCCCGGGCACCCATTCCAAATGGGCGCTCCTGCGCAACGGGCGGATCGAGAGCTTTCGCACCTTCATGACCGGCGAGGTCTTCGGCCTCTTCACCCACCGGTCGGTATTGCGCCTTCTCGCCGAACCGTCGATCGAAGGCGAGGCCGAGCGCGCCGCCTTCCGAGCCGGCCTCGCGGCGGCGACGGCGGGGGGCGGGCTCCTCCACCGCGCCTTTTTCGCCCGCGCCGGCGTGCTCACCGGGAAGCTGGCCCCGTGCGACGTCGAGCCCCATGTCTCCGGGCTGCTGATCGGCTCCGAGGTCGGCGAGGCGATGAAGCTGGCGCCGGACGATCTTCCCCTGGTGCTGGTTGCCGACGGCATCGTCGCCACCAACTATCGCGAGGCCATCGCCGCGGCGGGGCGGGAGGTCGAGCTCGTCGACCCCGAACGGGCGTTCGTCGACGGGCTGATCCGACTGGCGCGTCTCGGCAAGGGGGTGTCCGATGTCCGCGTTCGCTGAGTTCCGCGCGGCGCTGGCCGCCTTCCCGGTCGTCGCCATCCTGCGCGGGGTGCGTCCCGACGAGGTCGTCGGCGTCGCCGAGGCGCTGATCGCCGAGGGTATCCGCATCGTCGAAGTGCCGCTCAACTCGCCCGAACCGCTGCATTCGATCGCCGCTCTCGCCGAAGCCTTCGCCGGCCGGGCGATCATCGGTGCCGGCACCGTTCTGCGGGCCGCGGACGTCGAAGAGGTCGCCGCGGTCGGTGGCCGGCTGGTCGTGTCGCCCAACACCGACGCTGCCGTCATCGCCGCCACCCAACGGCTCGGCCTCGTCTCCTCACCGGGGTTCCAGACGCCGACCGAAGCCTTCGCCGCGATCGCGGCGGGTGCCGACGTGTTGAAGTTCTTCCCCGGCGAGGCGGCGACTCCGGCGATCATCCGCGCCTTGTCGGCCGTCGTGCCGAAGTCGGTGCCGATGCTCCTCGTCGGCGGTGTCGCCGCCGACACGGTCGACCGTTGGCGCGACACGCCGATCGCCGGCTTCGGCATCGGCTCGTCGCTCTACCGGCCCGGCGACAACCCGGCGACCGTCGGCGACAAGGCGAAGGCCTTCGCCGCGGCGCTACGCGTCGCCGGCCGCCTGTGAGGTCTCGGCTCCTGGGAGACACCCCGTGAAGATCACCAAGCTCACCACCTACCTCGTGCCGCCGCGCTGGTGTTTCCTCGAGATCGAGACCGACGAGGGGATCACGGGCTGGGGCGAGCCGGTGCTCGAGGGGCGGGCGGCCTCGGTCGCGGCGGTGGTCGCCGAACTCGCCGACCACCTCGTCGGCAAGGACCCGTTCCTCATCGAGGATCACTGGACGGTGCTCTACCGCGGCGGCTTCTACCGCGGCGGCGGCCTGCACATGAGCGCGCTCGCCGGCATCGATCAGGCGCTGTGGGACATCAAGGGCAAGGCCTTCGGCGTCCCGGTCCACCAGCTCCTCGGCGGCAAGTTGCGCGACCGCATCCGCGTCTATTCGTGGATCGGCGGCGACCGCCCCTCGGACACCGCACAGGCCGCCCGCGACGTCGCGGCGCGCGGCTTCACCGCAGTGAAGATGAACGGCACCGAGGAACTGCAGTTCGTCGACAGCCATGCGAAGATCGATGCGGTCCTCGCCCGCGTCCGGGCGGTCCGCGAGGCGCTGGGGCCGGATTTCGGCATCGCCGTCGACTTCCACGGCCGCGTCCACCGGCCGATGGCCAAGGTGCTGGCCAAGGAGCTCGAGCCCTACCGGCTGATGTTCATCGAGGAGCCGGTGCTCTCCGAACACGCCGAGGCGCTGAAGGACATCGCCGCGCACACCTCGACGCCGATCGCGCTGGGCGAGCGGCTCTTCAGTCGCTGGGACTTCAAGAAGATCCTGTCGGAGGGGCTCTGCGACATCGTCCAGCCCGATCCGAGCCATGCCGGCGGCATCACCGAGACGCGCAAGATCGCCGCCATGGCCGAGGCCTACGACGTGGCGTTGGCGCTGCACTGCCCGCTCGGACCGATCGCGCTCGCCGCCAACCTGCAACTCGACGCCGTCTGCTACAACGCCTTCATCCAGGA
>CALMFH010000176.1 GCA_937864925.1 uncultured Alphaproteobacteria bacterium | reverse complement strand
GGTGTGATAGCCGTGGATGACGTCGAGGCCGAAGATCAGCGGGATCTTCAGGCGGGTCTCCTCGACCGCGAGCTTCTGCAGAGCGTGGATCCGGTCGCGGCCGACCAGGTTCAACACGGAGCCACAGCGCCCCGCCCGCACGTCGGCGATGCTCGGATCGGCGGCGGCCTTCGGTCCGGTGACGATGGTGTCGGCGCCGAGCGAGATCATGATCAACTGCCCGATCTTCTCGTCGAGCGTCATGGCGGCGATGAGTGCGTCGATCCTCGACATGGGAACCTCCCGTCCTCGCGTGATCGCACTCGGTAATCTTGACAGAGAAGGGTCGATTTTCCGTGAATCGGTTCGCACTGCCCGGTGCCGCGCAACGGACCCTTTGTCCGGTTGAAACGGGGGCGCGAGGCGGGCAAAGTCTCGGTGAACGCTTCCCGCGTGGACGGGCGAGGCGCCCGCTGCCCGAGGGAACCGGAACCACCATGAAGCCGACGCCACCCCCCTCGCCCTCTTCGCGCCCGACCCGATCCGGCGTCGCGCCGCTGCCGCTGCCGTTCGGCATCTTCGGGCACGTCCGGCAGGTGATCGGGCGAATGGGCGGATCGCCCGATCGGCGCGTATTGTTCTGGCTGGTGATCGGCCTCGTCGTGGTGATCGTCTCCAACATGGGCGGCCAGCTCTGGCTCAACGAGTGGCAGGGCCATTTCTACGACGCCCTGGAGCGCCGCGACTGGCCGAGCTTCGTCCACGAATCACTGAATTTCCTCAAGATCGCCGGGACGTTGCTGACGCTGGTGGTGGCCCAGACCTGGCTCACCGAGATGATCAAGATCCGTTTTCGGTCGTGGTTGACGGAAAGCCTGCTCGACGACTGGCTGAGAGAGAAGCGAACCTATCTCCTCAGCTTCGCCGGTGAGGCGGGTGCCAACCCCGACCAGCGTATCCACGAGGACACCCGCCATTTCGCCGAGCTGACCGCCGATCTCGGGGCGAGCCTGCTGCAGGCCACCCTGCTGCTCGTCTCCTTCGTCGGGGTGCTGTGGGTGCTCTCCGAACAGGTGAAATTCGAAATCGGCGGCAAACTCGTCGGCATTCCCGGCTACATGGTATGGTGTGCGATCGGCTTCGCGCTGGCCGGCTCGACGCTGACCTGGTGGGTCGGCCGGCCGATGGTGGCGGACAATGCGGCACGCTACGCCCGTGAGGCGGAGTTGCGCTTCGCACTGGTCAGGATCGGCGAATCGGCGGAGGGCATCACCCTCTACGGCGGCGAGACCGACGAACGGCGCACCGTGGCGGTGCTGTTCGACAACGTCGTCAGGGCGATGCGCCGCCTCGCCGACGATCTCGCCCGCCTCACCTGGGTCACCTCCGGCTACGGCTGGCTCGCCCTGGTGGTGCCGGTGATCGTCGCCTCGCCCGGCTATTTCGTCGGCGCCATGTCGCTCGGCGGACTGATGATGGTGGTCAACTCGTTCAATCAGGTGCAGAACTCGCTGCGCTGGTTCGTCGACAACTTCTCGCGGCTGGCCGACTGGCGGGCGACGTTCATGCGCATCGAGGCGCTGCACGAGGCCCTCGCCTCGCTCGATCGGCCGAACGGCGTCCACGGCCACATCGACTTCGTCGTCGATCCGAACGACGGTCTCACCTTCGACGATTTCGAACTGGCATTGCCGAGCGGACGGGCGGCGTTCGAGAAGCCGTCGCTGTCGATCGGCGCGGGCGAGCGGGTGCAGATCTTCGGTGAACCGTCGGCGGGCAAGTCGACGCTGTTCCTGACGCTGGCGGGCCTGTGGTCGCGTGGCAACGGCACCATCCGCCTGCCGCCGCGTGATCGCATCGCCTTCCTGCCCGAACGCCCCTACTTCCCGCTCGGATCGCTGCGGGAGGCGCTGGCCTACCCGGATCCCGGCCAGGACTTCGACAACCGGTCGATGGAAGCGGCGTTGGAGATGGTGGGGCTGAAGCGCCTCACCAACTGCCTCGAAGACGTCGAGCGCTGGGACAAACAGCTGTCGAACGACGAGCAGCAGATGCTCGCCTTCGCCCGCGTCGTGCTGCACCGACCGGCCTGGATCATCATGGACGACGCCACCAGCGATCTCGACATCACCCAGACGCGGCGGGTGTTCGCGGCGCTCGACACCCTGACGGAGGTGACGGTCGTGTCGCTGACCCGGTCGGAGGATCTCGGCGACTTCTTCCGCCGCTCGATCCGCCTCGGTCGGCGGCCGCGGATCTCGGGATGGCGGGCGAAACCGGTCGGCGCACAGGGGTGACGGGCGCACCGTCGGTCGCGGCAGGCGATTTCCTTCAAGACGCGCGGGAGCGGACGTGGCAGCATCGGCAGCGATGACCATGACGGCCCCGTCGACCGATCCGCACGAGGTGCCGCCGCTCGCTCTCGGCGAGACGGCGCATTATTTCGTGTCGCAGCGGTTTCCCGATCTCGACTGCCTGACCGCCACCTTCACCACCCACACCTACGCCCCGCACACCCACGACACCTATGTGATCGGGGCGATCGGGGCCGGCGTCGAAGTGTGGAACGCCCGCGGTCGCAAGCATTACGCCGGTGCCGGCGACGTGCTGTTCAACCTGCCGCTCGATGTCCACGACGGTATGCCGTACGCCGGCGGCTACTCCTACCGCATGACCTACCCGAGCGAGACGTTCCTGCGGAATCTCACCGCCGAGATCTCCGGCGGGCGGGCGACGACCCCGTTCTTCCGCGACAACGTCGTGCACGATCCCGAAAGCGCGGCGCTGTTCGAGGCGGCGCACCGATGTCTCGAGCACGGCGGCGACGGGTTGGCGGCGGAGGAGATGCTGATCGCCGCCTACGCGCGGGTACTGCTTCGCCACGCCGGCGTCGCGGCGCTCGATCTCGGACGCGAGACCGGGCCGGTGGCGCGGGTTATGGCGGCGATCGAGGAGGGCTATGGCCAGGATCTCCGCCTCGTCGATCTCGCCCGGCTCGCCGGCCTGTCCACCCATCATCTGATCCGCGCCTTCCGCCGCGAGGTCGGACTGACCCCGCACGCCCATCTGATCGGGGTCAGGATCCGGCGGGCGCGCGACCTGTTGCGGGCCGGGGAGACGCCGGCGGCGGTGGCGAGTGCGGTCGGTTTCGCCGATCAGGCGCATCTGACCCGCGCCTTCAAGGCACGAATCGGCGTGCCACCCGGCGCCTATCGCCGCGCCGTCGGAGCCGGCGAGCGATTTCGTTCAAGACCGGCGGGGACGGAGACGGCAGTCTCGACGACATGACCGCAGCGCCCTCTTTCTCGCCCTCCGCCACCGCCGAGATCCGTCAGGCGATCGTCGACATCGCCCCGGCGATGGTCGCCGCCGCGCCGATCGGCCTGCTCTACGGGGCGCTCGCCACCGCCAAGGGGATGGACGTCGTCGACGTTCTCCTCGCCTCGGGGCTGATCTTCGCCGGCGGAGCCCAACTCGCAGCGGTGCAGATCTGGTCCTACCCGGTGCCGATCGTGGCGCTCCTGATCTCCACCCTGCTGATCAACGCCCGCTACATCCTGATGAGCGCCTCGCTCGCCCCGAAGGTGGCGCATCTGCCGCTCTTCGGCCGCATCCTCGGCTTCCACGTGCTCGCCGACGAGAACTGGGCGATGTCGGAGCGCCGCGCCGGCGGAGGACGCATCTCGGCCCCGTATTTCTTCGGCATGGGGACGGTGTTCTGGATCAACTGGATGAGTTTCTCGCTCATCGGCGCACTCACCGGGCCGTCGATCGGTGATCCGACCCGGTACGGTGCCGATTTCGCCTTCACCGCCATGTTCATCGCGCTCACCGCCGGCTTCGCGCGATCGCGCACCTCGGTTCTGGTGATCGTCGCCGCGGCGGGCGCGGCGGCAGCGGCCCATCTGACCATCGGCGCGCCCTGGCACGTGCTCGCCGGAGCGCTCACCGGCATCGTGGTGGCGGCGGTGCTCGGCGGCGAGACGGAGACGGCGGCATGACCGATCAGACCGCCACCCTCCTCGCCATCCTCGGCATGGCGGCGGTGACGTTCGGTTGCCGCATCTCCGGTCTGCTGCTCGGCGCGCGCTTCCGACCGGCCGGGCGGCTGCGCGCCGCCTTCGACGCCATTCCCCCGGCGGTGCTGACCGCGGTCATCGCCCCGACCGTACTTGTCACAGGCTGGGCGGAGACGCTCGCCGCAGCGGCGACGATCGCCGTCGCCTTCCGCGCTCCGATGCTGGCCACCATCGTCACCGGGGTCTTCGCCGTGGTGGTGCTGCGCCATGGGCTCGGGTGATCCCATCGACGCTTCGAACGAGGACCTCAGCGGGTGCGGCGGGCGGCGAAGGCGGCGACCATCGCGTCGAAGGCCGGTTTCGGCTCGAGGTCGCGGCCGAAGGGCAACGGCCGGGCGTCGGTGCCGTGAATGTCACGATAGAACGAGAAACCGTCGGCCAGTTCCCAGGTGATGATCGTCGTCATCCGGGGCTCGTCGAGAGCGGTGTCGAGCACGGCACGGTAGACCTCGGCGACCCGGGCATCGCGCTCCGCCGGCGGACCGGGGAAGATGTGGTCGTCGACGTCGAGTTCGGTGATCCAGATCTCGACGTCGCGGGCGGCGAGATCGGCGAGGAATCGACGCCAGCCGACCGGATCGAAGGGGCGACCGCGGACGATGTGGCCCTGCAACCCGACCGCGTCGAGGCGCAGGCCGGCGGCGCGGATGTCGTCGACGAGACGCAGCAGGCCGGTACGCACCGCCAGGCCGAGGCGATCGCCCGATTCGGTGAAGGCCTCGTTGAGCACCAGTTTCGCGCCGGGATCGGCCTTCGCCGCGGCGCGGAAGGCGGCGGTGACGTAGGCCGGACCGAGAGCGTCGAACCACGGGCCGTCGCGGAAGCCACCGGCGCGGCCGTGATCCGGCCAGAACGGTTCGTTGATCACGTCCCAGGAGTGGATGCGGCCGGCGAAGCGCTCCATCACCTCGCCGACATGGCGCTCCAGCCAATAGGCGCGGCGCTCGCGGGAGAGCGCCTTCAGCCACGCCGGGTTGTTCTCGTTCCAGATCAGGGCATGGCCACGCACCGGCAGTCGGGCGGCTTCGGCGAAGCCGACGAGACGTTCGGCCCCGGAGAAGTCGGCCTCCGGCCCCTTCGGCCGGAGCGGTGCGAACTTCATCGACCAGTCGGTGGTGAGGATACGGGCCTGCCGCTTCAGCAGGTCGCCGTAGCCTCGGTGGTCGACCGCGTCCTGGTCGAAGGCAGAGCCGAAGGTGACGCCGGCGCGGGCGGCGACGTCACCGAGTGTCGGCGTCACGGCGTACGCCGGGCGGGCAAGGGCCGCGGTCGCCGCGGCGAGGGCACCGGTGAGGAGTTGGCGACGGTGCATCGGCGGCCCCACTTCTTCGGCGTCAGCCGAACTGGATCTCGTGGAGCCGGGCGTAGCGCCCGCGCGCCGCGAGCAGGTCGTCGTGGCGGCCCTCCTCGACCACCCGGCCACCTTCGATCACGCAGATCCGGTCGGCGCGCTGGATGGTCTGCAGGCGGTGGGCGATGACCAGGGTGGTACGCGACTTGGCCAGCTCGGCGAGCGCCTCCTGGATCGCCCGCTCGCTCTCGGTGTCGAGGGCGGCGGTCGCCTCGTCGAGCAGCAGGATCGGCGCGTCGCCGAGGATGGCGCGGGCGATGGCGATACGCTGGCGCTGGCCACCGGAAAGCTGCAGACCGTTCTCGCCGACGGGTGTGTCGTAGCCGCGATGGAAACCCGCGATGAAGTCGTGGGCATGGGCGGCCTTCGCCGCCGCCTCGACCTCGGCGCGGCTCGCGCCCGGTCGCCCGAGGGCGATGTTCTCGGCGACCGTGCCGGCGAAGAGGAAGACGTCCTGGGAGACGAGACCGATCCTGGCGCGCAGCGACCGGCGCGAGACCGCGTCGACCGACGTGCCGTCGATGGTGACGGTGCCCGAGCGGGGGTCCCAGAAGCGCAGGAGCAGGGCGAAGATCGTCGACTTGCCACCGCCGGAGGGGCCGACCAGCGCCGTCGTCTTCCCCGCCTCGGCGACGAAGGAGAGGCCGTTCAGCACGTCCTCGCCCTCGCGATAGGCGAAGCGGACGTCGGCGAATTCGACACGGCCGCCGGAAACGGCGAGCGCCGGCAGGTTCGGATCGTCGGCCTCGCGGGCGGGTTGTTCGAGGAACTCGTAGAGCAGACCGACGCCGACGAGATTGGCGGAGAGGTCGACGTGGACGCGGGCCAGCCGCTTGGCCGGTTCGTAGGCGAGCAGCAGCGCGGTGATGAAGGAGAAGAAGGTACCGGGGGTCTCACCGGCCGAGACCACTCGCCAGCCGCCGTAGAGGATGACGCCGGCGATGGCGAAACCGCCGAGGGTCTCCATCAGCGGCACCGAACGGGCGCCGACGCGGGCACGCTTGTCGGCCGCCGCCTGAACGGCGGCGATCTGGCCTTCCATACGGGCGCGGAACAGCTCTTCGAGGCCGAAGGCCTTGACGACACGGATGCCGCGCACCGTCTCCTGCATGGTCTCGAGCACCGCCATGCCACCGGTGAACTCCGAGCGCATGATCTTGCGGGCGCGTTTGACCAGCCCCTGCACCCCCCACACGGCGAGCGGCATGACGATGCCGCCGACGATCGACAGCATCGGATCCTGAACGATCATCACCGTGACCAGGCCGATGAGCGACAGAAAGTCGCGACCGGCGACGGTGATCAGCGCGTTGAGCACCGCAGCGGAGGAGGTGGCGACGAAGGAGAGCTTGCCGACGAATTCCGAGGTGTGGCGCTCGGCGAAGAACGGCACGTCCATCGCCAGCATGTGGCCGTAGAGGCGGCGTTGGACCGAGCCGACGATGGCGTTGGCGATACGGGTGAGGGTGATCTGCTGACCGTAGGTGGCCAGCCCCTTCACCGTGTAGATGGCGACGATGGTGCCCGACAGGATCCAGATCGCGCGGCTGTTGCGGGCCACGAAGACCTCGTTGATCACGTCGCGCATCAGATAGGCGGCGAGCGAGGTCGAGGCGGCGATCGCCGCCATGAAGACGAAGGCGAGGAGATAGCCCTTCCAGTGCGCCCGGCCCTGATCGGCGACGAGGCGGCGGAGAAGGACGGAGGATTCGGCGGGCGGCGCCGTGCGAGCCGCGGATACGGTCATGGACTTCCTGACGACGGCCGGACACGGAGGCGCCCGGCGAATTCATCGCCTCAATGGCGCAGATCGGCGCCGAGGGCAATCTTTCCCGCCGGTCTCGGTGAATTTCACCGCCCCCGCGTCGCCGCACGGCCCCACTTCGCCGCCGCTTTCGCCCTGCCGCCGGGTCAGCGACGGGCGTCCTCCAGCACCATGCGGGCTCCCTTCTCGGCGATCATGATGGTCGGCGAGTTGGTGTTGCCGGAGGTGATGGCGGGCATGATCGAGGCGTCGATCACCCGGAGCCCCTCGACCGCCCGAACCCGCAACCGCGCGTCGGTGACGGCCGTGCGGTCGGAGGCGAGGCCCATCTTCGCCGTGCCGACGGGGTGGAAGATGGTGGTGCCGATGTCGCCGGCGGCCTTGACCAGATCGGCGTCGGCGGTGATCTCCGCCGCCGGCAGGAAGGCCTCGGGGTGGAAGCGGGCGAGTGCCGGGGCGGCGACGATGCGGCGGGCGAGGCGGATCGAATCGACCGCCACCCGCTTGTCCTCGTCGGTCGCGAGATAGTTCGGGCGAATGAGCGGGGCATCGACCGGGTTCGTCGAACGAGCATGGATGCTCCCGCGCGAGGTCGGCCTGAGGTTGCACACCGAGACGGTGAAGGCGCCGAAGGGGTGCATCGGCTCGCCGAAGCGGTCGAGCGACAAGGGTTGGATGTGGAACTCGATGTTCGGGGTGGCGAACTCCGCCGACGACCGGGTGAAGGCGCCGAACTGCGACGGCGCCATCGCCAGCGGACCCCGGCGGAAGAGGGCGTATTCGATGCCCATCCAGGCCCGCTTGAGATAGTTGCGGTAGTCGGTGTTGAGGGTGCGGGTGCCGGAGACCTTGAAGATGGTGCGCAGCTGCAGGTGATCCTGCAGGCTCTCGCCGACGCCGGGGACGTCGGCCACGACCTCGACGCCGAGGGCCTTCAGCCGCGCGCCGTCGCCGACGCCGGAGCGCTCCAGGATCGCCGGCGAGGCGACCGCGCCGGCGGCGAGGATCACCTCGGACCGTGCCCCGACCGTCTGCTCCGCACCGTCCTTACGGAAGGCGACGCCGACGGCGCGCCTGCCCTCGAAGAGGACACGATCGGCGAGTGCGCCGGTGATCACGGTGAGGTTGGGGCGATCGAAAGCGGGTTTCAGGAAGCCGCGCGCCGCCGACCAGCGCCGGCCGTTCTTCTGGTTGACCTGGAAATAGGACGAGCCCTCGTTGTCGCCGCCGTTGAAGTCG
>CALMFH010000175.1 GCA_937864925.1 uncultured Alphaproteobacteria bacterium | reverse complement strand
CACGACCAGATCGAGGCGATGACCATGGCCGACCGCATCGTCGTGATGCGCGAGGGCCGGGTCGAACAGACCGGCGGGCCGCTCGAACTCTACGACCAACCGGCCAACCTGTTCGTCGCCGGTTTCATCGGCTCGCCGGCGATGAACATGCTGAAAGGCTCCGTCGAAATCGGCCGGCGCACCGGCTTCTCCGCCGACAACGGCACCTTCGTCCCGCTGCCGCCCTCCCCTGCCCTGGAAGGGCTCGCCGGCCGCGCGCTGGTGATCGGCATCCGGCCGGAGCATCTCCACATCGCCGGGGACGACAGAGACGGTTTCGAGGTCGCCGTCAGGATCGTCGAGCCGACCGGATCGGAAACCCAGGTGACGGCGATCGCCGACGGTGCCGAGATCATCGCCCTGTTCCGCGAGCGCCAGACCGTCCACCAGGGCGATACTCTGCGCCTCGTCCCGATGCTCTATCACCTCTTCGACGCGACCAGCGGTGAGAGGTGCGCCACGGTGACCGCCTGACGGCAGGGCCTCCGCCCCGGTGTCGGAGACCGGTGCCGCCGATCGTCCGCGCCGTGCCCGCCGGTGACGCAGCGGTCGAAAGCGGTATCCGGGCAGTACCGGATCGTGCGGCGAACCGCCCACGAGTGTCCGTCGACGGTCGTCTCGCGAACAGGACCCGATCCATGTCCAGCCTCTCCAACCGACCGATCAATCCCGAGTTCGCCGACCTCTTCGTCGAGGAGGCCTACAACCCCTATCGCAGTTGCATCCAGGGTCTGTCGAACGAACCGATCACCGTCCGCGCCCTCCTCGCTCGCGCCGAGACGCTCGTCGCCGACGATCCCGACTTCGCCGGGCTCGGCGACTTCTCGCTCGCCACCATCGTCGAGCGGTTGGCGTCGAACCGCCCGCGCATCTGCATCATCCAGGGCTCGCCCGATCATCCCGCCCATCTCGCCGATCACGAGCACGCGCTCAGAGCCGCCGCCCGGATCTGGCAGAACGGCGGCGTGCCCTTCACCTTCGGCTTGCCCGTGATCTGCGACGGCACGGCGCAGTCGAACATCGGCCAGAGCTATTCGCTCGCCTCGCGCAATCACACGGCGATGGCGGTGAACATCAACTTCGAAGGTCACAGCTATCACGCCGCCTACGTCATGTCGGGCTGCGACAAGACCCCGACCGGCATCCTCTCCGGCCTCGCCGCCGCCGATCGGGCACGGCGCGAGCCGGCGCGGGGGACGGCGCCGGTGTGGGCGGTGTTCGTGCCGGCGCACGTGCTGAAGGGCGGCACCATTCCCAAGGCGACGCGGCGCGCACTCTCGGCATTGCAGGAGAAGGCGATCGCCGCCGGCGACCCCCAACTCGCCGCCGACATCGAGGAGAACTGCCGCTACATCCTGCAATGTTCGTCGGGCGAAGCCTTCCTCGGCCAGCTCAATCGCGCCGTCGGGCTCGGCATCGTCGCGCAGGACGAGGCCGACCGCCTGCTCGACGAACTCGCCGCGGCGACCTGCGACGAGAAGGGCGGCATCTGCGCCTTCAACGGCACCGGCAACTCGTCGCGCACCCTGGTCTCGGCACTCGGCTTCGTGCCGCGCGGCGCCGAACTGCTGATCGCCGAGCCGGACCTGAGCATCGTCGAATCGAGCGTCGACACGCTCTTCCGCCTGATCAACAAGCCCGCATTCGCCGTCTGCGAGATCCTGAAGGCCAACTATGCCAACGCCATCCGCGTCCACAACGCCACCGGTTCGTCGTCCAACCTGATGCTGCACATGCCGGCGGTGATGCGCCATGCCGGCTTCGACGTCACCCTTTTCGACTACGAGCGGGTCCGCGATGCCCATCACGTCCCGGATATCTTCGCCCATTCGCTGACCGAAGGCCGCGACACCTTCGTGCTCGCCTGTCAGGCCAAGGAGGGCAAGCACGCCGGGCTCGAGAGCATCGTCAAGGTGCTCACCGACCTCGGCGTCCCGATGGACCTCGACGCGCCGACGGTGACGGGCAGGACCTGGGGGGAACGCATCGCCGCGTTGCCGGTGGCGGTCTCGCCGGATCTCCCCGAGGAGCGCTCCGTCATTCGGACCAGGCCGATCCGCGACATCTCGGGAACAGACGTGCTGAGGGGCAATTTCTTCTCGTCCTGCACCCTCAAGGTCGCCGGCATGGCGACCGAACAGGTCCGGCGCTTCGATGGCCGGGTGTTCCTGGTGCGCCACTACGAGAACGAGACCGACTGCAACCGCGAACTCCAGTCGACCGACCTCGTCGCGACGTTGTGCCGAACCATGGACCTGCCCGAGCGACTCACCGAACGGCTCCGTGCGATCAACGGCGGCGATGCCGGTGACCGGCTCGAGGACATGGTCACCAAGGGCACGCTCGCCTTCGCCTTCGTCATCGCCGGTCAGGGCCCCAAAGCCTTCGGTATGCCGGAGATGTTCGCGCCGTCGTCCTATCTGCGACACCACGGGACACTCGAGCGCACGTCGATCCTGATGACCGACGGGCGCTACTCCGGTGTCACCAAGGGCGCCTGCATCGGCCATGTGACACCCGAGGCCTTCGAGGGCGGCGGCATCGGCGCCCTGGTGACCGGTGATCTGCTGTGGGTGCGTCTCACCGAGCGGCGCATCGACCTCCTCGACGGGCGAGCCTTCCTCGCCGGCCGGCTCGAACCGCTCTCCGCTCCGCCCCTCACCGAACGGGCGGCACTCGTCGCCGAGCGGCAGGCGCGGATGGAGCGGCGCAAGTGGCAGGTCGCCGCCTGTTCGTGGATCGACGACACCACCTCGGCCGAGAAGGGCGTCGTCCCCCTCACCGTCGATCGCCGCGCCGTACTCCCCTGGCAGGCCTGAGGTCGAACCGGCTCCGACCTGCCGGCACCGTCGCCGCCGGGTCCGAGCGCACCATCGCCGAGGCCTTCGCGTTTCACCGGCCGTGGCCACGCACGGGCCGAGGGACCGCCTCGTGGCCGCTCTCGCGTCGCGTGCCATCCGACCACCCGATCCGGATCACCTGTCGCGACGCCGCGTTCGACGAGCCGTTCAGCGGGCGCCGACACCGAGCAGGGTCGGCAGCGCCGTGGTCAGCGGTGGCCAGACGGTGATGGCGGTGAGCACCACCAGGAGCGGCACCAGCCAGGGCAGGATCGCCCGCGCCATGGTCTCGAAGGTGATGTCGGCGATGCGGGTGACGACGAAGAGTACCACGCCGACCGGCGGGGTGATGGTGCCGATGATCAGATTGAGCACCACCATGACGCCGAACTGCACCTGATCGATGCCGTAGCTCGCCGCCGCCGGCACCAGGATCGGGATCAGGATCAGCATCGCCGCCAGCGCTTCCATGAAGCAGCCGACCACCAGCAGCAGCAGATTGGTGAGCAGCAGGAAGACCAGCGGATCGCGGATGGTATCGACGATCATCGGCGTCAGCGTCTGCGGCAGGCGCGACACCGACAGGCACCAGCCGACGGCGCCGGCGGTCATCACCAGGATACCGACGATGCCGGTGGTCTCGACCGACGAGATCAGGATCGGCACGAGGTCGGAGAGCTTCAGCGTGCGGTAGACGACGAAGCCGAGGAAGAGCGCCCACAGACACGCCGCCGCCGCGGCTTCCGTCGGAGTGAACAGCCCCGAGAACATGCCACCGAGGATCAGCACCGGCGTGAAGATGGCGAAGGAACTGGTCAGGAAGGTGCGGAAGAGGACGCGGAAGCCCTGGAAGGTCTCGCGCCGCATCCCCTCGCGGTTGGCGACCACCACCACCATCGCCATCAGCGACAGGCCCATCAGCAGGCCCGGTATGACACCGCCCATGAACAGCTTGCCGACCGAGACGTCGGCGCTGACGCCGTAGATGACCATCGGCAGCGACGGCGGGATGATCGGCCCGATGGTGGCGGCCGAAGCGGTGATCGCCGCCGCCGTCTCGGGCTTGTAGCCGGCCTTGGTCATGGCGCGGATCTCGATCGCACCGGATCCGGCGGCATCCGCCACCGCCGAGCCGACCATGCCGGCGAAGATGATGCTGGTCAGGATCGAGGCATGGGCATAGCCGCCGCGCACCCAGCCGATGGCGGCGGAGGCGAAGGCGACGATGCGATCGGTGATCTGCGCCTTGGACAGGATGTTGCCCATCAGAATGAACAGCGGCGCCGCCACGATCGGGAAGGAATTGACCGCACCGGCCATCTTCTGCGGCAGGAGCTCGATCGGAATGCCGCCGAACCACAGGAAGGCGAGTGCCGCCGCCGCCATGGTGACGTAGAGCGGCACCCCGGCGAAGATGATCGCCAGCCAGCCCACCGCGATCCGGGTCATCAGCGCGATCATAGAACGAAGTCCTTGCCGGTCTCGCGTCGGCCGGCGAGTACCCGGACGACGAGGTCGACGACCGCCTGCCCGACCATGACGGCGCCGGTCGGGACCAGCGGCAGGTACATCCACGCGGTGGCGATCGGCATCGCCACCGCCTCGATGTCGCTGTTCTTGTGGACGAGGTGCAGACCCTTGACGAAGAGGACGACGCCGATCGCCGCGATCAGCAACTGGGTCAGAGCCTCGCTCACCCGCCAGGCGTTCATCGGCAGGAGATCGATCAGCACGCGGATGCGGATGTGAGCCTGATTACGCGTCGCCAGGATGGTGCCGAGACAGGCGAGCCACACCATCAGATAGCCGGAGAGCTCTTCGGTCCAGGCGAAGGGCGCGCCGCCGGCGCGCCCGCCGCCGCCCCAGGTGACCACGCAGAGCAGCGCCGACCACCCCACGACCGCGAGGCCGGCGACCCCGCGGTCGACGGCACGTCCGATCGGCGCGACGAGGCGGAGCATCACAGCCCCGCCAGACCGTCGAAGGTGCCGACGCCCCACCGCTCCTCGTACTTCTTCGGCACCGAGGCGAGCACCGGGTCACGCCACGCCTTCACGTCCGGCTGGATCACGGTCATGCCCTGACCCTTGAGCGTGTCGACGAGACCGGCCTCCTGCTTGAGCAGTTCGGCATCCTGCCACTTCACCGCGTCGGAGATGGCGGCGGAGACGATGTCGCGATCGGCCGCCGGCAGCCCCTTCCAGAAGTCTTCGTTGATCATCACGAGACGCGGCGTGATGACGTGCTCGGTGAGCACGAGGAACTTCTGCACCTCGTAGAATTTGCCGCTCTGAATGGTCGGCAGCGGGTTCTCCTGACCGTCGACGGCGCCCTGGGAGAGGGCGAGATAGAGCTCGGCGAAGGCGATCGGCGTCGCCTGGGCGCCCCAGGCCTCGACCATCGAGCGGAACACGTCGACCGGCGGTACGCGCAACTTGAGGCCGGCGACGTCGGCCGGGGTATTCACCTGCTTCTTGCCGGTGGTGAGGTGGCGTTTGCCGTAATAGGTGACACCGAGCAGACGGATCTTGCGCTTGGCGGCGAGTTCGTCGGCGAGCTTGCCGAAGACCGGCGCGGCCGAGAGCTTGGCGAGATGGGCGGCGTCGCGCCACAGGTAGGGCGCCTCCAGCACCGACAGCGGCGGCAGGAACACCGAGAGCGCACCGGCGCCGTCGGTGGTCATCTGGATGACCCCGGCGGAGACGTTCTCCATCATCTCCTTGCCCGAGCCGAGCTGGCCGTTGGGGAAGGGCTGGATCTCGATGCGACCGCCGGTCTTCTCCTTCACCGCGGCGGCGACGCGGTCCATCATCATCACCTGCGGGTGAGTGGTGGCCAGCGAGTCACCCCAGCGGATGACGGTGGCGGCGGCGCGGGCGCCGATCGCGGGCATGAAGACACCCGCGGCGGCGAGACCGGCGGTGAAACTGCGGCGGGAAACTCCGGAACCAATCGGGGACATGCGTGTTCACTCCCTGTTTTCGACTCCGCCAGGCTCGTGCGACCTCGCTCGGCTGGTATAACATCTACACCAGTTTCCCCTTGTCAACGGAAAGATCGCGGAACTAGGATCGCGACGCGCGGGCACGTGCGAGGCGCGTCGGCGGATGGTGAGGAGAGGTGCGAGATGAGACGTACCGGGGCCCATTTCGGCCCGGTTCGCAAACGCAAGCTGTCGGACGACGTCATCGAACGGCTCGAGGCGGCGATCCGCGACGGCACCTATCCGGAGGGCGCGACGCTGCCCTCCGAACGCGAGTTGATGGCGCTGTTCCAGGTCGGTCGGCCGTCGGTGCGCGAGGCGCTCTTCGCCCTGCAGAAGCGCGGGCTGGTCCAGCTCGGCGCCGGCGAGAAACCGAAGGTGACCCGCCCCTCCCCGCGCCACCTGCTCGACGAACTCGGCTCCGCCGCTCGCATCCTGCTCGACGAGCCCTCCGGTCTCGACCATTTCGAACAGGCGCGGTTGGCGCTGGAGGTCTACCTCGTCACTCACGCCTGCAAACATGCCGATGCCGCGGATCTCGCCCGGCTCGAGGCGGCGGTCGAGGCCAACCGCACCGCGATCGGCAAGGGCGAGACCTTCATCGCCACCGACGTCGCCTTCCATCGGGTGTTGACCGAGATGACCGGCAACCCGGTCTTCCTCGCCATGCACGACGCCATCGTCGAGTGGATCATCCACGAGCGACCGGTGCTGCTCAACACGGCCACCAACAACCGGGCGAGCCACGCCCAACATCGCGCCATCCTGGAGGCGATCCGCCGCCGCGACACCCTCGGGGCGATCGCCGCGATGTGCGAACACCTCGGCGATTCCCAAGCCCGCTATTCCCGTCGACCCACCGCCGCCGCCCCGGCCGCGGCCACAGGATGAGGACCCCGCCCGACCGATGTCCGACAGGCTCGTACCCCGCCGCGATCTCGCCGGCATCTTCTCCGCGCTGGTCACGCCCTTCGCGGCGGACGGCGCGCTCGCCCTCGATCTGGTGCCGGCCCTGGTCAACCGGCAGCTCGCCCAGGGCATCGCCGGCTTCTACGTCGGCGGCTCGACCGGCGAGGCCTTCCTGCAGAGCCTCGACGAACGCGCCGCCTTCCTGCGGGCGGTGGCGAAGGCCGCGGCGGGGCGTTGCCGGCTCATCGCCCATGTCGGTGCGGTGGCCACCGCCGACTGTCTGGCGCTCGGCCGGGCGGCGGTCGAGGCGGGCTACGACGCCATCTCGGCGATCCCGCCGTTCTACTACGACTTCTCCCGCGACGAAGCGAAGGCCCACTATCGCACCCTCGGCGCCGAGCTGCCGCTGCCGCTCATCGTCTACAACTTCGGCGGCCGCGTCGGCCGGCTGACGAGCGAAGATCTCCTCGAACTGCTCGACGAGCCGCGGGTGATCGGCGTCAAACACACCTCGCAGGACCTCCACCTGCTCGAGCGCTTCAAGCGCCATCGCCCCGAGGCGGTGATCTACAACGGCTACGACGAGATGTGCCTCGCCGGACTGGCGATGGGCGCCGACGGCGCGATCGGCACCACCTACAACTTCATGGGCGACCTCTTCGTCCGGCTCGCCGCCGCCGTCGCCGCCGGCCGCCTCACCGAGGCACGGGCGCTGCAGGTCACGGCGAACCGGGTCATCGACGTGCTGATCGAGGTCGGCGTCTTCCCCGGAACCAAGGCGATGCTCGCCCTGATGGGCTTCGACGCCGGCACCTGCCGCCCGCCGTTCCGAGCGGTGACCGACGCCGACCGTGCGAAACTCGCCACCTGCGTCGACCTGCTGCGCGCCACTGCGGCCGGCTGACGGCTCAACCCGTCACCGCCGTTCCGCGTTCGACCAGCCGTCCCGGCACCACGTGGCACACCGCCTCGCGCGGCGCCCCCGCCATCTCGGCGACGAGCGTCGCGAAGGCACGTTCGGCGATGCCGGGTTCGTCCTGGCGCACCGACAGGATGCGGACGGGAAGCGCGTCGAGCAACGGATGGTGGTCGAAGGTACCGACGACGAGATCCTCCGGAAGCCGGCCGAAGCGCGCGACCAACTCGGACAACGCCCCCTCGAGCATCAGCAGCGACGTGCACATCAACGCCCGCGGCGAGCGTCCGCGCGCCAGGATCGCCGCCATCGGCGCCGCCGCCGCCGCCGGCTCGTCCCCCGCCGCGACGTGGATGCGATCCGCGATCGCCGGAACACCGGCGCCACGCGCGGCGGCGCGGAAGCCGGCGAGCCGATCGGCGATCGACGGCAGGTCCGGACAGGCGCAGAGGAGATCGACGTCACCGCCGGCGAGCTCGATCAGACGGGCGGCGATGCGGTGGGCCGCCGCCTCGTTGTCGGAGACGACCGTCGGCCAGGGCGACCGAGCATACGCCCGGTCGACCATGACCAACGCGGTGCGGCCACCACGGCGAATCCCCTTGAAGGCGGAGGGCGGCCGGCACGGCGCCACCACCAACCCGTCGACGCCGCGACCGACGAGGCCGGCGACCGCCTGGGCCTCGCGCTCGGGGTCCTCGTGGCTGGAGGCGGTGAGCAACACTCGGCCGGTGGCGCGGCAGCGCTCCTCCAGTTCCGCGGTCAAACGGGCGAAGAAGGCGTTGGCGAGGTCGGGGACGACGAGGCCGATCGCTTCGCTGCGGCGGGTCCTGAGGCTGCGCGCCGTGTGGTCGACGACGAGGCCGTGGGCGGCGACATAGGCCTCGATCCGGGCGCGCGTCTCCGCCTTGATACGGTGGCGTTCCGCCTGACCACCGACGACGAAACGCACCGTGGTGCGCGAGAAGCCGGTGGCTTCGGCGATCTCGGCGATGGTCCTGGGGCCGGATCGGCGGCTGCCGTGATCCTCGTTCACCGTCCCTCCATCGTCGCGTCCGCGGGCGGGCGCGATCCCGCCCGCGGCTCGCTCTCTCGTCACAGCATCGACCACGCGCTTCCCGCCACGTCGACCACGATGTTCTGGGTGATCGCCTGGGCGACGAAGGCCCGGAGCACGTCGGCGAGATGAGCCTCGTCGACATAGGCGACGGTGATGTGGTTCGACTGGTGGCCGGCCATCAGCTGGTCGCGCGTCACCCCGTCGAGCACGGCGTTGAGCAGCGGCCATTCCTTGGTGGTGGCGTCGAGCCGGCGGCGGAACTCCTGGGTCGGCAGTTCGACGGCATGACCGGTGCCGACGTGGAGATGGACGGTCGTCCCCTCGTAGTGGGCGCGCGCCCAGATCAACCGGCCGTGCTTGCCCTGCCCGGCGATGGTCGAGCCACCCTTGGGGAAGTACATCGGCGGCTGGCGATGGCCGGTCGCCCCGGCGATGCCACCCTTCAGATGCTCGAACGGCACCGAGCCGGAGATCTCCAGATCCCAGTAGAACTCACCCTCGAACTCGCTGCCCCAACGGATGTCGTGCAGCGTCGTCTCGGCCGGCAGACCGAGGCTGTCGAGCAACCGGTAGAGCATGGTCTGCGGGATGGCCGTGCCCATGTCGACTTCGTTGACGCAGGGGATCGGCTTGCCCGGCCGGACGATGCGGCCGTCCTCGGTCGGGATCGGGAAGCGCTCGGTCGAGCCGATCGCGCCTTCGGCGAAATCGGACGCCGCGCAGGCCCGCGCCAGACCCTGCTGGTACTGGACGCCGACGGCGGTGAGGCCGAAGCGATCGACGAAGCGGCCGAGCGCGATCAGCATGGCGCACTGCTCCAGCACCTGATCGCGGGTGAGCTCCTTCGCCCCGTCGCCACCCCACAGGAACCGCATACCGCGCGCCTCGTAGAAGCCGAGGCATTCCTCGCGCAGGCTCTGCGGCACCTTGGCCATTTCCATCAGCAGGTCGGACTGCGACAGGCTCTCCAGCGGCAGGCCGATGTCGGCGAGCGCCTTCAAGGGGAAGACGCCGTTCATCATGCCCATGCAGTAGGTGTCGAACAGGCCGACGATCTCCTTGTGGCGCAGCGAGAATTCACCGACCCGGACGCCGGCCTTTCCCGCCTCGCTCGCCATCACCGGATGCGAGGCGTCGACGCGGTGGAGATGGGAGACGTCGTGGACGATCCTCCCCGTCGCCAGCCAGGTCTTCAGGCCACCGACGAAGAAGGCGTCGTCGAAGCCTTCCGACCACAGGCGCGAATAGCTCTTGCCGAGCGAGGTCAACGTCCCGGCCATGCACAGCATGCCGACGAGGCCCGGCCATGTGCCGTCGAAATTCGCCAGCAGCAGCACCGGACCGCGATGGCGGGCGAGGCAGTTGGCGAGGTGGTGCGAGTACTGCCACGCCGTGAGCAGCACGATCACCGGCGCGTCCGGATCGATCGCGGCGAAGACGTCGGACCCCTCGCGCTGCGAGGAGATGAAGCCGTGGCCCTTGTCCTCCTTGATCGGATGGGCGCGCCGGGCGCGTCTGCCGAGCCCGGCGAGCGCGGTGGCCAGCAGCGCCTCGTATCTGGCCTCGACCGGCCAGCACTCGACGTTGGCGCTCTCGCGCAGGTCGGCGTTGGTGACGAACAGCACCTCGTCGGGCGCCGGTGTCAGATAGGCGGGTTCGAGCGGCAGTTTCAGCGTCAACATGGGGACCCCTCCCGATCACACGCCCGTCATGACGTCGCGGGCTCGTTTCTGTTGGTCGTAGAGCGCGAGGAAGACGCCGTATTTGGCGTCGTGGAAGGCGCGCCGCGCCGGGTTCGGCTCGATCACACCGCCCGGTCGCACCATCGCGGCGGCGGCCGCGGCGATGTCGGGGAAGGCCCCGGCGGCGACGGCGGCGAGCAGGCCGGCACCGAGCGTCACCGCGTCCTCGTCCTCGACGAGGTGGATCGGCATTCCGAGCGCATCGGCGTGTTCGGTGAGCAAGAGCGCATTCCTGGTGCCGCCACCGCACATGACGATGCGCGCGATGCGGTGGCCGCTGGCGTTCATCGCCTCGACGATGTGACGGGTGCCATAGGCGAGCGCCTGGATCGTGGCGAGGTAGAGCCGCGGCAGGGCTTCCGTCTCGTCCTCGAGGGTGAGACCGACGATGGTACCGCGGGCGTGCGGATCGGCGCGCGGCGAACGGTTGCCGTGATGGTCGGGCAGCACATGGAGATGACGCGTCGGTTCACCCTCGCGCGCCGCGAGTGTCGCCACCTGCTCGGCGAGCAGGGAGTAGATGTCGCGTCCCTCCGCCTTCGCCCGGGCCTCCAGAGCCACGGCGGCCGAGGAGCGGTGGATGGTCCAGTCGATCAGCGCCCCGGCGGCACTCTGCCCGCCTTCGTTGAGCCACAGACCGGGAATCATCGCGCCGAGATAGGGCCCCCAGACCCCCGGCACCATCACCGCATCACGCGAGGCGACCATGTGACAGTTGGAGGTGCCGCCGATCAGGGCGAGGGTCCCCTCCGGCGCGGCGCCGGTGAGCGCCAGCCCGCCGGCGTGAGCGTCGATGATGCCGGTCGCCACCGCGAGGCCCGCCGGTAGGCCCAGAGCCCGCGCCGCTTCCGGGGTCAGCCGCCCGGCGATCGAACCGAGCGGCGCCACCCGGCTCGGCACCCGCTCGAGGAGATCGTCGAGCCCGACCGCGGCGAGCATCGCCTCGGGAAAGCGTTCCTCATGGGCGAGCCAGTTCCATTTGCAGCCGAGCGTGCAGACCGAGGCGACGTCGGTATCGGTCATCCGCCACACGATGTGGTCGGCGAGATCGTGGAAACGTTCCACGGTGCGCCAGCGATCCGGGAAGCGCCGCTTCAACCACAGGAGCTTGGGCAGCTCCATCTCGATCGACACCTCGCCCCCGACGAAGGCGAGCGCCGGGTCGGCGGTGGCGTTGATCTCCGCCGCCTCGGCCCCGGCGCGATGGTCCATCCACATGACGATGTCGCGCACCGGATCGCCGTCCTCGGCGACCGAGACCGGCCGCCCCCCGCCGCCGACCGCCACCAGCGAACAGGTGGCGTCGACACCGATCGCCACCACCCGCGCCGGATCGACACCCGCGTCGGCCACCACCCCCCGCACCGCGGCGCAGGCGTTGGCCCAGATGTCGGCCGAAGACTGTTCGACGAACAGGTCCCTCGGCCGGAATTGCAGGATCGGGCGCACCCGGAAAGCGAGACGCCGACCGGAAGTGTCGTAGAGCCCGGCGCGCACGCTCGCCGAGCCGACGTCGATGCCGACGAAGAGGGAGGAAGAATGCGGCCCCATGGCGGACCTCTCATATCGGGCTCATGAAATACGGACTCGTCCGATCTTCACGAGCGTCACGGCCCGACCGGCCGACGCCCATTCGGGCTCGCCTTCGCCTACGAAGCTTCGAACGGGACGAGACTCCGTACGCTCGGTATCATGTGCTGCCTCGTGGTAGCAGCCTACTTCGGCGTCACCGGACCATCAAGGGTGGGCGCCGGGACATCATGTCACGCAATATACGACGAAAGTCTATATTGTAACATGTCAGTCAGTGCAGACTATACGACGTACTCGGAGTGAAGCGACGGTGCGGACCGTCGGGAGGGGTAGCGGCATGACCCGGAAGGACCGATTCGGGCTGTCGGCGGCGTTGACAACCCCGTTCGACGCGGAGGGTCGCATCGACCTCGCCCGCCTCGTCGCCCATGCGCGACGCTGCCTCGACCGCGGCTGCGACAGCATCACGCTCTTCGGCACCACCGGTGAGGGCGCCTCGATCGCCCCCGAAGAACGGATCGCGGTGTTCGATGCGCTGATCGCCGGCGGTGTCGCTCCGAAGCGGCTCGTCGTCGCCGTCGCCGAGACCGCCGTCGGCACGGCGATCGCGCGAGCCCGTACCGCCCTCGAAGCGGACGTGCGGGCAGTGCTGCTGTTGCCGCCGTTCTATTTCAAGAACCCGTCCGACACCGGCGTCTTCGACTGGTACGCCGCGATCTTCGCCGGCCTCGGCCCGACCGCCCGCGACGTGCTGCTCTATCACATCCCCTCGGTCACCGAGGTGCCGCTGTCGCTGCCGCTGGTGCGACGTCTCGCCGACGCCTTCCCCGGCGTGGTGCGCGGCGTGAAGGATTCCGGCTGCGACTGGCCGGCCACCGAGAAGTTGGTGGCCGCCCGCGGCGAACTCGAGATCCTGGTCGGCGACGAACGTGATCTCGCCCGCGCCGTCCGTGCCGGTGGTGCCGGCGCCATCTCCGGCATGGGCAACGTCTGTCCCGAGAGGATCCGCCGCCTCGCCGTCGACGGGATCGACGATCCGGCGGTCGCCGATCTGGTCGACGCGGTGGTGAAGGTGCCGGTGACCCCGGCGGTCAAGGCACTGGTGGCACACGTCACCGGTGATGCCGGCTGGGCCCGCACCCGGGCGCCGCTGGAGGCGACCCCGGCCGGCGCCGCTGCGGTTCTTGCCGAGGTACACGATCGGGTGTTCCCTGACACCCGACCCGGACGAAGCTGATCACGTGCCGGGAACGACCGGCGCATCGGCGCCGGAAGGGGGGGCAGAGTGAACGAAGCGGCCGCACCGAAGAAGCTCCGAGAGAAGGCCTACGCGCGCTTCACCGACCAACTGTTGTCGCGCGAGCTGAGGCCGGGCCAGTTCGTCTCCCAACGTGAGTTGGTCGAGATCACCGGTATGCCGCTCGGGGCGATTCGCGAAATCGTTCCCCGTCTCGAGGTCGAAGGTCTGATCCGCACCGTGCCCCAGCGCGGTATGCAGGTCGCACACATCGATGTGGCGTTGATCCGTGAGGCTTTCCAGTTCCGCCTGTTCATGGAACGCGAAGCGGTGATGGAATTCGCCGCCTCGGCGACCGATGCCCAGATCGCCGACCTGATCCGGCAGCACCGGGAGATCCTCGACGAGGTCCTCGCCATCGGCGAGACCAGGGAGAACGAGGCACGCGCCCAGGCGCTCGACTGGGGCATGCACGATCTCATCATCGACGCGCTCGGCAACGAGATCATCTCGAAGGCCTATCGCGTCAATTCGATCAAGATGCGGCTCATCGCCCAGGAGCGTTACCGCATCGACGGACGAGTCGCATCCGCGATGCGCGAGCATCTCGCCGTTCTGGAGGCCATCGCCGCCCGCGACCCGCACAAGGCGGCCACGGCGATCACCTTCCACGTCGGCATGGCACGGGAGCTGGCTCTGAAGGTCTGACATGGGTTCCGGCGGATCACGTCGCGATGCCGGAACCATTCCGCCGAATTCGTCCTCGCCCCGGCCGGACGAGTGCGGCGGCCGGAACACGGGATCCGACGGTTTCGTCCGGATCACCGACGAGGCTTCCCCCGCGCGGCTCGGACATCCGCGCCGACGACGCGCCGCCGCCGCGGGGTGACAGGGAGGTAATCGACATGCGCATCACCCGTCGCACCGCGCTTCTCGGCGCCGTCGCCCTCGCGACCCTCGCCGGCCCGGCCCTGGCGGCCGACCCGCTCAAGGTCCGCATCTCCACGCCCGCCGTTGAGACCGACTGGCATGCCCGGATGCTGACCGTCTTCAAGGACGAACTGGCGAAGACCGCCCCCGGCGAGTTCGACGTCGAGATCCACCTCAACGCCACCCTGTTCAAACAGGGCACCGAGCCGGCCGCGATGGAGCGCGGCAACCTCGACATGGCGATGATCTCGGCCCAGGACATCGCCAAGATCGTCCCGGCCTGGTCGGTGTTCACCGCCGGCTACCTGATCCGCGACACCGAACACCAGAAGAAGGTGTTCCGCGGCCCGATCGGCGAGGAGTTCTACAAGCAGGTCACCGAGAAGATGGGCATCCGCATCCTCGATGTCGGCTATCTCGGCACCCGTCAGGTCAATCTGCGCGGCACCAAGGAGATCAAGACCCCGGCCGACCTCGCCGGCGTCAAGTTGCGCATGCCCGGATCGGACGCCTGGCTGTTCCTCGGCAAGGCGCTCGGCGCCAATTCGACCCCGGTCGCCTTCGGCGAGATCTACACCGCGCTGCAGACCGGCGCCATCGACGGCCAGGACAACCCGCTGCCGACCGACAAGGCGGCGAAATTCTACGAGGTCACCAACCAGATCGTCCTGACCTCGCATCTCGTCGACGCGATCTTCCTGTCGATGGCGGAGAAGACCTGGGTGAAGCTCTCCGACGCCCAGAAGGCCAAGGTCCGGGCCGCCGCCACCAAGGCGGTCGAATGGAACACCGAGAACCGGTTGAAGGACGAGGCCGAGCTCGTCGCCTTCTTCAAGGAGAAGGGCCTCAAGGTCTACGCGCCGGACGTCGAGGCCTTCCGCGCCACCGTGCAGAAGGCCTATCTCGCCTCCGACTTCGCCAAGGACTGGCCGGCCGGCATCGTCGACCGGATCAACGCGGTCAAGTGAGGTCGCCATGGGTGCCGCGGCCGTCCGCGGCACTCCCACCGTCCGCATCCCACCGTCTCTCGTTCCCTGCGACGGCCGCGTCCGCCCGCCGTCTCGTGAGGCTCCCATGGCCGCCCTGGTGAAGACCCTGAGGCGAGCCGCCGAAATCGTCGCGGTGATCTGTTTCACCGCGATGTTCGCCGGCTTCATCCTCCAGGTGGTGACGCGCTACGGGTTCAACGCCCCGCTCGACTGGACCCAGGAACTCTGTGTCGTCCTCTACCTCTTCGGAGTGTTCTGGACCGCCGCCTTCCTCCTCAGAGAACGCGACCACGTCGCCTTCACCGTCATCTACGACCACGCGCCGAAGGGGGCACGGCGGGTGATGGCGGGGATCGGGGCGATCGCCATCGGCGCCGCCTTCGCCGCCGATCTGCCCGCCGCCGCCGACTACATCGCCTACATGGCACGCCAGACGACGCCGGTGATGCGGCTGCGCTTCGATCTCGTCTTCGGCGTCTTCCTGATCTTCATGGTGGCGGTGGTGTGGCGGTCGGGACTGACGCTCTACCACCTCCTCGGCGGCAACTGGCGCGCCCACGTCGCCTCGGTCGCCGACGTCCACGAGGAGGCGGAGAAATGAGCAACGCCTTCTGGCTCGCCCTCTTCCTGCTCTTCGGGCTCTCGGCCCTCGGCGTTCCGGTCGCCTTCGCCACTTACGTCGGCGCCATCGTCTATCTCTTCGCCACCCATCAGGATCCCGGGCTGATCGTCGAACAGGGACTCAACGGCCTCTTCGACAGTTACCTGCTGCTCGCCGTGCCGCTCTTCGTCATGGCGGCGAACTTCATGAACGCCGGCACCGTCTCGGATCGGTTGTTGACCTTCTGTCTGGCGCTGGTCGGTCGCTTCCGCGGCGGCCTCGGCCACGTCAACGTCATCGCCAACATCATCTTCGCCGGCATGTCCGGGTCGGCGGTGGCGGACGCGGCCGGCATCGGTCGGGTGATCATCGAGATGATGCGCCGCGAGGGCCGCTACCCGGCCGGCTACGCCGCGGCGCTGACCGCGGCGGCGAGCGTCATCGGGCCGATCATTCCGCCGTCGATCCCGATGGTGCTCTACGCCCTGATCTCCGACACCTCGATCGGCTATCTCTTCCTCGGCGGCATCCTGCCGGGCCTGTTGATCGGTGCGGTGCTGATGGCGATGAACGCCTGGATCGCAACCCGGCGCAACTTCCCCCGCGACGCGGCGGTGCCGCTCGCCGAGATGCCGCGCATCACGCTGCGTGCCTTCCCGGCGCTGATGCTGCCGGTGATCCTGCTCTTCGGCATCTACGGCGGCGCCACCACGCCGACCGAAGCCGCCTCGGTGGCGGCGGCCTATGCGCTGTTCCTCTCGGCGGTCGCCTATCGCGGCATGTCCTTCGCCGACTTCGGCCACCTGATGCTCGACGCCGCCAAGTCGACGGCGGTCGTCGGCCTCATCATCGCCTCGGCGCTGGTGCTCAACTACCTCGTCGCCAGCGAGAACATCCCGGCGCTGATGTCGAAGAAGATCCTGGCGATCGAAACCTCGCCGCTGGTGTTCCTCTTGTCGGTCAACGCCCTGTTCCTGGTGCTCGGCTGCCTGTTCGACGCGACGACGCTGATCCTCATCGTCATTCCGTTGTTCCTGCCGGCGGCCCGGGCGCTCGGGCTCGACATGGTCCACTTCGGCGTGGTGATGACCGTCAACATCATGATCGGCCTCGTCACGCCGCCCTACGGCGTGCTGCTCTTCGTCATCAACGGCATCACCGGCATCCCGCTCAAGGACATCATTCGCGAGGTGTGGCCGTTCATCCTCGTCCTCTGCTTCGCCCTGCTGATCATGATCCTGTGGCCGGGAGTCGTGCTCCACGTGCCGCGGATGTTCGGCTATCAGCATTGACGACCGAACCGGTGCATCGTCCACACCGGCCCTCGCTTCGCCACCGAAGGGGATCGACAACCGTGGAAGAACCATGCTCCATGAGCCGGCCGGGCCTGCCCCGGCGGCGCGCGGGGGCGGGCGATCCCCCTCCCCTCGCGGCGCCTCGGTCGGTCGAGCCTCGGCCGACGGTCCACCGGAGACGTCGGTGAGCGGGAGCCGACCATGCGTGTGCTGCTCGTCGAGGACCACCCCGATCTCGCGCGCTGGCTGACCGGCTGGCTCGAACAGAGCGGCTTCGTCGTCGAAGCGATCGGGCGCGGCGACGACGCCGATCTGGCGCTCACCACCAACCGCTACGACGTCGTCATCCTCGACCTGTCGCTGCCCGGCCTCGACGGGCTCGACGTGTTGAAGCGGCTGCGCGACCGCGGCGACAACACCCCCGTCCTCGTCCTCACCGCCCGCGGCGCCAAGGACGATCGGGTGCGCGGCCTCAATCTCGGCGCCGACGACTACCTGCCCAAACCTTTCGAACTCGACGAGCTGGAAGCCCGCGTCCGCGCGCTGCTGCGGCGCAGCAATGCCCAGACGCCGCGGTTGAAGATCGGCCGGCTGGTTCTCGACACGCTGGAGCGCGAGGTGACGCTCGACGGCCGGCCGCTGGCGCTGACCCCGCGCGAGACCGCGGTGCTCGAGGCGTTGGCGGCGCGCCTCGGCCGGCCGGTGTCGCGCGAGACCGTCTTCAACCGCGTCTTCGAGTTCGATTCCGACGCCCGCATCGAGAGCATCGAGATCTACGTCCATCGCCTGCGCAAGAAGATCGAGGGCTCCGGCGCGACCATCACCACACTGCGGGGGCTCGGTTATGCGCTCTCCGTCGAAGGATGACGCGGCGCCCTTGCCCGTCGGCCGAAGCCTCGCCGGACGCGTCGCCCTGGTCGGGTTGACGGCGCTGGTGGCGCTCTTCGTCTTCGACGCCGTCGTCGCCTATCGCGACGCCCGCGAGACGGTCTATGCGGCGCACGACCGTGGCCTGCGCGCCGCGCTCGGCCTGCTGAAATCGACCCCCGTCGAGCCCGATGCCCTGGTCGAACGCCTCGCCGAGGCGCTCGAGGCTCAGGTCGACGAGGTCCATTTCGCCGTGATCGACGCTCACGGCGTCACCCTCGCCGGCGAGCGCGACCTCCCCTACGCCCGACCGGACGTCGGCGAGCGGCTGCGCTTCACCAACGGCCATCTCCGCGGCAACCCGGTGCGCGTCGCCGCCCTCCTGGTCGAGGGCGAGGCCACGGCGCGGCGCGGCGCGGCGATCGTGGTGGCGGCGGAGAGCACCCGGGTGCGCGCCGAAGCTGTCGGCCGTCTGGTGTTCCGCGAGCTGCGCCGGCATCTGGCGACCGCCGCGGTCGCCGTGCTGCTCGGTTGGCTGTGGATACGCGCCGTTCGCCGCGAGGTGCGGGTGGCGGCCGACGGATTGGCACGCCGCGAGGCGGAGGACATGACGCCGCTCGCCACCGAAGAGGTGTCGCGCGAGTTCCGCCCGCTGGTCGACGCGATCAACGGCCACCTCGCCCGGCTCGCCGGCCTGCTCGAAGCGAGCCGCCGCTTCGCCGCCGACGTCGCCCACCAGTTGCGCACGCCGTTGACCCTGCTCGGCGCCCAGGCCCAGTACGCGCTGCGCGAGACCGACCCGGCGAAACTGCGCGAGGCGATCGAGGGCATCACCAACGCCTCCCGCAGCGCCCAGCGCCTGTGCAACCAGATGCTGACGCTGTCGCGCATCGAGGCGGCGCGCGGCGCCATGGCCGAGGGGGTGCGCATCGATCTCGGCGCGCTGCTGCGCGAGACCGCCCTCGACCTCAGCGTGCTCGCCATCGAGAAGCGCATCGACCTCGGCTACGAGGATGGCGGCGAGGAGGTCTCCGTCCTCGGCAACGAGATCATGTTGCACGAGCTCTTCTCCAATCTGATCGACAACGCCCTGCGTTACACCCCGCGCGAGGGTCGGGTGCGGATCATTCTCGCGACCCTCGGCGACATCGCCGAGATCTCCGTCGCCGACAGCGGTGCCGGCATTTCCGCCGAGGTGCGCGAGACCGTGTTCCAGCGCTTCCACCGCCGTCTCGACCGTCAGGCCGGCGGCGGCTCCGGCCTCGGTCTGGCGATCGCCCACCAGATCGCGGTGGTGCATCGCGGCTCAATCGCCCTCGACGACCTGCCCGACGGCGGCGGCTTCGTTGTCCGGGTGCGACTTCCGATCGCCGGCGAACCGGTTGCGGGGCCGCCGAAAGGTTCCTGAAAGGTGAAGGGTGTCCGATCGCCATCCGGGCCGTCAGGTCCCAACGAACGACAGGAGGAGTCCCATGAAGATCCGCCACTTGCTGGCTTCGGCGCTGCTGCTCGTCGGCTTCCAGGCTCTGCCGGCCCAGGCGCAGGAGAAGCTCTACGTCTACACCTCGATGAAGGAGTCGCTGATCGGCCAGTTGAAGACCGCCTTCGCCGCCAAGCACCCCGAGGTGAAGCTCGACTACCAGTCGGCGGGAGCCGGCAAGCTGATGGCCAAGATCGCCGCCGAGCGTGAATCCGGCAAGATTCTCGCCGACGTGCTGTGGACCAGCGAGGTCCCGGACTTCTACCAGCTCCAGGAACAGGGGGTGCTGCAGCCCTACGTGCCGAAGGAGATCAAGGCACTGGTCAACCCGCTGCCCGATTACGACGGCACCTTCACCGCGGTGCGCCTCGGCACCCTCGGCATCGCCTACAACACCCGCCTGATCAAGACCGCGCCGAAGACCTGGGCCGACGTCCAGGGCGCCGCCTTCAAGGGCGCCTACGGCATCGCCAACCCGGCTCTCTCCGGCACCGCCTACATGAGCGTGTCGCTCCTGGTGCGGCAGTTCGGCTGGGGCTACATGGAGGCGTTGCGCGCCAACGGCGCCAAGATGGGCAAGGGCTCGGGCCAGGTGGTCGACGACACCGCCTCCGGTGACCTGCTCGGCTCGCTGGCGGTCGACTACATCACCCTCGACAAGGTCGACAAGGGCGCGACCCTGGCGCTGGTCTATCCGCCGGAGATGCTGGTCATCCCGAGCCCGATCACCATCTTCAAGGGTTCGCCCAACGCCGAGGCGGCGAAGAAGTTCGTCGACTTCGTGCTGTCGAAGGAAGGCCAGACGATCATCGCCGAGGAAGGCACCCTGCCCGTCCGCTCCGACGTTCAGGTTCCGGATCGCTATCCGCTGCCGCCGGTCGCCGACGCGATGAAACGCGCCATCCCCGTCGACTACAAGTCGATGATGGCCGAGAAGGAAGCCACCATCAAGAAGTTCACCGACATCATGCAGAAGTGATCGATCGGGGGTGAACGATGACTTCGGTCAGAATCGACGGCCTCTCCAAATCGTTTGGAGGCCGAAAGATCCTCCATGACCTGGATCTGACGGTCGAGGCGGGCGAGAGCTTCACGCTTCTCGGACCCTCCGGATGCGGCAAGACGGTGCTGATGCGCCTGCTCGCCGGCTTCGACCGACCGGATGCCGGCACCATCCGGATCGGCGATCGGCTGGTGGCCGGCGACGGAGCCGACGTTCCGCCCGATCGGCGCGGGCTCGGCATGGTGTTCCAGGACTATGCCGTGTGGCCGCACATGAGCGTCGCCGACAACGTCGCCTATCCCCTGAAGATCGCCCGCACCGCCGCCGACGAACGCGACCGGCGCACCCGGCGGGCGATCGGCCAGGTCGGTCTCGCCGGGCTCGAGGCGCGGATGCCCTCGCAGCTCTCCGGCGGCCAACAACAACGCGTCGCTCTCGCCCGGGCGCTCGTCTCCGAGCCGTCGCTGCTGCTGCTCGACGAACCGCTCAACAACCTCGACGCCAACCTGCGCGAGGAAATGCGCTTCGAGATCCGCGAGTTGCAGCAGAAGCTCGGCATCACCGTGATCTACGTCACCCACGACCAGGAGATCGCGCTCGCCATCGCCGATCGCATCGGCGTCATGGACGAGACCGGGCGGCTGCGTCAGGTCGGAACCCCCGACGACGTCTTCGACCGGCCGATCGACGCCTTCGTCTACCGCTTCCTCGGAGTCGCCAACTTCGTGCCGATGCGCCGCGTCGGCGCGACCTGGCTCTTCCCCGACGGTGCGGCGGTGTGGCCGGGCGAAGCACCCGGTCTCGCCGGCGAACACGCGACCTTCGGCTGCCGACCCTTCGACATCGAACTCGCTCGCGACGGCGACGGCCTGGCCGGCGTGGTGCGACGAGCGAGCTTCCTCGGGGCGCAGATGGACTACCTGATCGAGGCGGGCGGCGTGACCTTCCGCGCCGCCACCGACAGCCGGCGGGCGCTCGACCCCGCGCAGCGCTTCGAAGAGGGCGAGACCTGCCGCCTCGCCTTCCGCGGATCGCAATGGTTCGACACGGCCGTGGCCGACATCGAAGGAGGCGCGAGATGACCGGATCCTTCCGCTTCGGCACACCGCAGATCCTGTTCGGCCTCGCTGTCGCCATCCTGGTGATCTTCGTCGCCGTGCCGGTGCTGCTGATCTTCTTCAACGCCCTGTGGGTCAACGGAAGTCTCAACATCGCCGACATGGTCAAGGTGCTGAGCGAGCGCGAGACCTACAAGGCCCTGATCAACTCGCTGATCCTCGCCTCCGGCGTGACGGTCACCGGGACCATCGTCGGCACCTTCTTCGCCTGGCTCGTGACCCGCACCGACCTGCCCTACAAGGGGGCGATGAAGGTCCTGTTCCTCGTGCCCTTCATGCTGCCGTCGTTCATCGGCGCGCTCGCCTGGAAGATGCTGCTGTCGCCGCGCTCCGGCTACATCAACCGATTCTTCATCGAGACGCTGGGCTTCCCCGGGCCGATCTTCGACATCTACACCTACCAGGGCATTATCCTGGTCGAGACGATGTATCTGTTCCCCTTCGTCTTCATCCAGGTTTGCGGCGCGCTGGAGCGCATGGATCCGACGCTCGAGGAATCCGCCCGCATCTCCGGCGCCGATCTCTTCACCATCACCCGCAAGATCACCATCCCGCTGGTCGCGCCGTCGATCCTCTCCGGGGCGCTCCTGATCATGCTCTACTCGATGGCGCATTTCGGCACGGTGGCGATGCTCGGCATCGAGGCGGGCATCTACAACATCCCGACGCTGATCTACGAGCGCATTCACCAGAGTGCCGGCTCCTTCGCGGCGATCCGTACCGGTACGGTCTTGTCGACGGTGCTGGTCATCGCGGCGGCGCTGATCATCTGGCTGCAGAACCGGGTGCTGTCGAAGGGCCGCTACCAGATCATCGCCGGCAAGAGCTTCCGGCCGACCGAGATCCGGCTGCGCGGTCTGCGGCTGCCGCTCCTCGCCTTCTGCATCGCCTACATCGGCTTCACCATCGTGCTGCCGACGACGACCATCTTCCTCGTCGGCGGTCTCAAGACCTACGGTCTACCGATCGCGGTCGAGAACATGACCTTCGACAACTACCACCACATCCTGTTCGAGTGGGACCTGACCCGCGACGCCATCTGGAACTCGATCGGTCTCGGCCTCGCCGCCGCGCTGATCACCATGTTCGCCGGCGTGATCATCTCCTACGTCATCGTCAAGATGAAGGTGCCGGGCAAGGGCCTGCTCGAGTTCCTCGGCATGCTGCCCTTCTCGGTTCCCGGCTCGGTGATCGCTCTCGGCGTCATCCTCGCGTGGAGCGGCAAGTACGGGATCAACATCTACAACACCATCTGGATCATCCTCGTCGCCTACATCGCCCGCTACATGGCCTTCGCGCTGAAGGCCAACTCGGCGGCGCTCGAACAGGTGCACGACAGCCTCGTCGAGGCGGCGCGCGCCTCCGGCGCCACCATGTGGCAAGCGCTCAGGGACATCGTCATCCCGCTGGTGCGGCCCGGCATGGTGGCGGCGTTCTTCCTGATCTTCCTGCCGGCGCTGCGTGAACTGACCGTCTCGGTGCTGCTCTACGGGCCGACGACGCGGACCATCGGTGTCGCCATCTACACCCTCAACGAGGACGGTGAGACCGTCTACGCCGCCGCCATGGCCGGCGTGGCGCTGATCATCATCGTCACCGCCGAGGTGGTGGTGAAGCGCGTCTTCAAGATCGAGAAGTGAGGGAGGCGGCCATGTCGTATCTGAAGCTCGACGCGATCGACAAGCGCTTCGGCAATGTCGCCGCCGTTTCCGGCCTGAACCTCGAAGTCGCGCCGGGCGAGTGCGTGGCGATGCTCGGGCCCTCGGGCTGCGGCAAGACCACGACGCTGCGCATGGTCGCCGGCTTCGAGGACATCGACGGCGGCGAGATCCGCGCCGGCGACCGGGTCCTGTCGTCGAAGGCGAAGAACTATTATCTGCCGCCGGAGAAACGCGACTTCGGCATGGTGTTCCAGGCCTTCGCGGTCTGGCCGCACCTCTCGGTGTTCGAGAACATCGCCTTCCCGCTCAGGATCCGCAAACTACCGGCCGACGAGATCCGTCGCCGCGTCGACGAGGCACTGCGCCACACCAACCTGACGGCGCTCGCCGACAGCCGTCCCGACGACCTGTCGGGCGGCGGCAAGCAGCGCATCGCGCTGGCCCGGGCGCTCGCCATCCGGCCCAAGGTGATGCTGCTCGACGAGCCGCTGTCGAGCCTCGACCCGCATTTCCGCGAGGAGATGCGCTTCGAGATCAAGGACATCCAGCGCCGTCTGGGGTTCTCGATCCTCTACGTCACCCACGACCAGTCGGAAGCCATGGCGCTCTCCGACCGCATCCTGGTGATGAAACAGGGGGTGGTGCAACAGATCGGCAGTCCGCGCGATGTCTATTATCGCCCGGCCAACCGCTTCGTCTTCTCCTTCATCGGCCTGTCGAGCTTCCTGCGCGTCCGCTTCACCGGCGGCCGTATGCAGGTCGACGATCTCGCCCTGCCCTTCGACGCGGTCGACGAGGCGCCGGCCGAGCTGGTCGGGGTCGGTGAAGGCGTGTTGGCGGTCCGACCCTCCGACGTCGACTTCGTCGACGAGGGCGGCCTGCGCGGCACCGTGCGCCGGCGCTCGTCGCTCGGCGAGATCGTCGACTACCAGATCGCCGTCGGGTCGCAGACGCTCCGGGTGCAGAAGACCCGCCACGAGCCGGGCCCTCAGGTCGGCGAGACCTGCGGGGTGCGCTTCGCCATGTCGAACTGGTACCCGCTCACCGACGCCTCGGAGGGCTAGTGCACCGGCCCAGTCGGATGCAACGGGCCGAAAAGCCGCATCCGACTGGATAAGCCGCTGCACCAACAAAGGAATCTGGTGCACGACCGAAGCCTCGAGGTGAATCGTCCGACCGAATCCGTGCACTGGGCGCGCTTCGGCCGGGCCGCGTGCGGCCCGGCCGGAGAATCCACGTTCGTCAGTTCGTCGGCAAGCCGTGACGGCGTCGGCTCTCCGTCTCCTGGACCCGGAACTGGTCGAAGCGCGGTAGGAACTTGTCCCATTCGATGATGTGGGCATCGATTTCCGGCCCGTCGATGCAGGCGTGTTTGCGCACCGTCCGCCCGTCGAGCAGCACCGGAACCATGCAGGCGCCACACATGCCGGTGGCATCGACCATGATCGAGTTGAGGCTGGCGATGGTCCTGACCCCCCAGGGTCGCGTCAGATTGGCGACCGCCTTCATCATCAACGGCGGGCCGATGGTCACCACCTCGGCGATCGGCCGCTTCGCCTCCAGCATCTCGGCGAGTGGTCCGGTGACGAAGCCCGAATAGCCGAAACTGCCGTCGTTGGTGGCGTAGACGAGATCGAGGAGATCGCCGAACTCGGCCTTCAGCCGCCCGAGCTTCTCGTCCGCGCCGGTCCAGAACATCAGGTCCCTGGAGCGGAAGCCCGAGATCAGGGTGACGTGATTGCCCATCCTGAGATGCTCGCGGGCGATCGGGTAGACCGGCGGCAGACCGACGCCGCCGGCGGTGAACACCACCGTCTCGCCAGGGGAGCTGTGGTGCAGCTCGCTCGGCCGACCGAGCGGTCCGGCGATGCCGACGAAGCGATCGCCGACCACCATGCGGTTCATCAGGGTCGAGGAGGTGCCCATCGCCTGGATCACCAGGGTGATGGTGCCGGCATCGGCATCCCAGTCGGCGAGCGTCAACGGGATCAGCTCACCCTGGTCCGAGGCCAGCACGCGGACGAACTGTCCGGCCCGCGCCGCCCGCGCCACCAGCGGCGCCCGCACCACGAATTCGACGATACCGGCGGAGAGTTCGATCTTCGCGACGATCGTCGGCCGTTCCTGGCCGAGTTCGGTGTAACGCGCCGCGCGGGCGACCATGTCGCGCGTCTCCTCGGGCGTGAACGAGATCTCGCCGAGGATCTGCCGGGCAGCCGCCTGGCCGTCACCGGCGGCGCGGATCGCGGTGGAACCGCCACGAGCCGCGTCGCCCCCGGAGTAGACGCCCTCGATCGAGGTCTCCTGACTGCCCTCGTCGAGCGCGATGGTGCCCCACTTGGTGGTCTTCAGCGTCGGCTCGGCGTCCTTGACGATCGGGTTCGGATCGTTGCCGAGCGCCATGATGGCGAGATCGACCGGCATGATCCGCGTCTCGCCCGAGGGCTTCGGGGTGCGCCGACCCGAGGCGTCGGGGGCGCCGAGTTCCATGATCTCCAGCACCGCGTGCTTCAGCACCTGGGTCCTGTCGTCACCGACGAATTCGCGCGGAGCGCAGAGTTCGGCGAGCGCGATGCCCTCTTCCAGCGCATGGTGCAGTTCTTCGACACGAGCCGGCATCTCCGCCTTGGTGCGGCGGTAGACGATGGTGACCTTCGCCCCCAGCCGACGAGCGGTGCGGGCGGCGTCCATCGCCGTGTTGCCGCCGCCGATGACCATCACCTCCCTGCCCTTCACCAGCGGCAACGGCGTCTCGTAGCCGGGGCGATGGCCCTGCATGAGATTGACGCGGGTGAGGAACTCGTTGGCCGACATCACTCCGTTGAGGTGCTCGCCCGGCACGTTCATGAAGCGCGGCAGCCCGGCACCGGTGCCGACGAAGACACGCCAGAACCCGGCCGCCTTGAGGTCGGCGATCGTCGCGGTCTTGCCGACGACGAAGTTGCGGACGAAGCGGCCACCGAGACGTTCGATCTTCTCCACCACGTCGGTGATCAGCGTATTGGGCAGGCGGAATTCCGGGATGCCGTAGCGCAACACGCCGCCGAGGTCGTGGAAGGCCTCGAACACCGTGACCGGATGGCCTTCCGCCGCCAGAAGATAGGCGTTGATCAGGCCCGAGGGACCCGAGCCGACCACCGCGATCGGCGGCTTGCGCGCCTCCGCCCAGGGATCCTGGAGGAGACGGGTGTCGGTCACCGGATGGACGAGCTTGTCGCGCTGCGGCAGGTACCACTCGAGCTGGCCGATCTCGATCGGCCGGGTGTTGATGGTGCACACACCCTGGCACTGCAGCTCCTGCGGGCAGACCCGGCCGGTGACGTTGGGCAGCGGGTTCGACGAGCGGATGAGATCGAGCGCCTCGTCGTAGCGGCCGGTGCCGAGCAGGTTCAGCATCTCCGGGATGTGGATCTTCACCGGGCAGCCGCCCTTGGCCTCGCGTTTACCGGCGAGGAAGACGCCGAGTTCGCAGGGCTTGTCGCCGCACTGCTTGTCGCGCAGCACCTCGAGCCAGACGAAGAGTTCGACCTCACGCGCCGAGTAGCCGAGGTTCATGTAGCCCAGGTATCCCTGGTTCACGAGTTCGAAGTCGTTCGACCGCTCTTCCGCCGACCGCATGTAGGGCGGGATGCCGTTCTCGCCCGGCCAGCCCCTGGAGAGGCCGGCGAACAGCGGATAGCGGCCGGACAGATGGGCGTCGATCGCCTGGATGAAACGCCGCTTGAACTTGAGCGGCATCGCCCAGACGAAGCGCTGGAGCACGAGAGCGACGTCGTCGCCGCGTAGCAGCATCTTCCAGAAGGTCTCGGTGAACGGCGCCGAGAGTTCGTCCTGGCGGAACTGCCAGGCGATCGCCTCGATCCCCTCGGCGATGAACATGTCGCGGAAGGCGGCGGGATCGGCGGCGAGGCGGCGCTTCAGGAGCTCCACCTGCTTGTCGAAGAGGTCCGCCTCGTCGAGCGGGACGGGGTCCGTGCCACAGGGCTCGGCGGGGCGTGCGACGTCGTTCATCTGATGATCTCCGCATCGCAGTTGGCGACCACGCGCGCGATCCGCACCTTCAGTTCGTCGGTGACCGTGACCTTGTCGACGGCCCCGGCGATCAGATGGCCGATCTCCTTCGCGTTACCCGCCACCATCACCGTCGTCTTCTCGAAGAGCTCCGGCAGGTCCTGGTAACAGGTCTTGCAGTTGCTGCACTTCTCGGCCGCGTCGTCGGTCATCGCCACCGGCGCACCGCCGGTCGCGACCGTGGCGACGACCGGCGCAGGGGCCGGTGTGGCGCCACCGCCGAAGGACGCGGCGAAGCCGCCGCGCCCCGCCGGAGCGCCGGAGGCGGTGGCGAGTTCCGACATCGCCCGAGCGATCTCGTCGAGCGAATGTTCGCGCTCGGCGGCGAGCGCCGCATAGCGGCTCTTCAGCGCTTCGACCTCGTTGCGATGGGCGATGTCCATCGAGGCGATCGGCTGGCCGGCGAGATACTGGAGGGTGCGCCAGTACTTCCGCCGCTCGGCGACGAGATGGACGATCGCCGGGGCGACCGCCAGCTTCACCAGACGACCGTCGGTTTCGGTCGACCAGACGAAGGGCACCAGACCGGCGCGTTGCTTCGGATCGAGGTCGATGTACTCGTGGACCGGCACCCCTTCCATGCCGGTGGGCATCGGATGGAAGTGCTTCTTGAAACGGCCCTCGCCGAGGGCGAAGTCGGCCGGGGTCAGCGGCACCTCGAGCAACGCCGGTTTTCCCGCCTCGTCGACGTGGGCGATGGTACGCATCGACCAGTCGCGATCGGGATCCGGATTGCCGTCGAGCGACAGGCGATGGCGCGACGAATCGAGCCGCGGATCGTGGACGAACACCGGGCTCATGCGGCTTTCCACCGCCAGCCGGGCATGGCCGGCCGCCGCCGCGTCGCCGATCCCGTGTTCTGCCTGACAGGGGGTATACACGTCGAGCACCGCCGGCGCGTCGTTGTAGTTCAGCATCTCGACGACGTGCTTGAGGAAGTGCCCCTGCAGCGCCGTCGAGGACTGGACGACGAAGACGTCCGGATGGAAGGAGGCGATGAGGCCCAGTTCCTTGCGCTCCTCCTGCTTGCCGTCGTGGGCCCGACCGATGCGCGACAGGTCGGAATCCTGCGCGGTGAAGCTCGCGGTCGAGGCCTGACCACCGGTGTTGGAATAGGCGCCGGAGTTGAGCACCACCACCTTGACCGGGGTGCGAGTGGCGAGCAGCCGCGACAGCGCACCGAAACCGATGTCGTAGGTGGCGCCGTCACCGCCCATCGAGACGATGGTCGGCAATCGGGCGAGCTCGTCGGCGCTGAACCTCGTCCAGTCGAGGGTCTGGAGCTCGGCGTCGTGGATCAGCGGTTCGTAGGCGTCGTCGAGCTCGAGCCGGGCGACGCGCAACGCTTTGACCGCGTCGACCGCGCCGGCGACCAACCCTTCGAACAGGCCCTTGGCGAGCGGCGGACTGTCCTGGAACAGGCTGTTCACCCACGGATCGGTGTAGGGATTGAACGGGAAGGTCGAGGCGTAGACGCTCGAACAGCCGGTGGCGTTGGCGATCACCGTCGACGACGGGCCGTTGCCGCTCGGGCCGCTCTCCAACTCGTAGAGCCGGGTCTCGAGCACGGCGATGGTGGCATCGATGCGGGCGACCCGCGGGCCGGCGCCGAGATCGGCGGCGAGCGCCGTGCGCTTTTCGGCCAGGGCGCGCAGCAGGTCCTCGAGTTCGCGGATCTGGTGGCGATTGCGCGACTTGTGGAGGGCGTGGTTGGTCGCCACCACCTGCCGGATCGCCGTCACCTCGCCGCAGCCGCGGCAGGCGCCGTGACCGCCGGTGACCGCATAGTAGGCGGCGTGATCGAGGATCAGCCGCTTGGTGTCGCCGCCGGGGCCGGTGGCGTCGTCGGTGAAGCGCGCCGGGGTGTTGGGCAGATGCGCCAGCACATCGAAGCGCACCTGCAGCATTTCGACCAGTTTCTCGTCCTGGTCGCGGGCGACCAGCGCACCGGGACCGCAGACCTCGACGCATTCGAGGCAGCCGGAACATTTCCACGGATCGATCGTCGCCGAGAACAGCCCACCCGAACCGGGCTTGGCCTTCTCGGCCGCGTCGAAGAACGGCCGGGTGCAGGCGACCGGGAAGGTGGCGAGCGCTGCGGCGGTGCGCTTCACCGTGTCGACCACGACCGGGTCGTCGTCGCCGAGATCGGCGGCGGCGGCGAGGAAGAGATCGGCGAGCGGCGCGCCCTTGGCATTGCGCAGCGCCTCGCGCACGGTCACGGCGACGGGAAAGACCTGGGCGCGCAGCCCCTGTTGCCCGGCTTCGGTGGCGCCGGAGCGGGTGATCGCGGTCAGGATCAGGTCGTGGATCTCGTGCACGGTGTTGGGGATCGCCGCATCGGGGCATACCAGCGCGCATTCGAGGCAGCCGGTGCACAGGTCGGCGACGAACTCCGGCACGGTGCGGCGGAACAGGCCCTTGTCCTTGAAGGCGGCGGAGGCCGCCGGCATGAACAGACCGGTGCCGGGCAGGACCGGCGCATCGGCGATCGAGCCCTCGCGGAACGGGATGGCGACGACGTCGTCGTAGTAGTCCTGGTCGAGGAAGCCGGATTCGCCGACGCTGCGGGCGGCGTGTTCGAGCCCGGCGGAGAGCGCCACGCCCCGCGCCGCCGGTTTCGCCGGAGCGGCGTCCGCCTCAAGGAAGGCGGCGGCGTCGTAGTCGACCTTCACCGTCGCGGCGAGACCGTCGCGGATCACCGCCATGTTGCCGTCGACGATCGCGTCGCCCTTGGCGCCGAACTTCTTGGCGATGAGCTTGCGCGTCTTGTCGAGGATCGCCTCGGCCGAGGCCCCGGCGGCGACATGGTCGAGATGGCCGCAGACCGCGCCGATGAAGGCGATGCCCATCATACGGGTCTCGAGATCGGCCCGGGGCGCGTGGCGCTTGGCGACCTGGAAGGCGTCGATGACGAAGACGTCGAGCTTCTTCTCGCGGATCGTTCGGCGGGCGTGCGGCGGCAGCATCCTCCAGGTCTCGAGCGGCGTCGCCGACGACTGCAGGATGAAGGTGCCACCCGGCTTCAGCCCTTTCAGCGGGTTGGTGTGGGCGAAGGCCTTGTGGTCGGGCGAGACGACAATCTCGACCTCCTCGAGGTCGGCGTTGGTGATCTTCACCGGTTCGGGCGAGAGCGTGATGTAATAGTTGGTCGGCGCACCGGACTTCTCCGAGCCGTATTTCGGCGCCGCCTTGGAATGCAGGTCGAGAACGCCGGCGAGGATGTCGGTAAGGAGCTTGCCGGTGGCGATGGTGCCGTAGCCGCCGACCGAGTGGAAGCGGACGCGGAACGCGCCCTCGGGCAGGAGCTGCGGGTTCTCGCCCGTCTCCAGCGCCATCAGCTTCGTCTCCGGATAGGCGGCGGCGAGTTTGGTCTGCAGAGCCGCGAGCCGCGGCGACGGGTTCTTGGCGAAGAAGGTCGAGCCGAGATAGACGAGCGGCGCCACCTCGGACTTGTCCATGTTGTCGAAGGCCGCCACCAGATGGCGCGGCTGCAGATCGTGGGCGCCGAGCCCGAAGATCGCCGTGGTGACCCGCGGTACCGCCTCGATCGGAGGTACCCCAGTGTTGTGACCACCGTGAGCGTTTTCGAGCCCGCGATAGAGCGCCTGCATGACCAGGCCGGTGAGCACCGTCTGATCGGAACGCTCCAGCACCGTCACCGCCTTCTTGCCCTTCAACACCGCGACCAGTTCGGCTTCCGGGAACGGCTGGAGCAGCTTGATCGACACCACGCCGACCTTGCGGCCCGACCCACGCAGATGTTCGGCGACCGCTTCGGCGTCGTCGGTGACCGAGCCGAGGCCGACGACCACCGTCTCGGCATCGTCGCAGCGATAGGCCTTGACCGGCGCGTAGGCGCGGCCTGTCAGCTCGGAATACTCCGCCATCGCCTCGCGCACGAAGCGCGGCACGTCGACGGCGAAATGGGTGCGATGATCGACGCTGCCGGCCTGGAAGTCGGGCTGGTTCTGTACACCGCCGGTGAGGCCGGGATTGTGCGGATCGACGAGCGCCGGCACACGCTGGCGCGTACCCTTCTCGTGGGCGTTGATCCACTGGCGCCGCCACTGGCCGGCGAGGATCTCGGGAACCAGCGGCAGCGTCGCGGCGAGGCCGTCGCCGGCGGCGTCGGTCTCGATCGCCTCGGCGTTCGCCGCGAGATGGGCGCGCAGCACCTTGAGCTTCTCCGGATCGAAATCGCCGCGCCTGCGATCGAGCCACCGACCGAGCTGGAAGACACGCCCCTTGGCGCCGAACAGGATCTCCTGCGCCACCGTCGGTGCCTTCATCCGCCCCGCGGGATCGCCGACGAAGGCGCGCACCAGATCGTCCTCGGGCATCAGGGCTTCGCTCAGCATGTGGCTGGTGGCGAAACCGTCCATGGCGTTGGCGACCGGAATCAATGAATTGGCCGCCACCTTGTAGGAGATGACGGCCAGATCGGCGGCTTCTTGCGGGTTGGAGCCGAATACGATGGTGTAACCGGCCCCGAGCAGGGCATAGACGTCGTCGTGCCCCGCCATGACGTTCAGCGCGTGGCGTGAGACGACGCGCGCCGCGACGTGGAGGACGAAGCCGCCGACTTTCTTTCCGACCGTCACATAATGAGATTCCAGGCCATAGAGGATGCCCTGGCTCGAAGACGCGTTGGAGACATATTTTCCGCCGGTCAGTGCCGCACCGAGCGCGCCCGACTGTGCCGAGTGTTCGCCTTCCGGCTCGAAGAAGAACGGGTGCTTACCCCAGACGTTGACGCCACCTCCGGCGCGGAACGCTTCGAAGAGCTCGGAAATCTCGGTCGAAGGCGTGATCGGGTAGCCGATGACGCCGCCGCAGATCTGCGACATGACGTGCGCGACCGCGCCGTTCCCATGGATGACGGAGGGAATGCCGGGAAACTTCGTGTTCATGATGCGTGTCCGCTGAGCCGGCCGATGAGCCCCCCCGACGCGCCGACCGCGTCCGGGCTTCCACGGCGCGCCGAAAATAATACTCTACGACCTTCGACGTAATACGTTCGAACACTTGAATCTCACTACCTACGGATCGAACCGGGTCATGTCGGAGACCGGACAACGCAGTCGACCGACGGCCGTCGGCGTTGCGGAATCCGAGGCGCGGAGGGCGTACCGCCGAGCCCGGCGATCCGCTCCGAAGCCGTGAGTGACGGGGCGCTCTGTCGGTCGGGGTCCGCCGCCCGCGGCGGCCGATCCGAGCGAACGCGAAATGCTCGGGCGCTCCACGCGAAACGGATCGTGGCGAACGGCGCCCACTCACATACCGACCAGTCGGAATCCGGTCGTCGCCACCACCCGGCCCGAGCGGTCGAACACCGCCACTTCGAGCGCCACCGGGGCGGACTTGAGCAGCGCCGCGGCGGTGCGCCAGCCGGCTTCGGCGATCGGTGTGCCGAGATCGAATCCGGTCTCGCGCGCGATCTCCAGCACCTCGAGTGCGGTGTTGGCGGCGGCGACCCGTGCCACCACCTCGGGTGCGGCACCGGCGTCCGCCGCGACACGGGCGAGGAAGACGTGGTCGACCGAACCGCGCTTGGAATGGAGATCGGTCAGTCCCTGCGCCAGCTTGACCATCTTGGCCACACCACCGGCGACGGTGACGCGGGCGACCGGGTGGGTGTCGAGATACTTGAGCATACCGCCGACGAAGTCGCCCATCTCGATCAACTGCACCTCGTCGAGGCCGTGCATCGCCTGGACCGCCGCCTCGGTGGTCGCCCCGGTCGAGCCGGCGACGTGATCGAAGCCCATGGCGCGCGCCACGTCGATGCCGCGATGGATCGAGTGGATCCAGGCGGCACAGGAGAACGGCACGACGATACCGGTCGTCCCCAGGATCGACAGGCCGCCGACGATGCCGAGCCGCGGATTGAGCGTCTTCGCCGCGATCTTCTCGCCGTGCGGAATCGAGATCTCGACCTCGACGTCGGCCGCCACCCCGGCGGCTTCCGCCACCTCGCCGAGGGCGCGGGTGATCATGGCGCGCGGCACCGGGTTGATCGCCGGTTCGCCGACCGCGAGCGGCAGGCCGGGGCGCGTCACCGTGCCGACGCCCACCCCGGCGCGGAAGACGACGCCGGCGCCCGGTGCGGCGCGGCGAACCGTCGCGACGATCAGCGCACCGTGGGTGACGTCCGGGTCGTCGCCGGCGTCCTTGACCACGCCGGCGCGGGCGAATTCGCCGCCGGCTTCGGTCATCGCGAGGGCGAAGGCGGGGCGTTCGCCGCCGGGCAGCGCGATCTCGACCGGATCGGGAAAGCCGCGGCCGAGGAGCGCGGAAAAGGCGGTCTTGGCCGCGGCGGTGGCGCAAGCCCCCGTGGTCCAACCGCGACGCAGACGAGAATCCTTCGTATCTTCGGTCAAGGAGAGGTCGTCTTTCATCGTGCGAGTTGGTATCTGAACCGGGAAGGACGTCAACGGAGGGAATGCGCCATGATCGATCTCGGACCGCTCGGCCGGCACATGCCGACCTTCGAGCCGGGTTCCGTCTGGCTGGTGGGTGCCGGTCCCGGCGACCCGGGCCTGCTCACCGCCCGCGCCATCCACGCGCTCGGCACCGCCGACGTGCTGGTCTACGACGCCCTCGTGTCGCCGGCCATCCTCGAGCTGGTGCGCCAGGGCGCCGAGCTCGAATACGCCGGAAAGCGCGGCGGCAAGCCCTCGGCCAAGCAGCGCGACATCATCGACCGGCTGATCGAACTCGCCCGCCAGGGCAAGCGGGTGCTGCGCCTCAAGGGCGGCGATCCCTTCGTCTTCGGTCGCGGCGGCGAGGAGGCGTTGGCGCTTCACGCCGCCGGCGTTCCGTTCCACGTGGTGCCCGGCATCACCTCCGGCCTCGGCGGCCTCGCCGCCGCCGGCATCCCGGCGACCACCCGCGACACCAATCAGGCGATCATCCTGATGACCGGCCACTACGCCATGCAGGGGCCGGAAGCGATCGACTGGGCCGCCTTCGCCCGCACCGGCGTGCCGCTCGTCCTCTACATGGCGATGAACAACCTCGCGCCGATCACCGAGGAGCTGATGCGCGCCGGCATGGCGGCCGACACCCCCGTCGCCTTCGTCAACAAGGCGACGACGGCGGAGCAGCGCGTGCTCGTCTCCACCCTCGGCGCCGCCGTCGCAGACGTCGAGAAGGCCGGGATCGAGGCACCGGCGATCACCGTGATCGGCTCGATCGTCCCGGTCCGCGCCGCCCTCGGCTATCCCGACGCCTCCGTATGAGTGCGGCCGCGCCCCGAGGATTGCTGGTCGCGGCGCTGCGTTCGTCGAGCGGCAAGACCACGGTCACCCTCGGCCTGATGCGGGCGCTGGCGCGCCGTGGCCTCGCCGTCGCCGGCGCCAAATGCGGCCCCGACTACATCGATCCGGCCTTCCATGCCGCCGCGACCGGGCGGGCGAGCCTCAATCTCGACAGCTGGGCCATGCCCCCTGCCCTGCTCGCGCAGTCGGCGGGCGAGACCGCGGCCGGAGCCGATCTTCTGCTGGCGGAAGGCCTGATGGGCCTCTTCGACGGCGTGCCGGCCGATCCCGGCCGTTCCGGCTCCAGCGCCGACGTCGCGGCGGCTCTCGGCCTGCCGGTGGTGCTGGTCCACGACGTCTCCGGTCAATCCCAATCGGCGGCGGCGGCGATCGCCGGGGTGTGTGCCTACGCGCCCCGTCTCCGCCTGGCCGGGGTGATCCTCAACCGCGTCGGCTCGGAGCGCCACACTCGCCTCGTCACGGATGCCGTTCGGGCGATCGGCATCGAGGTCTTCGGGGCGATCCCGCGCACCGCCGACATCGCCGTACCGGAGCGCCATCTCGGCCTCGTCCAGGCGGCGGAGACGAGCGGTCTCGACCGCCTGATCGACCGCATGGCCGATCTCGTCGCCACCCATGTCGACCTCGATCGACTGACGGCGGCGGCCCCGCCGCTCGCCCCCACCGTGACCGAGGCGGCGCGGCCGCTGCCGCCACCGGGCCAACGCATCGCCATCGCCCATGATGCCGCCTTCGGTTTTCTCTATCCCCATCTCGTTTCCGGATGGCGCACGGCCGGAGCCGAGATCCGGGTCTTCTCACCGCTCGCCGACGAAGCACCGGACGAGACCTGCGACGTCTGTTGGCTGCCGGGCGGCTATCCCGAACTACACGCCGGACGGTTGGCGGGCGCCACGACCTTCCTCGCCGGCCTGCGCCGCTTCGCCACGACACGGGCCGTGCACGGCGAGTGCGGCGGCTACATGGTGCTCGGCCGCACCCTGACCGACGCCGACGGTGCGGTGCACCGGATGGCGGGGCTGCTCGACGTCGCCACCTCCTTCGCGAAACGCAAGATGCATCTCGGTTATCGCGCCGTGACCACCCTCGCCGACGGACCGCTCGGGCCGGCGGGGACGCGTCTACGCGGTCACGAGTTCCACTACGCCACCATCGTCGATCGCGGCGCCGATGCCCCCTTCGCCCTCGCCACCGACGCCTACGGCTCGTCGCCGGAGCCGACCGGCAGCCGCCGCGGGCGCGTCTCGGGCAGCTTCTTCCACGTCATCGCGCCGGCGTGAGGACAGCACGAGGGGACGGCACCCGGCGGGACCACGACCGCACGGTGATGCCTACCTCGTGGTTCTACCTATTGCGAGGTCCCGCCGCGACCTGCCAGCAATTCGCCTTCCGATCGTATCTGAGGTGGCCCCATGGAACGCGACGTCCTGACCCTCGGCCCGACCCACGATCCGATGATCGCCGAAGCGGCGATCGAACGGTTGGTGCGCCGCTTCTACGAGAGGGGCGACGTCGACGATCTGCTCGGGCCGATCTTCCGGGCCATTCCGAAGCTCGAGGAGCATCTCGGAGTGATCATCGACTTCTGGTCCCGGCAGTTGATCGGCTCGGACCGCTACACCGGCCGCCCCTTCCCGCCACACTGGAAGCTCGAGCTGACGCCGGAGCATTTCGACCGGTGGATGGCGCTGTTCTCCCGGACCGCACACGAGGAGCTGCCGGCCGATCTCGCCGAGAAGGCGATCGAGAAGGCCGGCCACATGTCGACGGCCTTCCAGGCGGCGATGTTCCCGTTGCGCGGCCCCGACGGGCGGCCGATGCGACTGCCGCGCGACTGACGGCGCCGGCCACGGTCGGTCGGCCGCAGGACGCCGGCGGCGACGGTTCGGTCGCCTCGGCCCCCCGGTCCCCGGTCCCCTTTCCCCTGTCGGGATCGGATCGCGATCCCGCTCGTCCTCACCTTCCGATCCCAGCGTAGAATTTCTGGTAACCGCCGAACCGGAGTGGACGTTTCATGTAAATTCCGTAGCGTAAACTCTAAGTATCCTCCCTCTCTACGTTTCATAAGGGTTTGTTAACGCAGATAACCCCAGATTTGATGTCGAGTGATCGGCCGATGTGAATCGAAACAGGGCATTCTGGATGGCACCTCGAATTTCTCCGACGACTCGGGAAGTGACGTTCCGCCCGGAGGAGATCATCGTCTCCAAAACCGACCTCAAGGGGCGCATCACCTACGCGAACCGCACCTTTTCGCAAGTCGCCGGTTACAGCCGCGACGAACTCATGGGCCAGCCCCACTCGATCATCCGCCACCCCGACATGCCGCGGGCGGTGTTCAAACTGCTCTGGGATCAGTTGGCGGAAGAGAAGGAAGTCTTCGCCTATGTGAAGAACATGGCGCGGAACGGCGATTTCTATTGGGTCTTCGCCCATGTGACCCCGTCCTACGACGCCTCGCGCCAGGTCGTCGGCTACCACTCCAACCGCCGGGTGCCCGACCGTCGGGTGATCAAGGACGTGATGGAGCCGGTCTATGCGGAGTTGCTGCGGATCGAAGCATCCCATGCCAACGCCAAGGACGGTCTGCGAGCTTCCTTCGCCCACCTCATCGACATCGTGAAATCGAAGGCGGCCAGCTATGACGAGCTCATCTTCGCGCTCTGAGGCATTGCTCCCGGGCGGTGTGGCACTCGTCGCGATCCTGGCGGCGGCGGCGGCCGTGTATCTCGGGTCGCCGATCGTGGCCCTCGCCTGTCTCGTCGTGGCGGCGGCGGCGGCCGGTCTCGCCACCTGGAACGCGCTGCGCATCGCATCGAGCATAGACCGCGCCATCGCCGTGTCGCGGGCCTTGGCCGCCGGCGATTTCGAGACCCGCGATCTGGTCTTCGACCAGTGGGGCATGGCCGGCCGCATGTCCGACGCGATCAACGACATGGCCGACCATCTCGACGCCTTCGTGCGTGAATCGAGTGCGGCAATGGATGCGGTGCGCCACAACCAGTACTACCGCCGCATCCTGCCGCACGGCATGAGCGGCGCGTTGCGGATGGCGTCCGACACCATCAACGAGGCCACCGACACCATCCAGGCGCGGATCGACGCCTTCAACGTCTCCACCTCCGACTTCGCCGATACCATCAATTCGATCGTCCAGAGCCTGATCGACGGCTCCCGCGACATGGGCGATGCCGCCACCCGCATGGGATCGGGGGCCGGCGTCACCGACGAGCGCGCCGCCTCCGTGGTCCGCACCTCGGCTTCGGCCTCCTCCGACGTCCAGGCCGTGGCGGATGCCGCCTCGGCGCTCTCGGCGTCGGCCAAGGGGATCGGCAACGAGGTCGACCGGTCGGCGGTCATCGCCCGCGGCGCCGTGACTCGCGCCGAGGAGACCGGACGGATCGTCTCCGGTCTTTCCGAGGCGGCGGAAAAGATCGGCGCGGTGATCGACCTCATCGATCAGATCGCGGCGCAGACCAATCTTCTCGCCCTCAACGCCACCATCGAGGCGGCGCGGGCCGGCGATGCGGGCCGCGGATTCGCCGTGGTCGCCCAGGAGGTCAAGACACTCGCCGAGCAGACCGGACGCGCCACCGGCGAGATCTCGCGTCACATCGGTGAGGTCCAGGCGGCGACCCGGGCTGCGGTCGATTCGATCCTCGGGATCGGCGAGACCATCGCCGAGATCGATGCGATCACCGCGGAGATGCGCCATTCGGTCGAGGCCCAGATCACCGCGACCACCGACATCGCCGACAACGTCGGCAACGCCTTCGAGGGCACCCGCGCGGTCACCGACAACATCCAGGGCATCTCCGCGATCGCCCGAGAGACGGCGACCCTGGCGGGCGGCATCCTGGAACGTACTCGGACGATCTCGTCGGAAGGCGATCGCCTCGCCTCCACCGTCAGGGAGTTCCTGGTGACGCTGCGGCGCGGCCCGCTCGATCGCCGCCACGGCCGGGCCGAGCGCGTGGCCACCGGTCACGGCGTCGAAGTCCGGTGCGGCGACGCGACGGAACGGGCGACCTGCGTCGACGTCTCGTTGACCGGCGCGCGGATCACCGCGGTGCCGAAGGTCGCCGTCGGCGATCGGATCGAAGTCAGCGGCGAGCCCGGTACGTCGTGCCCCTGTGTGGTGAAATGGGTCGGCGACGACGAATTCGGCGTCGAATTCCTCGCGGCGGAACTGTCCGAGAAGTCGATCGCCCGGTTGCGCCGACTGGTCGGCGACGCCCATTCGGTCGAGGATACGGGTCCGCGCCGGGCGCATGGGTGAGATTACCGATCGTTGAGGTGACGGGAGACCGTACCTCGTGCTGTTATGGAGCGCGGCCGGATGTTCTTCCGGCCGCTGCTCGTTTCTCGCCCCGAGGTCCTCATGCGGCTGCCGCTTTTTCCACTCGTCGTCCTGGCCGCGTCCCTCACCGGCGCCACTTGCGCCCATGCCCAGAGCGGAGCGCCGGCAGCGGCGCCTGTCACGGTCGCCAAGCCGGTGGTCAAGGAGGTGCGGGAACAGGTCGCCTTCACCGGACGCTTCGACGCCGTACGCGCGGTGCAGGTGAAGGCGCGGGTGGCGGGATATCTGCAGAAGATCGCCTTCACCGACGGCACCACCGTCAAGAAGGGCGATCTGCTCTTCGCCATCGATCCGCGCCCCTATCAGGCCGCCGTCGATCAGGCCGCCGCCGCCGTCACCGTGTCGGAGACGACGGTGCGTTTCGCCGCCGGCGACCTCGAACGCGCCACCCTGCTGCAGAAGACCGGCAACATCACCGAGCAGGTGTTCGACCAACGCCGCCAGGCCTATCTCCAGGCGGAGGCGAAACTCGCCGGCGACCGCGCAGCTCTGGCGGCGGCGCGACTCAATCTCGAGTTCACCGAGATCAAGGCGCCGATCGACGGCCGCCTGTCGCGGACGCTGGTGTCCGAGGGCACGCTCGTCGCCGCCAACGACACCCTGCTCACCTCCATCGTCTCCGCCGATCCGATCGACTTCTATTTCGACGTCGACGAGACCACCTTCCTCGGCTTCGAGCGTGCCGCCGCGGCCGGTGGCGACAAGGCGGCGATCATCGGCCTCGAAGGCGTGGTCGGCACCACCGACGAACCCGAACCGAAGCGCCGGGCACGGGTCGACTTCTTCGACAACCGGGTCGATCAGGCCTCCGGCACCATGCGGCTCCGTGCCAAGGTGGAGAATGCCGACCTGTTCCTCACTCCCGGCCTGTTCGGCAAGATCCGAGTGCCTCTCGGCGGACCCAAGCGCGGCATTCTCGTCCCCGACGAGGCGATCGCCTCCGATCAGACCCGACGCATCGTCTGGCTGGTCGCCGACGACGGCGCGACGACCCCGCGCCCCGTCGTCCCCGGACCGAAGATCGACGGCTGGCGGCTCGTCCGCTCCGGGCTCGAGGGCGGTGAGACCATCGCCGTCAACGGCCTGGTGCGCATCCGCCCCGGCGTCAAGGTGACACCGCAGATGGTGACGCTGCCACCGGTCGGCCCGGCGATCCCGACACCGCCTCCGCCCCCACCGGCGCCCGCGGCGCAACCGCCGGCGCAACCGGCCAAGTGAGGGGCGAGAGCCATGCGTTTCGCCCATTTCTTCGTTCACCGGCCGATCTTCGCCTCGGTGCTGTCGATCCTGCTGATCCTGGTCGGCTCGATCGCCTTCGTGAACCTACCGGTGTCGCAGTATCCCGAGATCGCACCGCCGACCATCGTCGTGCGGGCGAGCTATCCCGGCGCCGACGCCGAGACGGTGGCGGGCACCGTCGCCACCCCACTCGAGGAGCAGATCAACGGCGTCGAGGACATGCTCTACATGTCCTCCTACGCCTCGGCCGACGGCTCGATGGCGCTGACCATCACCTTCAAGCTCGGCACCGACCTCAACAAGGCGCAGGTCCTGGTCCAGAACCGGGTGGCGATCGCCATGCCGCGCCTGCCCTCCTCGGTGCAGGCGCTCGGCGTCACCACCACCAAGTCGTCGCCCGACATCATGATGGTCGTGGTGATGTATTCGCCGGACGGATCCCTCGATCCGCTCTACGTGTCGAACTACGCCCGTGCCAACGTCCGCGATCCTCTGCTGCGCCTCGACGGCGTCGGCGAGGTGACGATCTTCGGCGAGCGCCTCTACAGCCTGCGCATCTGGCTCGATCCCGACAAGCTGGCGAGCCTCGGGCTGACCGCCGACGACGCCGTCTCGGCGGTGCGCGCCCAGAACGTCCAGGTCTCCGGCGGTTCGATCGGCGGCCAGCCGGCGCCGAAGGACAACGCCTTCCAGTTCACGGTGAAGACGCAAGGGCGCTTCCAGGACGCCGGCCAGTTCGAACAGGTGATCGTCCGCTCCACCCCCGAAGGGCGCATCGTCCGCCTGAAGGACGTCGCCCGGGTCGAGATCGGGGCGCAGAGCTACGACAACCTGTCGTTCTTCGACGGCCAGTCCTCCGTCGGCATCGGCATCTTCCAACGGCCCGGCACCAACGCGCTCGCCGCGGCCAAGGAGATCCGCACCGCAATGGCCGACATCGCGCGAAGCTTCCCGCCGGGCGTCGCCTATTCCATTCCGTTCAATCCGACCGAATACATCCAGGCCTCGGTCGATGCGGTCTACGAGACACTGCTCGAGGCGGTGGTCCTGGTGGTCGTCGTCATCGTCCTCTTCCTGCAGAGCTGGCGTACCGCGATCATCCCGCTCGCCACCATCCCGGTGTCGCTGATCGGCACCTTCGCGGTGCTCTCGGCGCTGGGCTATTCGCTCAACAATCTGACTCTGTTCGGCCTGGTGCTGGCGATCGGCATCGTCGTCGACGACGCCATCGTCGTGGTCGAGAACGTCGAGCGCAACATCGCCGACGG
>CALMFH010000174.1 GCA_937864925.1 uncultured Alphaproteobacteria bacterium | reverse complement strand
TCCTGGCCGCGGGTGAGATAGCGCACGTTGGCGCCGTCCCAGTCCATGATGGCGAGCTTCTTCACCCGGTTCGACTTCGGTCCGGATTCGTCGACGAAGGCGACCCGGCTGTCGAAGAAGCCCTTGAAACCGGTGAGTTGGGAGAAGGCGGCGTCGGCGACGATATGGGCGAGGCGGCGGACGTTGTCGGGCGAGGTGGCGAACTGCGAGCCGACGAGCTGGGAGCCGCCGAAGACGTCCCACACCCGCACCTGGGCGACGATCTGGCCACCCTGCTGGGTCACCGTGCCGGCGACCAGCGCCTGGGCATTGATGCCGCGCCAGTTGGTGAAGTTCGGCGTCACGTCGGCGCCGACGGCGCGCTCGAGATAGGAGGCCGGGTCGAGGACGTTGAAGTAGCCCGAGGTCCTGAGGTCCTGGGCGACGATCTGCGCCACCTGGGCGCCCAGCGTCGGATCACCGGTGAAATTCGGCACCGCGATCGGCATCGGCTGGAAGGCGGCGCCGGGGGTGACGGTGATCTTCAACTGGGCGGCGGCGGGCAGGCTCGCGCCGGCGAGGCCGACGAGGCCGACGGCGAATGCGACGAGCGCCAGTGCGGTCGCCCGCCACCGTGGCCACGGCCGGTCCCGCGGCGTCTCGGCACGCACCGCGGGGAGGGTCGCGAAGGTCTCGTGGCTCGGCATCGTCGATATCCTCGTCGTGTCGTCTCGTGGGGTGCGTCAGAAGACGTCCTTGGGATTGAAGGTCGCCTCCACCAGACGCCAGGCGGCGTATTTCTCGGGAGGCATCTTGTAGGGGCCGCACTGCATCAGGGCTCGGCGCGCCGAGGCGGCGAGCGCCGGGCCCAGCGGGTGAGCCGGAGCTTCGATGATCTCGGGCTGACCCGAGAGCGTGCCGTCCTGGTTCATCGAGAAGCGCAGGGTGACGCCGATGCCGGCTTCGGCCGAGCCGATCGGCGGGTTCCAGCAACGCTTGATCTGACCGACCAGTGCGTCGGTCTCCGACTGGGTCATGCGCGCCACGTTCAGCCGCCCCGAGGGCGAGCCGAGGCTGGCGGTCTGCTGCACCGGCGCGGCGGACGAGCCGGTCCGGTTCTTGTTGAGGATGTCGGAGATCTGGCCGGGGTTGAACTGCGCCCTGGCCTTGGCTGCCTCGGCCGTCTTGTCCGCCGCGGCCTTGTCGGCGGCGGCCTTGGCGGCACGGTCGGCCGCCGCCTTCGCGTCGGCCTTGGCTTTGGCGTCGGCGGCCGCCTTGGCGTCGGCGAGGCGCTTCTCTTCGGCCTTCTTGTCGTCGAGCTTCTTCTGATCCTCGAGGATCTTGTCGAGCGCCTTCGTGTCCTTCGGCGGCTCTTTCGGGATCGGAAGCTTGCCCTCGCCGAGGTCCTTGGCCTTCTCCGCTTCCTTGGGCAGATCGGGTTTCGGCTCGGGGGCCTTCACCGGTTCGGGCTTCGGCTGCGGCCGGGGCTCGGGTAGACGGACCGGTTCCGGCTTCGGTGGCTCGGGCATCGGCTCCGGCGCCTTGACCGGCTCGGGCTTGGGCTGCGGCATCGGCAACTCGGGCTTGGCCTCGGGGACCGGCGGCGGCGGCTCCTCGCGGGCATCGGTGCCGGCGCGCGTGCCTTCGGTCTCCTTCGCGGCCTGCTTCGTCTCCTTCGGGGTGATCTCGTCCTTGGGCTTGGCGGTCTTCTGGCCGAGCTTCAAGGCGGCGACGTCGGCGACGGGGACGAATTCGATCGGCATGGCGTCGACGACGACGGCGTCCTCGGCGGCGCGTTTCCACGGTAGTCCGACCACGATCCACGCGATCAGCGCGGCGTGCAGGACGACCGAGGCGGGCAGGCCGGGACGCATGAGGCTCCTCACCGCGACGCCGTCTCCGGTAGGGAGACGAGGCCGATCTTCTTGAAACCGGCGTCGTTGAGCCGGCCCATGACGCGCAGGATGGTGCCGTAGTCGGTGGTGCGGTCACCGCGCACCAGGATGCGCTCCTCCACCCCGTTCTTGGCGATCGCCTTGAGCTTGGGCACCAGCTCGTCGAGCTTCAGCTCGGCATCCTGGACGAAGACGCGACCCTGGGCGTCGACCGAGACGGTCACCGGCTGGGTCTGGCCCTCCATCGCCTTGGCGCGGCTCTCGGGCAGATCGACCGGCACACCGACCGTCATCATCGGCGCCGCCACCATGAAGATGATGAGCAGCACCAGCATGACGTCGATGAACGGCGTCATGTTCATGTCGGCGATCGGGCCGCGACGCGCCCGCGCCCTGCGCCCGCGCCGTCCACCCGATCCGCCGGCTCCACCGACCGCCATAGCCATGGGCTCACGTCCTCCCCGGCCTCAGGCCGCGTGCCGTTCGTCGATCTGACGCGACAGGATGGCGGAGAATTCGTCGGCGAAGGTCTCGAGCCGGTTGCCGAGGGCGCCGGCATCGGAGGAGAGCTTGTTGTAGGCGATGACCGCCGGGATCGAGGCGACCAGGCCGATGGCGGTGGCGAAGAGCGCCTCGGCGATGCCGGGCGCGACCACCGCGAGCGAGGTGTTCTTGGAGGCGGCGATGCCCTGGAAGGCGGTCATGATGCCCCACACCGTGCCGAACAGGCCGATGAACGGGCCGGAGGCGCCGATGGTGGCGAGCACCAGGAGGTTCGAGTTGAAGCGCTCGACCTCGCGGTTGATGGTGACGTCCATCACCTTGTCGATGCGCTGCTGGAGCGAGCCGATCGCCGGGCGACCGCCCTCGTGGGAGCGCTTCCATTCGCGCATGGCGGCGACGAAGAGCGCCGGCATACCGTTGTTGTTGCGCGCCGACAGGGTCCGATAGAGGTCTTCGAGGCTCTGGCCGGACCAGAACACCTGTTCGAAGTGGTCCATCTGGCGGCGGGTGCGCAGAAAGAGGACGATCTTGTCGACGATGATCGCCCAACACCACACCGAGGCGAGGAAGAGACCGGCCATCACCAGTTTGACGACGATGTGAGCCGACCAGAACAGCGTCAGGAGCGAGATCGAGGCGTTCGGTGCGGCGAGCGCCACCTGGGCGACGTCAGCGTTCATGAATCCGGTTCCTTGTCGCCGATCGGGCGCGAACGAATGACCGCGGCAGCGGCCGGGCGAGGGACGAGAAGTTCGGCGGGGACGGGGCGAAACCGAACCGCGGCGGTCGAGCGAGCGACGCAGGCTTCCCGCGGCGATCGCGGGTGGCTCGATTCGGTCGTCGTTCGATCCGGTGGCGCGTACGTCCCCGCATCCTCCGGCCCCGATCTCCGTGACGGTTCTTCTGCCCACGGAATATGACCAAACGAGGGCTCGGAAGAGCCTTCGCATTCCTCAGCAAGCCATTGTCAAGGTTAAGAAACGGTTACGCCTTCGGCGGTGCCGCATCGGCTTGCTCGGAGGGAGCCGGTGGATGGCCGAAGAGGGTGCGGACATGGTCGGGTATGCGGCGGGCACGGCCCTCGCGGGTGATGCCGACGACGATCACCACGGCGGTGGCGATCACGTCGTCGCCGCGAGTGAGGGTCTGTTTCATCGTCAGGCGGGCGCCGCCGATGTCGCAGACCGAGGTGGTGACGGTGATGAGGTCGTCGAGCTTCGCCGCCTTGAGATAGTCGATCTCCAGGCGGCGGACGGCGAAGAGCAGGCCGGGGCCGTCGGCGGCGAGATCTGCCTGGGCGAAGCCGAGAGCGCGCAGAAACTCGGTGCGGCCGCGTTCGAAGAAGCGGACGTGGGAGGCGTGGTAGACGATGCCGCCGGCATCGGTGTCCTCCCAGTAGACGCGCACCGGGATGGCGTGTTCGAAGACGACGCCTTCGGCGAGGTCGCAGCGCGCATCGTCCATTCCGCATCTCCTCGTGCCACCGATCGGGCCGTTCCACCCGTGAGCGCGGCGTGGCGGCCGACGAATAGGCAAGTCGGCGGGCGACTTCAACCGGGGCGATGCAGGCGTGCCGCGCACGGGGCGCGGAACGCGGCGCCGTCCTCGGGGGGCTCGAAATGTGGAAGGCCGGTTCGGTCGCCCGAACCGGCCTTCGTGTCCGTCGTCGATCGCCGTCAGGCGGCGATCCGGTTGCGACCCGGTGGCGGGTCCGCCCAGAAACGGGCGGGTCCGTCCTGCCGATGGTCGACGACCCGCTCGGGCGGGTCCACGGCGATGTCCTCGAGGACCCCGTCCGCGACCTCGTTCCCGAAGGATTTCGTAAGGTTCATCAGAGCTCCTCTTCCGTTGATCCGAGGATGATGGTGCGCCGAATTCGTTACCGAAGAGTTGACGAAACGACGTCGTGAAACGATCGAATCGATCTCGATCCGGCGACGTCTCGGCGGCGGACAGTATTCGCCGGGGAGAACCGTACCGTTCGGTACAGGCGCCGACGAGGGGAGATGTCGGCGGAGAATTCGCACAGCGGAGCCGACCCCGGAAAACGGCGAAGGCCGACCGGGGTGCTCCGATCGGCCTTCGATCCATCTCGTCCGGCCCGGCTCGGTATCACACGGTCTTGTCGACGATGTTGCCCATGCCGGGCGGTGGGGCGGGGGCGCGGGGGGCGGCACCATCGTCGCCGTCGTGGTCGTTCACCCGATCTGGACCGGGACCCTCGCGCATCTCGGGAATACGTGCAGCCGTCGATGCGGCGGGAGGGATCGTCATGCTCATGTCGATTTCCTCTGTCGTCGAGTCTCATGACGATCGCTCTCGGTTCGTCAACGAAACGTAAAAAATCGAGTTTTTGTTCAGAGAAACCGAAGTATTTCACGGCGGATGCACCGAAGACGACAGGAGGCACACGATCGTGACGACAAAATTCCGCAGTCCGGGAGAACTTCGGGCGACTTTGTCAGCTTCTCGTCAGGTTCGCGCGCGGTGGGAGATTCACCGGTCGATCGATCCGTCGCGGCGAAAGCGCTCGGCGTAGTAGACTGAGCCTCGACGAATCGCAGTCCTACGAGAAGGAACCGCATGGCCAGACACGTCGCCGGAGCCGAGATCGAGCGCCTGATCCAGTTGCTCGGCAAGCTGCCGGGACTCGGGCCGCGCTCGGCGCGTCGCGCCGCGCTGCACCTCATCAAGAAGAAGGAGAGCCTTCTGGCGCCGCTCGCCGCGGCGTTCCGGGCGGCGCTCGACACCGTCGGGGTGTGTTCGGTCTGCGGCAACGTCGACACGGTCGAGCCCTGTACCATCTGCCGCGACACGACACGCGACGGTTCGGTGCTGGTGGTGGTGGAGGACGTGTCGGATCTGTGGGCGCTGGAGCGGGCCGGGGCGATCGACGCGCGCTACCATGTGCTCGGCGGCGTGCTGTCACCGCTCGACGGCATCGGCCCCGGCGATCTCGCCATCGCCTCGCTCGTCGAGCGCTGCCGCACCGGCGACATCCGCGAAGTGGTGCTGGCGGTCAACGCCACGGTCGAGGGCCAGACGACGGCGCACTACGTCACCGACCAGCTCGCCCATCTCGCCGAGGAGGGGCGCGACATCGCCGTCACCCGCCTCGCCCACGGCGTACCGGTCGGCGGCGAACTCGACTATCTCGACGACGGCACCCTCGCCCAGGCGATGCGGGCGCGGACGAAGTTCTGACACGGGGTCCGGCGGAGCGGACCTCGCGGATCGCGCGAGCGGCATGTCGCGGTTCTCCTCGATACGCGACGGCCGTCCGGTGGATCTCGCGGCGCTCGAGGCGCTCTATCCGATGGCGTTCCCGCAGGAGGACCTGATCCGGTTGGTGCGGGATGTGGTGGGGGCGGGCGACGGGGTCCTGTCGCTCGCGGGCGTGGTCGATGTACCGGCGTTCCGGATGCGCCCGGCGCCGTGGGCACCGTGAGACGCGGGGCCCATCCGCTGGTCCGCCGGGGTCAGCGAACGTAACGCAGGCTGGTGTCGCGGGCGTTGCCGTGCCAGTGGCACTGGACGTCGCGATGGAACTCCATCTCCTCGGTCGGCCAAGCGTGATAGTGGCAGTTCGAATGGCCGGTGGGTCGCTCGACGAGGCGCGGTGGCGGGTCGAAGGGGCGCAGGACCGGGCGGGGCGCCGGTTCGTCGCCGAAGGAAGGGAAGATGCTCCAACCGCGCCGCGGCGCGGTGACGACCTCGCCGTCGTCACCCTCGATGACGGTCGACGGCGCAGACCTGAGCTTCCGGGCTTCGTCGCGGCGGACGGTGGCCAACCGATCGGCGAAATCACCGGTACCGGTTCCGGCGGTGGCTGGCGGCGCCGTCGGCGGGCGCGGCTCGGGCGCCTTCGCCGGCTTCGGCGTACCGGTCGGCGGGGCCTCGGTGGCGGACTTGACCGGCGCCGCCGGGCGTGTGGCCGGTGCCGGCTTAGCGGTGCGCGCCGGCTCGCCGGC
>CALMFH010000173.1 GCA_937864925.1 uncultured Alphaproteobacteria bacterium | reverse complement strand
GTCTGATCGTTGAAAAACAAGGGGAATTTCGTCTAAAATCGAAAATCCCCTTGGCTCCACCAATTCTCTGAACGAAGCCGCGGATTTCCGCGGCTTCTTTGCTTTTCGCGGCCGAATTTTCCCGCCGGTTCGACCATCGCCTCGGGCGCCTCCTCCGCGGACTTCGCGATAGCGACCGCAGCCGACCCTCAGCGCTTCGGTGTCAACCGAACCAACGCGCCGCTCGGCGCATCGGTCAGGATCATGACCGCGCCGTCGGAGGCGACGTCGACGTCGCGGATACGCCAGATGCCGCGAAGATGGCGCGCCTCGCCGGTCACGCGGTCGCCGTCCGTCGTCAACCGAACCAGAGCCCGACCGGCGAGACCGCCGATCAGGAAGCTTCCGCGCCACGTCGGGAACATGGCTCCGTCGTAGAAGGCCATCCCGCTCGGAGCGATCACGGGATCCCAGTAGTAGATCGGTTGTTCCAGACCGGTTCGCGCCGTCAGGCCCGCGCCGATCGGCCGGCCGCTGTAGTCCTCACCGTAGGTGATGATCGGCCAGCCGTGGTTTCGGCCGGGCGCGGGCCGGTTGAGCTCGTCGCCGCCGCGGGGGCCGTGTTCGACCGTCCAGAGCGCACCGTCGGCGTCGAGTGTCGCGGCCTGGACATTGCGGTGTCCGTAGGACCAGATCTCCGGGAGCCCGCCCGCGATCGTCGGGTTTCCCGCCGCCGGCCCACCGTCGGGATCGATGCGCAGAATCTTCCCCAGATGCGTGCCGACGTCCTGGGCCGAGCCGCGTGCCTCGGGCAACGACCGCTCGCCGGTCGTCACGAAGAGCGCTCCCGACCGATCGAAGACCAGCCGCGAGCCGAAATGAAGGGTCGAACGCCACGCCGGCTGCTGGCGGAAGACCACACGGACGGCGGTGATCTCGCTCGCGTCGGGAGACAATACGCCGGTCGCGACCGAGGTCCCGTTGGCGCCGTCGCCGCGCGGCTCGGCATAGCTCCACCAGATGCGGCGAGTGCGGTCGAAATCCGGCCGGATCACCACGTCGAGCAGGCCGCCCTGTCCGCGGGCATCCACCTCCGGCACACCGCGAACCGGGGGCGAGACCCGTCCGTCGGGTCCGATCAGACGCATCCGTCCCGGCCGTTCGGTGACGAGCCAGCGTCCGTCCGGCAGCTGCGCCATGCCCCAGGGGTGGACCAGGCCCTGCGCGACGATCGTCGCCTCGAGATCGACCCGGTCGTCGATCACCGGGGCCCGGGTCTGACCGCCGAACGCGGGCCGCTGATCGGCGGCATCGGGTGGGGTCGTGTTGAAATCCTGCGCGTCGACCGGCGCAGCGGCGATCAGGACGCCGAGGAGCGCCGCCGTTCCCGATCGGCGGACAGAGCGGCCACCTGTGGCGGACCCCGTCCGGTGGGACGCGGAGCGGGTCTCGAGCGCGAAACGACGGGTGAGACGAGAAGGCGCCATGTCGGGCTCCGTGGATCACGGTCGGATCTCCAGCCGACTCGTGTGGCTCGAGCGATCTCCGCTCTGCCTCGAAAGTAAAAAGGCCGACGGCTCCCCGGTTCCGGCGCTCGTCCCGAGCCGTCGACGGGTGGCGAGCATACCTCGTGTCCTATACCGCACACCGGCGGATGCGGTCTCGTGAACTCCGGCGCCTCGCGTCCCTCGACGGCCTCGCGGATCGCCGTGGTTTCTTCATCGCCGTGCCGATCGGTCGAAGCGGAGGACTGGCGCTGTCGCCGACCCTCGGCCATGATCGCCGCCGATCCGACCGACTCTCTCCCGGACCCGCCCATGACCCTCGTCGACCGCTTCTTCGCCGACCGCGCCCGCGGTCTCTCGCCCGTCGGCCTCGGCTGCATGAGCTTCGGCGGCATGTACGGGCCGACCGACGAGGCGACCAGCCGCGCCACCCTCGCCCGCGCCGTCGACATCGGCGTTCGCTTCTGGGACACCGCCAACATCTACGGCGAGGGTGTCTCCGAAGAATTCATCGGCCGCTTCCTCGCCGACCATCCCGGCAGCCGCGAACGCGTCATCCTCGCCACCAAATTCGCCATCACCAAGTCGGCGGACGGCAAGCGGGTGGTCGACAACAGCGCGAGCCACATGCGCGAGGCGCTCACCGCCTCGCTGCAGCGCCTGCGCACCGACCATGTCGATCTCTACTACGTCCACCGCTACGACCCCGCCGTGCCGATCGAGGAGACGATCGCGGCCCTGGCCGAGGAGGTGAAGGCCGGCCGCATCGGCGCCATCGGCCTCTCCGAGGTCTCGCCCGACACCCTGCGCCGCGCCGTGAGCGTCCACCCGATCGCCGCCGTCCAGTCGGAATATTCGCTGTGGACGCGCACCCCCGAGTTCGGCCTGATCGACGCGTGCGCCGAGCTCGGGGCGCTCTTCGTCGCCTTCTCACCGCTCGGCCGCGGCTTCTTCGGCGGTCTCCTCGACGATCCGCGGACGCTCGAACCGAGCGACTTCCGCCGTGCCAACCCGCGCTTCGAAGGGGTCAACTGGCAGCGCAACCGCGCGCACCTCCGGAGCTATCTCGATCTCGCGGCTGCCTGGGGCGTCTCGCCCGCCGCACTCGCCGTCGCCTGGACGCTGGCCAAGGGGCGCCACATCGTCCCCATCCCGGGAACGCGCACCGCCGCCCACCTCGAGGACGACGCGCACGCCGCGGCGATCGAGCTGACGGCGGAGCGTCTCGCCGAACTCGAACGCCTGCTGCCGCCGGGGTTCGCCGCCGGCGATCGTTACAGCCCCTCCCAATGGCTCCACGTCGAGCGCTACGGCTGAGTGCGAGGTCGGCGCCGCCGCCCGTCCCGTCGTATCGCCCTGCCGTGCCGTCGCGGGCGGCCCCGCGCCCGCCATGGCCCACCTTCGGCGGCGTGCCCGCGGTGACGGCGAAGCGGTGAGACCCGGCTCGCGGCCGGTCGACACGTCGTGGCGCCGTCCTCTGCCCGGCCTGCGGCCGTCTCCCGCCGACGAAGCCCGGCCGACGTCGCCCGAAAACGAGGCATCGGTTCCGCATTTTCGAGTATGCAATTTTTCGAAAATCATCCTATCGTGTTGATCGTCGCCGTCTCCGAGGGGTTCGACATGCGCCGGTCCGCGATCGCCACGTTTCTCGCCGCCCTCACCGCGCCGCCCGCAGCCGCCCATTTCCAGGAGATCGTCCCGTCCGCCGACGTGCTGCCGGAAGGTGGTGAGGTGCGGCTCGATCTCCTCTTCACCCATCCGATGGAACGCGGCCCGGTGATGGAGATGACCAAGCCGAAACGGGTCGGCATGGTTCATCGCGGTCGCACCACGGATCTGACCGGCGCGCTGGTCGAGAACCGCATCGACGGCAGGACGGCCTGGACGCTGGCGACGAAACTCGTCGAGCCCGGCGCCGCCGTGTTCTTCGTCGAACCGCGACCCTATTGGGAGCCGGCCGAGAAGAAATGGATCGTCCACTACGCCAAGGTCGTCGTCGACGCCTTCGCCTCGGGCGAGGGTTGGGCCAAGCCCGTCGGTCTGCCGATCGAGATCGAGCCGCTGGCGCGGCCGACCGGCCTGTGGACCGGTAACCTCTTCCGCGGCGTCGTCAGACGCGATGGCGAGCCGGTGCCCTTCGCCGAGATCGAGGTCGAATGGCTGAACGACGGCTCGGTGACGGCACCGAACGAGGCCTTCGTCACCCAGGCGATCCGAGCCGACCAGAACGGCACCTTCGCCTATGCCATGCCGCGCGCCGGGTGGTGGGGCTTCGCCGCCCTGGTCGACGGACCCGAGGCGCCCGGACCCGACGGTCGCCCGGCGCCGACCGAACTCGGTGGTCTCGTCTGGGTCAAGGCGACCGACATGGGCGGCCCGGCGGCTGCGTCGCGGTGAGGAGATGGCGATGGCCCACATCCCCGACGGCATCCTGTCGCTTCCGGTGCTGCTCGGCGGCGGTCTCCTCGCCGTCGGCGGCCTCGCTCTCGCCGTTTCCAGGCTCGATGAGCGCGACATTCCGAAGACCGCGATCCTCGCCGCGGTCTTCTTCGTCGTCTCGCTCGTCGCCGTGCCGATCGGCCCGTCGAGTGTCCACCTGCTCCTCTCCGGGCTGATCGGCATCGTCCTCGGGCTCGCGGCGATCCCGGCGATCTTCGTCGGCCTGCTGCTGCAGGCGGTACTCTTCGGCTTCGGCGGCCTCACCTCGCTCGGCGTCGACGTCGTCGACATCGCCTTCCCCGGTGTGATCCTCGGTGGGTTCGCCGCGCCGCTCCTCGCCCGCACCGGTGGTGTCGTCGCCGGCTTCGTCGCCGCTGCGGTCGCCGCTGCGGCGGTCATCGCCACGGCGGGCTGCGTTTCCCTCGCCCTCGCCCTCTCTTCCACCGACTACGTGCCGAGCCTGACGGTGATCGCCCTCACCTATGTGCCGCTCGCGGTGGTCGAGGCGATCGTCACCGGGGTCGTCGTCGCCTATCTGAAGCAGGTGAAGCCCGAGATCCTCGCCGCCCCGCCCAGGGAGGTGCTCGGATGATCACGTCGCGCCGCCGCGCCGCGGCCCTGCTCGCCGCCGTCTTCGTCGCCGGGACCGCCGGACCTGCGGCGGCGCATCGCCTCAAGCTCTTCGTCGCCAGCGAGGTCGGCGAGATCACCGGCTACGGCTTCTTCGTCGGTGGCGGTCGTCCGGACGGGGTCGAGGTCGTCGTCGAAGATGCGGCGGGTCACACGGTTCATCGAGGTCGTACCGACGAGCACGGCGGCTTCCGCTGGCGCCCGCCGGTGGCGGCCGACTACGTCGTGTCGATCGACACCGGCGACGGTCACCGTGCCACCGCCGGCATCACCGCCGACCGTCTCGCCGGGGCGAACGCCGCCGCGCCGCCGCCGCCGCCGGTCGAACCGACACCGGTCGTGCTGTCGGCCGAGATGCCGGTCGCGGCGCCGATCGATCGCGACGCCCTCGCCCGACTGGTCGAGGCCCGCGTCGACGCGGCGCTGGAGCGGCGGCTGCGGCCGCTGATGGAGGCCTACGATCAGGCCGAGAGCCGGCTGCGCTTCAACGACGTGATGGGCGGTGTCGGCATGATCGCCGGGCTGGCCGGCGCCGCCCTGTGGGCGACGGCGCGCCGGCGCGCCGAGAGGGGCGAGAAAGGCGAGATCACATGAGCGAGACCTTCCTTCCTGCCGCCGATCTCACCCCGCGACCACGGCTCGATCGACTCGATCCGCGCACCCGGATCCTCGCCGCGACGGTGGCGGTGGCGGTGGTGGTGGCGCTGCGCTCGCCCCTCGTCCTCGCCGCCGCGCTGCCCTTCGCCGTCCTGCTCGCCCTCTCCGCCGGTACCACCGCCGCCGACCTCGGCCGCCGGCTCGTCCACGTCGAGGGCTTCCTCCTCGCCCTGGTGGCTCTACTGCCGCTCACCGTGCCCGGACCGGCGTGGCTCGTCGTCGGCCCGCTCACCCTGTCCCAACCCGGTATCGACCGTGCCGTGATGATCCTCTTGCGCGTCAACGTCGCGGCGGCGGTGATCCTCGGACTCCTCGGCGGGCTCGAGCCGGTGCGCCTCGGCCATGCCCTCGCCCGGCTCGGTCTGCCGCGCAAACTCGTCCATCTGCTGCTTTTCACCGCCCGTTTCGTCGCCCTTTCGCGCGAGGCGGCGGCGCGCCGTCTCGACACGCTGCGCGCCCGCGCCTTCCGCCGTCGCACCTCGCTCCACACCCTGCGCACCCTCGCCCATCTCGTCGGCCGGCTGGTCGTCGATGCCGTCGAGCGCGCCGAACGGGTCGGCGAGGCGATGCGCTGCCGCGCCTTCGCAGGACGTTTCGCCCTCGTCGACGACACCTGCTTCGGTCCGGTGGATCGCCGCTTCGCCGCCGGACTGGGGCTCGTCCTCCTCGCACTCGTTGTGACGGATCGGCTGACGTGACCGCCCTCTTCGACCTCCTCGACGTCGCCGTCGGCCGCGCCGGCCGCCCGGTCCTCACCGCGGTGTCGATGACGCTCGCCGCCGGCGAGCGGCTGGCGCTGGTCGGGGCCAACGGGGCGGGTAAGACGACCCTGCTGCGCACTCTCGTCGGGCTCGAGCGTCCGACCGCCGGCCGCCTCGTCGCCTTCGGCCGCGAGCGCCGCGGCGAGGCGGATTTCCACGAGGTGCGAGCCCGCGCCGGCTTCCTCTTCCAGGACCCCGACGACCAGCTGTTCTCCCCGACGGTGATCGAGGACGTCGCCTTCGGCCCGCTCAATCTCGGTCTCGATCCGGCGACGGCGAAGGCCCGGGCGCTCGCCACCCTCGACCGGCTCGGTCTGGCGGGCCTGGCGATGCGCGTCACCCACCGCTTGTCGGGGGGCGAGAAACGGTTGGTGAGTCTCGCCGGGGTGCTCGCCATGGGGCCGCAGGCGCTGCTGCTCGACGAGCCGACCAACGCCCTCGACGACGTCCACCGCGACCGTCTCGTCGAGATCCTCGCCGCCCTCGACGTGGCGATGGTGATCGTCTCTCACGACCGGTTGTTCCTCGAGAAGCTCGCCACCCGCGCTCTGCTGCTGAAGGACGGCCGCCTCGCCCCGGCGAGCCTGCACCGCCACGTCCACGTCCACGACCATGTCCACATCCACGGCCTCGATCCCGATCACGGCCATGTCCACGACGGGCCGGAGAGGTGAGACGCGGTACGGCCGGTCTTCGTCCGACGGCCGAGCCACATCCGGACTTCTCTCCTTCGCCGACCGGCGTAGGATCGGGCGCACCCGCCCGCACCGCCCGGAGAATGCCCCTTGCAGCGCGTCACTCTGACCTTCGACGACGACCTGATGGCGGAGATCGACCGCTTCATGGAATCGCGTGGCTATTCCAACCGTTCCGAGGCGGTGCGCGATCTCGCCCGCGCCGGCCTCGTCCACGGCATCGAGGCGGTGGGTGAGACGCGCGACTGCGTCGCCACCCTCACCTACGTCTTCGATCCCGAGACACGCGAGCTGTCGAAACGGCTCGCCGCCGCCTTCCGCGATCGGCCCGGTCTCGGCGCCACCCGCCTGCAACGGCCGCTTCCCGGCGGCGAAGTGCTGGAGGTGGCACTGCTCGAGGGGCCGACCCCGGCGGTGCGCGCCTTCGTCGAGGCGGTCCAGGCCGAACGCGGCGTCCGCCATGGCCGCGCCGTGGTGGTGCCGGTGAGCGCCGCGGCGGATTGACCGCGCGACGCGCTCCGCACCACCGTACCCGCCCCGTGGACGACCCACGGCGCAACCAGGAGCCGACCCCGTGAAGATCACCCTCCTCGGAACCGGCGGACCGCGACCGGACCCGAACCGGATGGCGGCGGCGACTCTGGTCACCGTCGGCGACGACCACCTCCTGTTCGACGCCGGACGCGGCGTCATGGTGCAGCTGGTGCGCGCCGGTGTGCCGCTCGACCGCATCGGCCCGGTCTTCGTCACCCATCACCACTTCGACCACATCGGCGACCTCTACGACGTCATGCTCAACTCGTGGATCGCCGGACGAAAGGTCCCGCTGTCCATCTACGGCCCGCCGGAGACCGGCCGCATCGTCGAGGCGCTCACCGGTCGGGTCTACGACAAGGACATCGCCTGGCGCTCGCTCGGCGAGCCGACCTTCGGCGGCTGGAAACCGATCGAGGTCCACGACGTCGTCGCCGGGCCGGTCGTCGATACCGGTCGCTGGAAAGTCTCCGCCGAGGTCGTCCGCCACGGCGACGGGCTCGGCCTGCCGCCGGCCTTCCTGGCGCGCTGGACCTGCCTCGGCTACCGGCTCGAGGCGGAGGGCAAGGTGGTCGCGATCTCCGGCGACACCGTCGCCTGCGACGGCCTCGATCGGCTGGCGACCGGCGCCGACGTGCTCGTCCAGGTGTGCTTCCTCGCCCGCTCCGAGATCCGCGGCGCCCATTTCGAGCGGCTCGCCGAACACACCCTCGCCTGCGCCGACACGGTGGGCAGGATCGCCGCGAAAGCCGGAGTGAAGACCCTCGTCCTCACCCATCATCGCCCGCGCCTGGACGAGGCCGACGCCCGCGCCCGCGCCGAGATCGCCGAAGACGTCGCCCGCGACTTCTCCGGCCGCATCGTCCTCGCCCATGATCTGATGGAGATCGAGGTGTGAAAGATCCCGGAGACGCCGACCGCAGGCGCCGTCGTCCGTCCTCGGTCTACCGCCCGGCGCGGTCGAGCGCCCGGACGAGGTCGTCGCGGATGTCGGCGTGGTCCTCGAGCCCGACCGACAGGCGGACGAGACCGTCGGTGAAGCCGTGCTTCGCCCGTTCCTCCGGCGCATAGGTCGAGTGGGTCATGCTCGCCGGGTGCTGCACCAGGGTCTCGGCGTCGCCGAGGCTCACCGCCCGGGTGGCCAGCGCCACCGCGTCCATGAAGCGACGGCCGGCCTCGAGCCCACCCTTCAGTTCGAGCGCGATCATGCCACCCATCGCCCGCATCTGCCTTGCCGCGAGCGCCTTCTGCGGATGGCTGTCGAGGCCGGGATAGTAGACCCGCGCCACCGCCGGATGGGCTTCGAGTTCGCGGGCGAGACGGCCGGCGGTGTCGCTGTGGCGGTCCATGCGCAGGGTCAGCGTCTTCAGCCCGCGCAACACCAGGAAGGCATCGAGGGCGGAGATGCAGGCACCGTTCAGCTCCTTGATGCCGACGAAACGGAAGCGATCGACCAGTTCCTTCGAGGCGACCACCGCCCCGGCGAGGAGATCGCCGTGACCGCCGAGATATTTGGTCGCCGAATGGACCACCACGTCGGCGCCCAGCGTCAGCGGCCGCTGCAGATAGGGCGTGCAATAGGTGTTGTCGACGACGAAGGTGACACCGGCGGCGCGGCAGACCGCGGCGACGGCGGCGATGTCGATCACCCGCATGTTGGGGTTGGACGGTGTCTCGGTGATCACCACCCGTGTCTTCGGCCCGATCGCCGCATCGAGAGCGGCGACGTCGGTCAGGTCGACGAAGCGGGTCGTCACCCCGAACTTCGGCATGTGATGTTCGAGCAGCCCGAAGGTGCAGCCGTAGAGCGTCCTGTCGGCGACGACCTCGTCACCGGCGGAAAGCAGCGTCCACAACACCGCCGTCAGGGCCCCCATGCCGGACGAGGTGGCGAGCCCCGCCTCGCCCTCCTCGAGATCGGCGAGCCGCTTCTCCAGCACCGTGACGGTCGGGTTGCCGACCCGGCTGTAGATGTAGCCCTCCGCCGTCCCGGCGAAGCGGGCGGCGCCGGTGGCGACGCTGTCGAAGGCATAGGTCGAGGTCAGGAACACCGGCGGGTTGAGCGCCCCCTGATGTTCGAACGGATCGTAGCCGTGGTGGATGGCGCGGGTGGCGAAGCCGCGAAAGAGCGACGTGTCCGACATGGGTGGATCTCCTCTACCGCGAAGATTACCCCATTCGCTCCGTTCGATCATGCCGAAGTCACTCGAAATGGGCTATAACAGTGGCAGGATCACCGTTCATGGAGGTTTAATATGAGTGATCGTGCCAAACTCGCCCTGGACGAGATCGACCTGCGGATTCTCCGCGAGCTCCAGGCCGACGCCCGCATCCCCAACATCGTGCTCGCCGAGAAGGTCGGCCTGTCGCCGTCACCCTGCTCGCGCCGAGTGAAGCTGCTCGAACGGGCCGGCGTCGTCACCGCCTATCGCGCCGTCCTCGATCGCGCCGCGGTCGGCCTCGGCCTGACGGTCTTCGCCGGGGTCCGCGTCGCCCGCCATTCCCAGGAGAACGCCGAAGCCTTCGTCGCGGCGGTGCTCGACATGCCGGAAGTGGTCGCCTGTCATTTGACTTCGGGCGACATCGACTACCTGGTCGAGGTGGTGGTGCCCGACATGGCGAGCTACGAATCGACGGTGCTGCGCCGGCTCCTGTCGCTGCCGGCGATCGCCGACATCCGCACTTCCTTCGCCATGCGCAGCCACAAGACCGACGGCCCGCTGCCCCTGCCGGCGGCGAGCCGGTGAGGCCGCGGGTCGGCCGCGCTTCATCCGCCGTGGGTGAAGCGTAGGCGCGGCGGTCCCGCCTCCGCCCGGCCGATGCACCGGGCCGCGGGATAGCCGGCGGCACGGATCGTCGCGGCGATCTCCTCGGCCCGCTCGGGCGCGCAGGCGACGAGCAGGCCGCCGGAGGTCTGCGGATCGGTGAGGAGGTGGCGCCGCACCTCGTCGAGATCGGCCGGCAGGTCGACCTCCTCGCCGTAGCTCGCCCAATTGCGATGCGACGCCCCGGTGACACAGCCGGCCGCCGCCAGTTCCTCGGCGCGGGCGAGCAACGGCACCGCCGCGATGTCGACGACCACGCCGAGGCCGGAGCCGCGGGCGATCTCCAGCCCGTGGCCGGCGAGTCCGAAGCCGGTGACGTCGGTGATCGCGTGGACGTCGGCGTCGCGAGCGAGGTCGGCACCGATGCGGTTGAGCAGCGTCGTGGTGGCGATCATCTCGGCGTAACCCTCGCCGTCGAGCTTCCCCTTCTTGATCGCCGAGGAATAGATGCCGACGCCGATCCCCTTGGTCAGGATCAGCGCGTCGCCGGGCCGCGCGCTCGAATTGCGCCGCACCTCCTCCGGCCGGCAGGTGCCGATCACCGCCAGACCGTAGATCGGCTCGGGACTGTCGATCGAGTGACCGCCGGCCACCGGGATGCCGGCCCGCCCGCAGACTTCGGCTCCACCGGCGAGGATGTCGCGCACCATCTCGGCCGGGATCTTGTCGATCGGCATGCCGAGGATGGCCAGCGCCATGATCGGCCGTCCGCCCATGGCGTAGACGTCGGAGATGGCGTTGGTGGCGGCGATCCGGCCGAAATCGCGTGGGTCGTCGACCATCGGCATGAAGAAGTCGGTGGTGGCGATGACGCAGGTCGCGTCGTCGACCTGCCACACCGCTGCGTCGTCGCCGGTCTCGGTGCCGACCAGCAGCCGCTCGAACGGCCCACCCGTCGGTTGTCCGGCGAGCAACTGCCTGAGCACCGACGGCGCCAGTTTGCAGCCGCAGCCGCCGCCGTGGGCGAGCGAGGTCAGGCGGACGGTGGGCGCGTTCATGGCGGCATCCTCGGTCGGGTGGGGGCGAACGCACCGGTTCCGCGGGAGGCGGGGGTCGACGGCGTCTCGGGGAGGGGATGTGATCGGCGGACGTTCCCGTCCGGCGGCCTCGGGGATCCGAGCCGCGGCGACCGGCAAGCGATGGTCGTGCCCCGAACCTCGGGAGCGTCGAACGTGATCACCCGCGCAATCTGCAACGGTCGCCACGCCGCGGTCAATCACACTTCGCCGCCCCGGTCGATCACCGCCACGTCATTCCCGAGCAGTCGGCGGCCCGCGCCCCACCATGGTGCAGCGCAGTAGGAATTCATGCGTGTTCCGAGAAAAATGCTGCATCGAACCATTCTAATATACGAATATATACATGCAGAAAGTGGTTCTTTCCTCGAGGCCACGCTCCGATCGAGCAAAATCTGGTCAGAAGATCTTGCCACGAGCGGCTGTTGGATTTGACAGGTCGAATCCCCGACTTATAACCTTTCCGGATAATCCGGAATTCTGCCCAGAGGAATCGGCGCGATCCGGAGAGAGACCCGGCCAAGGGTCGACGAGACGAGGAAACGACGACGATGCAAGGAGGAGGGTCGAGATGAACATGGACCTCTCGCGGCGCGCATTTCTGCGCACGGCGGGGGCGGGATTGGCCGGAACGAGCCTCGGCGCGCTCGGCTTCGGCGAGGTGGAAGAGGCGCATGCGGCGGCCATCCGGCCGTTCAAGCTCGCCGCCACCACCGAGACCCGCAACACCTGCACCTACTGTTCGGTCGCCTGCGGTATCCTGCTCTATTCCAAGGGCAGCTTGGCCAAGGGCGAGAAGGCCGAGATCATCCACGTCGAAGGCGATCCGGACCATCCCACCAACCGCGGCACGCTCTGCCCGAAGGGCGCGGCGTTGCTCGACATGGTGCGCGCCGAGACCCGCCTCCAGTCCCCACGCATCCGCAAGGCCGGATCCGACAAGTTCGAACGCATCTCCTGGGACGAGGCCCTCGATCGCGTCGTCCGCCACATGAAGGCGGACCGCGACGCCAACTTCGTCGCCAAGAACAAGGACGGCGTCACCGTCAACCGCTGGACCACGACCGGGTTCCTGGCCGCGTCCGCCACGACGAACGAGACCGCCTTCGCCACCTACAAGGTGGTGCGAAGCGCCGGCATCCTGGTGTTCGACAACCAGGCGCGTGTCTGACACGGCCCCACGGTGTCCAGTTTGGGCCCGACTTTCGGCCGTGGTGCGATGACCAACTCGTGGACCGACATTCGGAACACGGATCTCGTCGTGATCATGGGCGGCAATGCCGCCGAAGCACACCCTTGCGGATTCAAGTGGGTCACGGAGGCCAAGGCCAACCGGGGCGCCAAGCTCATCGTCGTCGATCCGCGCTTCACCCGGTCGGCCTCGGTCGCCGACCTCTATGCCCCGATCCGTCAGGGCTCCGACATCGCCTTCCTGATGGGCGTGATCAACTACTGCATCTCCAAGGACAAGGTGCAGTGGGAGTACACCAAGGCGTTCACCAACGCCTCCTACATCGTCAAGGAGGGCTTCGGTTACGCCGACGGCCTGTTCACCGGCTACGACGAGGGCAAGCGCGACTACGATCGCTCGTCCTGGGACTACGAGATCGGCCCCGACGGCTTCGCCGTGGTGGACGAGACGCTCCAGCATCCGCGCTGCGTCTGGAATCTCCTCAAGGCCCACGTCGCGACCTACACGCCGGAAATGGTCGAGCGCATCTGTGGCACGCCCAAGGACAAGTTCCTGAAGGTGTGCGAGATGATCGCCGAGACCTCGTCGCCGCAGAAGACCATGACGTCGATGTATGCGCTCGGCTGGACCCAGCACTCCAAGGGGTCGCAGAACATCCGCGGCATGGCGATGTTGCAGCTGATCCTCGGCAACATCGGCGTCCGTGGCGGCGGCATGAACGCGCTGCGTGGTCACTCGAACATCCAGGGCCTGACCGACATCGGTCTGATGTCCAACCTGCTGCCGGGCTATCTCAACATCCCGGCCGAGCGTGAGAAGGACTTCGCCACCTACATGTCGAGCCGCGGCTTCAAGCCGCTGCGGCCCGGCCAGATGAGCTACTGGCAGAACTACAAGAAGTTCTTCGTCTCGTTCCAGAAGGCGATGTGGGGAGCAGCGGCGACGCCGGAGAACGACTTCGCCTACGACTGGCTGCCCAAGCTCGACGTCCCCGCCTACGACATCCTGCGGGCCTTCGAGCTGATGCACCAGGGCAAGATGAACGGCTACGTCTGCCAGGGCTTCAACCCGCTGCAGTCGTTCCCCAACAAGGCGAAGTCGATCGCCGCGCTCTCCAAGCTCAAGTTCCTCGTCGTCATGGATCCGCTGGAGACGGAGACGGCGCGGTTCTGGGAGAACCACGGCGAGTACAACGACGTCGATCCGTCGAAGATCCAGACGGAAGTGATCCAGTTGCCGACCACCTGCTTCGCCGAGGACGAGGGCTCGCTGACCAACTCGGGCCGCTGGATCCAGTGGCACTGGGCGGCCGGCACCCCGCCGGGCGAGGCGAAGACCGACATCTGGATCATGGCGCAGATCCATCAGCGTCTGAAGGCGCTCTACGCCAAGGAAGGCGGCGCCTTCGCCGACCCGATCCTCAACCTGCACTGGCCCTACAAGAACCCCGCCGACCCGACGCCGGAGGAACTCGCCAAGGAACTCAACGGCTATGCCGTCGAGGACATTCCCGACGCGACCGATCCGACCAAGGTGGCGCTCGCCAAGGGCAAGCAGGTGGTCTCCTTCGCCGCCCTGCGCGACGACGGCAAGACGGCCTGCGGCTGCTGGATCTACTCCGGCTGCTTCAACGAGGCGGGCAACAACATGGCCCGTCGCGACACCTCCGACCCGGACGACACCGGCGCCTATCTCAAGTGGTCGTTCGCCTGGCCGGTCAATCGCCGCATCCTCTACAACCGCGCCTCGGCCGACGTCCAGGGCAAGGCCTGGGATCCGTCGCGCAAGTTGATCGAGTGGGACGGATCGAAGTGGGCCGGCTACGACGTGCCCGACATCGCCCCGACGGCCAAGCCGGACACGGTGATGCCGTTCATCATGAACCCGGAAGGCGTCTCGCGCCTGTTCACGAGGGGAATGATGCGCGACGGCCCGTTCCCGGTGCACTACGAGCCGTTCGAATCGCCGGTGACCAACGTCGTGGCACCGAAGATCCGCGGCAACCCGGTGGCGCGCCTGTTCAAGGGCGACATCGAGCAGTTCGGCACCTCGGCGGAGTTCCCCTACGCGGCGACCTCCTACCGACTGACCGAGCACTTCCACTTCTGGACCAAGCACGTCTCGGTCAACGCGGCGCTGCAACCGGAGTTCTTCGTCGAGATCTCGCACGAGCTCGCCAAGGAGAAGGGGATCGTCAACGGCGGCCGGGTCCGGGTGTGGTCGAAGCGTGGCTCGGTCAAGGCCAAGGCGGTGGTGACCAAGCGGATCAAGCCGCTGATCTGCGACGGCAAGCCCGTCCACGTCGTCGGCATCCCGCTGCACTGGGGCTTCACCGGCGCGGCCAAGAAGGGCTTCGGCCCCAATGCGCTGACGCCCTTCGTCGGTGACGCCAACATCGAGACGCCGGAATTCAAGGCGTTCCTGGTCAACATCGAACCGCTCGCCGGTCCGACGGTCTGAAGGAGGAAGGAACCATGGCTCTGACCTCCGACGATCTGATCCGGCGCTCGGCCTCGAGCGTCCCGGCTCCGGCGACCAAGTTGCCGGAAGTCGCCAAGCTGATCGACGTCTCCAAGTGCATCGGCTGCAAGGCCTGCCAGTCGGCCTGCATCGAGTGGAACGATCTGAAGCCGGCGGTGGGCGAGAACTCCGGGTCCTATCAGAACCCGCCCGATCTCTCCCCCGACACCTGGACGTTGATGAAGTTCACCGAGTGGGACAATCCCGCGACGGGGAACCTCGAATGGCTGATCCGCAAGGACGGCTGCATGCACTGCTCCGACCCGGGCTGCCTCAAGGCCTGCCCGGCGCCGGGTGCCATCGTCCAGTACTCCAACGGCATCGTCGACTTCGTCCACGAGAACTGCATCGGCTGCGGCTACTGCGTGAAGGGATGTCCGTTCAACATCCCGCGCATCTCCAAGGTCGACGAGAAGGCCTACAAGTGCACGCTGTGCTCCGACCGTGTCTCCAACGGTCAGGGCCCCGCCTGCGCCAAGTCCTGTCCGACCCAGGCGATCGTCTTCGGCACCAAGGAGGACATGAAGAAGCACGCCGACAAGCGCATCGCCGACCTGAAGTCGCGCGGTTTCGCCCAAGCGGGCCTCTATGATCCCGCGGGCGTCGGCGGCACCCACGTCATGTACGTGCTGCACCACGCCGACCAGCCGGAGATCTACGCCGGCCTGCCGAAGAACCCGGCGATCTCCGCGGTCGTCGAGGTCTGGAAGGGGGCGACCAAGTACGCCGGTCTCGCCGTCGTCGGCCTCGCCGCCGCCGCCGGCTTCGTCCATCACCTCGTCGCCGGTGCCAACCGGGTGACGCGTGAGGACGAAGAGAACGCCGCCAAGCTGAAGGAGAAGGCGTGATGTCGAACGCAGGTCCGACGCCCGAGGCGTCCTACCGGGTCACGCGCTACACCACGGCCGCCCGGCTCAACCACATGGTGACGGCGGCGAGCCTCGTGCTCCTCGCCGTCTCCGGCATGGCGCTGTTCCACCCGAGCCTGTTCTTCCTCACCGGCCTGTTCGGTGGCGGAGCCATGGCCCGGGAGATCCATCCGTGGATCGGCGTGGTGCTGTTCTTCGGCTTCTTCGGCCTGTTCTTCCGCTTCTGGAAGGCCAACCTGCCGGAAAAGGGTGACGGCGAATGGCTGAAGAGCGGTGGTGCCGTTCTCGGCGGCCACGAGGAGAACCTGACCGAGATCGGTCGCTACAACGCCGGCCAGAAACTCGTGTTCTGGTCGATGTCGGCGCTGATCCTCGTGCTGATCGCCTCCGGTCTGGCCATCTGGGACGAGTACTTCTTCCAGTACACGTCGATCGACACCAAGCGCATTGCCGTGTTGGCGCACGCCATCGCGGCGATCGTGGCGATCTGCGTGTGGATCATCCACCTCTATGCGGCGATCTGGGTGCGTGGCACCATGGACGCCATGACCAAGGGCAGCGTCACCGGCGGATGGGCCTGGAGGCACCACCGGCGGTGGCTGAGAGAATCGATCGGCGGCAAGTCTGCCGACGGAGGCAACGTGACACCGGCGGAATGACGCCGGGTTCCGTCCGACTCTTCGGGGCGCGAGGTGCGCGTGAAGCGCTCTCGCGCCCCGTCCATGATATCGTCGACCATCGACGACGATCGATGGCGGACCCGGCGCGACCGTCTCGCGTCCGGGATGCACACGAGAAGGCCCCGTGTCTTCGACGGCCGAATGCGCTCGCGTTCCTCGCCGTCGCCACGAGGGCGAACGAGGATCAGACATGAGTGACTTCGGCGTGCCGAGCCCCGATCCGACGGCCATCGGCGACACCTCGACCCCGCCTTTCGCCCGCCTGCCGGATCCCGAGACGCTCTTCGCCCGCCGCGCCGACCGATTCCGGACGCTGGCGAAGGGTGCCGACCTCGGCCCCTATCTCGACTTTCTCGGTCGTCTCTGCGACGTCCAGGACGCCGTGCAGGACGGTCTTCCCGACGTTCCGCCGCCGCCCCCCGAGGTGATCGCCCGCGCCAAGGCCCATGCCATGCCGCCGATCGACCGCACCGCCGCGGTGGCGGACGAAAGCTTCATGGCGATCTTCGACCGCCTCGTCGCCCGCGCCCGCGAGGTCGACATGCCGGACGCGGCTCGCGCCGCGCTCGCCCGTGTCGCCGACGCCGATGCCACGGCCCGCGTCGCCATGGCCGAGGCGGTGGTGGCGAACCGCATCCCGGTCGAGGCTCTCGCCGAACACGTCTTCGCCGCCGCCGCCGTCCAGGTCCATTTCGCCCGCCTCGCCGCCGCGCTCGACGCCACCCGGTTGGTGCCGGTCGGCGAAGGTGCCTGCCCCGCCTGCGGCGGCCCGCCGGTCTCCTCGATGGTGGTCGGCTGGCCCGGCGCCCACGGCAATCGTTTCTGCGTCTGTTCGACCTGTCGGACGGCGTGGAACCACGTCCGGGTGAAGTGCTGCCTGTGCGGCGAGACCAAGGGCATCTCCTACCGTGAGATCGAAGGCGGCGACGGCGTGGTCAAGGCCGAGGTCTGCGAGGCCTGTGCCGCCCAGGTCAAGATTCTGTATCAGGTGAAGGATCCCGATCTCGATCCCGTGGCCGACGACGTCGCCACCCTGGCGCTCGACATCAAGATGCGCGACGAGGGCATCCGCCGTGGTGGCGTCGACCCGTTCCTGATCGGCTGGTGAGGGCGGCGATGAGCGATCTCCGCCGCCTCCCCTCGGTCGACGAGGTATCGAAGTGCGAGGTCGTCCGCGCCGCGAGCGACGTCCACGGTCGGGCGAAGACGATCGAGGCGGTGCGCGCCGAACTCGCCGCCGCGCGCGAGGCGATGCGCCACGGCGCCGCGGTGGTCGACGTCGACACGCTGGCCTCTGGCGCCGCCGCGCGGGTCGAGCGCGAGACGAGGCCGAAGCTCCGCGCCGTCCACAATCTCACCGGCACGGTGCTGCACACCAATCTAGGCCGAGCGGTGTTGGCGGAAGCGGCGGTGGAGGCGGCGACGCTCGCCATGCGCCGCGCCATGGCGCTGGAGTTCGACCTCGCCGGCGGCAAGCGCGGCGAGCGCGACGGTCTCGTCCGCGACCTGCTCTGCGAGCTGACCGGCGCCGAAGACGCCACCGTCGTCAACAACAACGCCGCCGCGGTGCTGCTCGTCCTCGACACGCTGGCCAAGCGCCGCGAGGCGGTGGTGTCGCGCGGCGAACTGATCGAGATCGGCGGCGCTTTCCGTATGCCCGACATCATGGCGCGGGCCGGGGCGAAACTGGTCGAGGTCGGCACCACCAACCGCACCCACGCCAAGGACTACGAGGCCGCCATCGGCGCGAAGACCGGCGTGGTGATGAAGGTCCACACCTCGAACTACCGCATCGAGGGCTTCACCAAGGAGGTCGGGGGCCGTGAACTGGCGACGATCGCCCATGCCCGCGGCGTGCCCCTCGTCAACGATCTCGGCTCCGGTACCCTGGTCGATCTGCGTGCCTATGGCCTCGGCCACGAACCGACGGTCGCCGAAGCGGTGGCCGAAGGCGCCGATCTCGTCACCTTCTCCGGCGACAAGCTGCTCGGCGGTCCCCAGGCCGGCTTCATCGTCGGCCGCCGCGAGCTGATCGCTCGAGTGAACCGCAATCCGCTGAAGCGGACGCTACGCGTCGACAAGATCCGTCTCGCCGCCATCGAGGCGACGCTGGCGCTCTATCGCGACCCCGATCGCCTCGCCGCCCGCCTGCCGACGCTGCGCCATCTGGCACGGCCGAAAGCCGAGATCGCCGCTGTCGCGGCCCGCCTCGCCGCACCCGTCGCGGCGATGGTCGGACCATCCTTCGCCGTCGAAGTATCGGACTGTTCGAGCCAGATCGGTTCCGGTGCCCTGCCGCAGAAGACGATACCCTCCGCCGGGCTGGCGATCCGTCCGTCCGGCAAGGGCGGCGGCAAGGCGCTCGCCGATCTCGCCGGCCGCCTGCGCGCCCTGCCGGTCCCGGTCGTCGGCCGTCTCGACGACGGCGCCCTGATCCTCGATCTGCGCTGCCTCGACGACGAGGCCGGCTTCCTCGCCGATCTTTCCGCCCTCGGGGCCGCGCCATGATCGTCGGCACCGCCGGCCACATCGACCACGGCAAGACGACGCTGGTCGGCGCCTTGACCGGCGTCGACACCGATCGGCTGGCCGAGGAGAAGGCGCGCGGCATCACCATCGATCTCGGCTTCGCCTATCTGCCGGCCCCCGACGGCCGGGTGATCGGCTTCGTCGACGTGCCCGGCCACGAGAAGTTCGTCCACAACATGCTCGCCGGGGCGACCGGCATCGATTTCGTCCTGCTGGTCGTCGACGCCGCCGAGGGCGTCAAGCCGCAGACCCGCGAGCATCTCGCCATCGTCGACCTGCTCGGCCTCTCCCACGGCCTCGTCGTCCTCACCAAGGCCGATCTCGCCGATGCCGACCGACGGACGGCGACCGAGATCGAGGTCGAGGCGGCCCTCGCCGGCACCTCCCTCGCGGGTGCTCCCGTCCTCGCCGTCTCGGCGGCGACCGGCGAAGGCATCGACGACCTGCGCGCCCGACTCTTCGACGCCGCCGAAGCGCTGGCGGCACGGCGCGACGGCGGTCGCTTCCGCCTCGCCGTCGACCGCTCCTTCACCCTCTCCGGTGCCGGCACCGTGGTGACCGGGACGGTGCTCTCCGGCTCGGTCGCGGTCGGCGACCGCGTCGTGGTGTCGCCCTCGGGCCTCGCCGCGCGGGTCCGTGGCATCCATGCCCAGAACCGCAAGGCCGAGATCGGCCGCGCCGGTGATCGCTGCGCTCTCAATCTCGCCGGTGACGGCGTCACCAAGGAGGCGATCCGGCGCGGTGACGTGGTCGGCGATCCCGCCCTCCACGCTCCGACCGCGCGCATCGACGCCGAACTCCGGGTCCTCGCCACCGAGAAGAAGGCCGTCGGCCAGTGGCTGCCGGTTCACCTCCACCACGGCGCATCGGAGGTCGGCGCTCGCGTCGTCCTCCTCGCCGACGCACCGATCGCCCCGGGCGATACCGGTCTCGTCCAACTCGTCCTCGACCGTCCGATCGCGGCGGCGCGTGGCGACCGCTTCGTGCTGCGCGACACCTCGGCGCGGAGGACCCTCGGCGGTGGCCGTTTCCTCGACCTGCGCGCCCCGGCGCGCAAGCGTCGCACCCCCGAACGCCGCACCGAACTCGCGGCGCAGGCGATCGACGACCCGGCCGCCGCTCTCGCCGCCCTTCTCGCCGTCGCCGCGGCGGTGGATCTCGACGCCTTCGCCCGCGATCGGGCGATGACCACCGAGGAAGCCGGTGCGATCGCCGGTCGGATGCGGCTGGAACGGTTCGCGGTTCGCGGTGTCGATCAGGTGATGGCCGCCGCCACCTGGGAGAGCCTCGCCCGCACCGTCTCCGCCCGTCTGCGGCTTCACCACGACCAGAATCCCGACCTGCCCGGCCAGGGTCTCGAACGGTTGCGGCTCGACGTGGCGCCGCGCCTGCCGGCGCCGGTCTTCCGGGCGGTGCTGCAGGGGTTCGCCAAGCGTCGCATCGTGGCGCTGGAGGGTGCCTGGGTGCGGCTCGCCGACCACACCGTCCGCCTCACCGACCGCGACGAGGCGACCTGGAGCGAGATCCGCGATCTCCTCGGCGGCACCGAACGCTTCCGCCCGCCGCGCGTGCGCGACCTCGCCGGCACCCTCGAAGAGCCGGAGGAGGAGGTGCGTCGTCTGATGAAACTCCTCGCCCGTCTCGGCCGGGTCGACGAGGTGGCGCACGATCACTTCTTCCTGCGCGAGACCGTCGGTGAGATGGTCGACATCGCCGCCGATCTCGGCGCGATCGCCACGGACGGGCAGTTCACCGCCGCCGCCTTCCGCGACCGGGTCGAGAACGGCCGCAAGGTGGCGATCCAGATCCTGGAGTTCTTCGATCGCCACGGTATCACCCTGCGTCGCGGCGATCTCAGGCGGGTGAACCCGCATCGCCTCGACCTCTTCCGCCCGGCGGCGGAAGCCGCTAAGGATCGCGAGGACGAGGTCTGAAGCGACGATGCCGGAGCGAACCGGCACGATGTGAGACCGGGCTCGTGAAATTCGGACTCGTCCGAATTTCACGAGCGTTGCGGCCCGACCGGCCGACGCCCGTTCGGGCTCGCCTTCGTTCACGAAGTTTCGAACAGGTCGAAACTTCGTGAACTCGGTATGAGACGATGTCCGGCGGACCGCGCGGGGATGCCGGATCCGTCCCACCGGCCGGCCGGTGGGCTCAGGGAAGAGAAGCGTTCCCCGGTGGGGCGTCCGGACTTCAAATCCGGGAGAGGCCGCGCGACGGTCTCTGGTGGGTTCGACTCCCACTCTCTTCCGCCACGCCCCCGGCGTGGCCAGCCGCTCGCTCCCGCCGGCACCTCGGAGGCCGGCGTCGGGACCGCCTTCCGCTGCCACGGAATCTCCGCTCAGCCGATCGCCCCGCCGCCCTGCTTGGTGATCACCATCACCGAGGGACGCGGTGGCATGTCGGGTTGGAAGTCGGGCCATCGGGTCGACGGCTTGTCGAAGCTCGAGCCCTTCTCGTCGCCCGGATGCTGGATCGCCGCGAAATAGGCGCTGTCGTCCGAGTTGAACGACGGACCGCACAGTTCGGCGCCGCGCGGCGTCGAGAAGAACAACTTGACCAACGCCCGACCGTCGCCCTCGGTGTCGGTCGCCCAGACGCCGTCGGCGATGCCGGCCTTGGGCGCGCCATCGGTGGCGATCCACAGCCGGCCCTTGCCGTCGACCGCGACGTTGTCCGGGCAGGAGAGCCAGTCGCCGGCGCCGACCGCCGGGTGATACTTGGCGCCCTGTTCCGGCTTGGACGGATCGCCGCCGAGCAGGAACAGATCCCAGGTGAACTGCGTCGCGGTATGGTCCTTGTCGGCGCCGCGGCCGCCCGGCGGGATCATCTCGACGATGTGGCCGTGCTCGTTCCCGGCGCGCGGATTGACCGCGGTCGTCTGGTCCTTCTTGCGCTTGGTGTTGTTGGTCATCACCGCATAGACGACACCGGTGACGAGGTTCGGCTCGATGTCCTCGGGCCGGTCCATCGGCGTGGCGCCGAGCAGGTCGGCGGCGCGGCGGGTCTCGATCGCCACGTCGGCCTGGGAATGGAAGTCGTTGGCCGGGGTCAGCGGCCCCTCGCCGAAGACGAGCGGCAGCCAGTCGAGCGTCCTGTCGTCGTTGAAGCGGGCGACGTGGAGCGTGCCCTCGTCGAGGATGCCCAAGTTCGCCTTGCGATCCTTGGGATCGTACTTGCGGCTCGAGACGAATTTGTAGACGTAGTCGAACTGTTGGTCGTCGCCGGAATAGCAGACGACGTGGCCCGACTTGTCGACGAGTGCATGGGCGCCCTCGTGCTTGAAGCGGCCCAGCGCCGTGCGCTTCACCGGCACCGAGATCGGATCGTAGGGGTCGAACTCGACCATCCAGCCGAAGCGGTTCGGTTCGTTCGGCTCCTTCTCGACGTCGAAACGGTCGTGGAAGCGAGACCAGCCGTAGCCGACGTCGCCGGCGATACCGAGGCGCTTGTGACCGCGGGCCTCCTTGGTCTTGGTGATGTCACCGGCGAAGTAGGTGTTGAAGTTCTCCTCCGCCATCAGCACCGTGCCCCAGGGGGTGATCGATCCGGCGCAGTTGTTGAGGGTGCCGAACACCGTTCGGCCGGTCGGGTCTGCCGAGGTCTTCAGCCGGTCGTGGCCGGCGGCCGGGCCGGAGATCCGAATCTCGGTGCCGACGTGGATCCGCCGCGCGTAGGGGCTGCCGGTGACGACCGACCACCTGCCCGTGGCGTCGCGGGCGATCTCGATCACCGAGTGGCCGTGCGCCGCCATCTCGACGTCCACCATCGCCTTCGATTGGGTCTTCGGGTCGCGGTCGGCGGCGTTCGGGAACATCAGTTCGCGGTCGACGTACTCGTGGTTGACGCAGAGCAGCCCGCGCGCCGGGTTCGCCGAACCGTAGGGCAGCGGCGTCCAGCCGACGAAGTCGTTGTTGTAGCCGAACTGCTGCGCCTGCGCCGTGGCCGACTGGTTCCGCGGATCGAAGCCCGGCGCACCCGTCACCACCGCGTCGCCCCAACGGATCAGCACCTCGGCATCGTAGCCCTCGGCGACGTGGTGGGTGCCGTCGTAGCCGTGCGGCAGGGCCTCGAAGGTCAGCGTACCGATCGAAGCGGCCTGGGCGTTCTTGGCGAAGACCATCGAGCCGACCGAGCCGACCAGTGCGGTGGAGGCGGCGAGCGCCGCGGAACCGCCGAGGAAGAGGCGTCGCGACAGGGCGCGTTCGGCCACCACGGCAAAAGGCGTGTTCCCGGATGTGTTGGTCGGCGCGTCGTCGCCGGCGCCTTCGACGTAAGCGGTATGGGTCGGTTCGGTCATGTTCGCAGACTACCCTGATCGTGCCGAGAACGGCGATCGGGCCATTCGAGACCGGTTTCGTGACGGACCGATGAAACGGCGAACCACCACGCGCCCGCCGCATTCGTGGCGGGTGCACGAAGCTCGGCCCCGTCGGAACGTCATGCGAGAGTATCAGGCCTCGGCGGCAGCGCGCTCGGCGATCAGGTCGCGCAGGAACGCGAGCCACCGTATCGGTTCGGCCATGCGCCACGGCGGTGGCACGCTCCGGGCGTCGGGCAGCTCGGCCATACGGGCGACCAGGACCATCGCATCCGTCCGTTTCTGGTCGACACGATGGGCGCGGGCCGCGGCGGTGAAGTCGCGTCGCTGCGCGTCGTCGAGCCCGAGCCGTTCCGCGACCGTTTCGAAGCTCAGATCCTTGAAGAAGATCGCGCGGGCGGCGGCCATGGCGGCGGCGACCAGGGCGTCGTCGATCACGCCCTCGGCGCGCATCCGCCGCAGCGTCGCCTCGACGTTGACCAGCGCTTCGGTGAGCGGCAGATGATCGACCTCCGCCGGCCCGTGCAACTGAGCGACGTCGGCATCGTCGTAGAGCTCGCCGCGCATGTAGCGTTCGTAGATCTCGCCGAGGCCGATCATGCCGTAGGCGGTGCATTCGGCGGCGCGGAGCGCCCCGAGACTGCCGGCGCCGAGCACGGTGACACCGTTGGCCAGCGCCCACAGGATCTCCTTGTGCCAGGGCGCGGCGACGTCCTCGTAGCGGCCGTCGACGAGGCCGACGACGGTCGCTCCCTCGAACACGGCGCGGGCGATGTCGCCTTGAGCCGCCGGACCGCGGCAGACGATCTCGGGATAGGCGGCGAGCCGTCCGTCGACGACGAGGCCGGAGAGGGTGGGGCCGACGAACAGAACCTTCATGCGAGCCCCATCATGGCGCGGACGGCGCGAGGACCGAAGGTGCGAGCGCGATCACCGGGTGGATTCTCGAGGTCGGGGGCGAAGACCTTGGCGACGGCGAAGTCGTTCTCTCCGGTCTCCAGCGGCACGACGATGACCTCGCGCACACCGCCGCGCGCCAAGCGCGCGACCATGGCGTCGATCCAGCCGATACGCGGCCCGAGGGGCGCGGCGCGGGTTCGAACCGTCGGACGCGGCCGGGCCCGGACATAGGCGAGGAGATCGCTCTTCAATCTGGCGGAATACCGCGCCGGCTCGAAGTCGTCGCGAGCGGCGGCGATGGTGGTCAGGCGCGATTGGGCGGCCTCGGTGACGGCCCGGATGGCGGCGCGCGCCGGCTCGGGATGGCAGCCCGACCCCGCCGTCAGGTCGAAGTGTTTCCACTTGTCCTCGTGGCCGTTCGGTACCGGCGACACCACCGCGAAGATCACCGGAATACCGAGATCGGAGGTGACGTCGAAGAGGCGCAGGAGAAAGCCGGCACCGGTGATCACCCGATCGAGTCGGGTGAGTTCGGGATCGCCGAAAGCGGCGACGTCGACGCAGGCGGCATCCACCGCGGTGTCGTCACGCAGCGTCCACAACGTCATGGCGTCGCGCTCGATGCGCTCGCTGAGCCCGTGCAGCGTCGCCTCCCAGAAGACGTTGCCGGAGGCGAGACCGTCGGTCGACTGCCACCAGCGCGTCGCCACACGACCGTCGGAGAGCACGGCGGCCTCGAGCGGCACGAAGACGCTATCGCCGGACACCAGATCGAGGCCTTCGATCCAGGGGAAGAGCTCGTCGTCGGCCGGCGGCGGCACGCCTCGACGCAACAGCATGTCGAGGCGTTGATGGCGGCGTCCGGCGGCGCGCAGTTGTGCCGTCGTGGCGAGCATGCCGGCGCGATCCGGGCGTTCCGCGGTCGCGACTTCGATCGCCTCCATGACGGCCGACGCCCGCGCTGCACCGTCGTCGAGGCCCTTGCCCTGCGACACTGCCAGGGTACGGGCGTTGGGCCGCGTGGCAGCCCAGACCGGGATGCCGATGGCATCGAGGCCGGTGAGGCACGAGAGCCGGGTGATGCCGAATTCCCCGAACTTCGGCCGCATGGCCCGCACCGTGTCATCGGGCGGTCGCATGCGGTCGAAGTAGAGAGATCCGAAGCCGCGCGCCTCCATCTCGGCGACGTTGGACGCCAACAGGGATGCGAGACGTGCGGCCGGGATCATGCGCGTCCTTCGGTGCCGAAGAGCGCGTGCGGTGCGACATCCGAACGGGTGTCGGCGGCGACCGCTCGATCATTGCCGTAGAAGATGTGCGAGGCGGCGTCCGAGCGAGTGTCGGCGGCGACCGCCCGGTCGACTCCGTAGAAGATGTGGGAGGCGGCGTCCGAGCGGGTGTCGGCGGCGACCGCCCGATCGACCCCGTAGAAGATGTGCGAGGCGGCGTCCGAGCGGGTGTCGGCGGCGACCGCCCGATCGACCCCGTAGAAGATGTGCGAGGCGGCGTCCGAGCGGGTGTCGGCGGCGACCGCCCGGTCGACCCCGTAGAAGATGTGCGAGGCGGCGTCCGAGCGGGTGTCGGCGGTCATCGCGAGGTCGATGTCCGAGGCGCTGGTCCCGGCGACGTCGAGCTCGACCCCCTCCACCGCTTCGACGGTGAGCGAATCGAGATTCACCATGAAGACCCGATCGTCGCCGGTCACTTTCAACAAGATCATCTTCGCCATATGGGCTTCTCCCTCAGTTCTCCGACCGCCATCAGTCGAAGCCGGCCAATTTCAGGCCGAACTCGTAGTGTTCGAGATCTTCGCGGCGCCGTAACGGGGCCATCGCCAATCGTTTCGCGATGGAGAAGTCCGGCAGGACCTCCCGCAACTTGGCCACCTGCCGGCGCGCTTCGTCGACATCCCCGACCATGGCGAGACACGCCGCCTTCAGATGATGGACCGGTTCGTCGGTCGACATCCGTGCGATGAGGTCGAGAGTTTCGCGGTAATTTCCCGCCAGATAGTTGCCGCAGGCCGCGTTCCACAGGACCGGGTCGTTCACCAGGACTTCGTCGTCGAGAATGGGTGCGAGCTTCTCCAGACCACTCCGCAGATCGCCGTAGCAGACGAGCCCGTCCGCATGTTCGGCGATCACGTCGACCTGGAAGGGGAAGTGTTTCTCCGCCCGTTCGAGCGCCGAGATCCCCCGCTCGTAATCCTTCTTGTAGATGTTGCAGATCCCGAACTGATGCAGGCCGTGAACACCGTCCGGACCGGCGGCGATCGATTGACGGGCGAAGTCGATGGCGAGATCGAGCTCCCTGTGGTCGGCTCGGGCGAGCAACAGCCACTCCAGGCGATAGGCCTTGGAAACCGCGGCCAGGGTCGGAGCGTGTTGCGGAGCGACCGCGAGGGCGGCCCGAAAAACCTGGCGGGCACGGCGGATCGAGGGCAGATCGATGGTCCGCAGCAGCCGGTTTCCCTGGATGGTGAGGCGATAGGCCGTCGTACTTTCCGGACCGTCGGCGAGGGCGCGCAGTTCGTTCTGCTCGACCTGATGGACGCAGTTGACCAACAGTTCGCGAACCGCGCTGCCCAGGGGTTCGCCGAAGGCATACCGATGAATCCACAGGATCTCGCCGCTCGACGAGCAGATCACGCTGGCGGTCAACAGCCGTTCGCCGTCGCGCGGCATGACACGGAAGTCGACGACGTAATCACAGGGCTCGCGACGGCTGCGATCGATCAGGTCGATCGGCCGCGGCCGGAGGTCGATCGGTCGGGTCACCGCGAAGGCGCGCGTTCGCCACAGTTGGATCGCGGTATCGTCGAAGAAGGCTTCGGCCCATTCGCGTTCTTCACCGGTGAGGGAGGCGAGACCGGGGAAATTCAGTGCCAGACGGGGCAACCGCATCGATCGGTCGACGGCCGGCATCTGCGGCGCCTGCTCCGCCTCCGGCTCCGCTTCCGTCACCGCCCCGACGTCGGAACGTGACCGCGGCCGAGCCCGTGCCGAGATGTCGGCGAGGAGCGACACGGTGGCGCTGCCCGGCCGCCCTCCGGTCTCGCGCAACAGATCGGTCAGGCGGCGATGGACGCGGAAGGCGGCGTCGAATTCACCGCGCGCCGCGTGGGTCCGCATCAACACCCGATAGGCCGCCTCCTGATACTGATCGGCGTCGAGCAGCCGACGTGCGACGAAGACGACCTCCTCCGGATCGAGCACGCCGACGGCGGCCTCGATGTCGGCCGCGACCGCGGCGATGAACTGCTGACGCAGCATCGCCCGCTGGGTCCAGAGCCACCGGGTGAAGTCCTCACCGCCTTCGTCCAGTCCGAGCAGCAGGTCGCCGCCGTAGGCCTTGCCGATCTCGACCAGCCGCCGGCCGGCCGCCTCGGCGCGTACACCGAGCAGCACCGTCACGTCGGCGACGATCGCGTCCGTGTCGATCGCGACATGGTCGGGTCCGATGACGAAGAGAGAGATGCCGTGCGCCGCCTGGGTCTCCTTCAGCCGGGCCAGCAACTGGCGCAGGTTCCCGGCCCGTCGCGACGGATCCGCGTCCTCCCACAGCAGACGGGCGGCCCGCTCGCGCGGCAGAGGCCCCTTGGGGGAGTCGATCAACAGATACGCGGCCAATACGAAGGCCTTGCGAGGAAGCCGGATGCTCCGCCCGTTCTCGTCGGTCAGACCTGGTCGCCCCGTCAGGGACAGGCGCAGGGGCACCGGTGCCTCCTCGGTTCTGCTCTCGTCGCGTGTGGCGTCACGGCCGTGACGCGCTCCGATAGTATAGGACCCGTCACAGCCTATCGAAAGGGGCGATTTGAGCAATTACACACGTTCCGCGAAAGATCGTTTCTGTGACGCCTTTCTGTGACGCCTTTCTGTGACGCTCCGACGACGTCGAAGGCCGGCGACATCGTCGATTTCGCAAACCGAACAAAGGCTTGATGGCTTCCCTCGGAGGCTGCGCGGTATCTGGATACACGCTGCGGCTCGCTTCGCCCCCGATCGCCACGGCGCGAGCCGTGGCAGCGGCACCGAGGGGCGAATTCGTGACGCGGTATCGCCTACACTCGTCGTCGATCCGGAGTGGAGGCGGTCATGACGCATCGGACGTACGCATCGACGGAGACGGCCGGCGACGAACCGAAGCGGTCGTTGACGACCGAACAGATCGAGCGTTGGCATGCGTTACGGATGATGATCGGATTCTGCCGCGAGGAAGCGCGGGTGCTGGACGCCGAATTTCTCGTCTATTGCCTCGAACTCGGGATCGTCGCCGCCGACGACCACATGCGGACCTTGGAGAGCCGCACCTCGACCTCGCCCTGAGCGGTGCGATCGCCGCGGTCCGGCGACGGCGACGTATGATCGACGCGATCCCCGCCCGTCGGGCGGCGGCCGCGTCATCCCTCCATCTCACGATCGGCCGGCAGGTGATTGCGGCGGCGGATCTCGCGAACGAGCGCGGCGTGATCGAGGGCGCCGTCGCCGTGGGCGACGAGGTCGCCATAGAGGCCGTCGACCAGGGTGATCAGCGGCAGATCGAGACCGAGGGCCGCGGCCTGGGCCAAGGCCGTCGAAGTGTCCTTCAGCTGCACCGTCGACATGGCACCGGGCTTCCAGTCGTTGGTCACCATGCGCTCGCCGTGCTGGCGCAGGATGGTACTGTCGGCGAAGCCACCGATCAGCGCCTCGCGCACCTTGGCCGGATCGGCGCCGCCACGCTCGGCGAGCACCAGGCCTTCCGCCACCGCCGCGATGGTCGAGCCGACCAGCATCTGATTGACCAGTTTGGCCAGTTCTCCGGTGCCGGCCGGTCCGATCCGCGTGGGGCGGCCGAAGACCGCGAAGATCGGCGCCGCCGCAGCGAAGACCTCGGCCCGCCCGCCGGCCATCACCGTCAGCGTCCCCGCCGCCGCACCGCGCTCGCCGCCGGAGACCGGCGCGTCGAGGAAGGCGAGGCCGCGCGCCTCCGCTTCCTGCGCGAGCCGTTCGGCGGTGGCGACCGGGATCGAGCTCATGACGATCACCCGCGCACCGGGCGCGAGCCCGTCGTAGACGCCGCCGGCGAGAAGCACCTCTTCGCAGACCGGCCCGGAACTCAGCATCACCACCACGGTGGAAGCGCCACGCACCGCCTCTGCCGCGGTCCCGGCGACGGTCACACCGAAGGGCGCGAGACGCTCGGCCTTGTCGCGGCTGCGATTCCAGGCGACGACCGGATGTCCTGCATCGGCGAGACGCCGCGCCATGTGGAACCCCATGATGCCGATGCCGAGGAATGCGATCGTCTCCGCCGCGGCCATGGGTCCCTCCCCTTCGCGATCGTCGTCGTCCGCACTCTGCCACGCCCGGCGTCGCCCCGTCACCACACCCCGGTCGGCGCACCGTCCCCGTCGTCCCCGGATGGATGGCGGTTCGCTCTGGTGATCACGGCCGAACCGTGCTGGATTGCCGGTTCGATCGGACAGAGACGAGGACCGCCCGATGAAACTCCTCCGCTTCGGCCCCAAGGGGGCGGAAAAGCCCGGCCTTCTCGACGCCGAGGGCCGCATCCGCGACCTATCCGGCGTGATCGACGACGTCGCCGGAGCGGCGCTGTCGCCCGACGGCCTCGCCCGGCTCGCCGCTCGCGATCCGGCGAGCCTGCCGTTCGCGCCCGAAGGCAGCCGCATCGGCCCTTGCGTCGGCCGTATCGGCAAGTTCGTGGCGATCGGCCTCAACTACGCCGACCACGCCGCCGAGGCGGGGCTGCCGCTGCCGAAAGAGCCGATCGTCTTCCTGAAGGCGACGAGCTGCATCGTCGGCCCGAACGACGACGTGGTGTTGCCGCGCGGTTCGGTGAAGACCGACTGGGAGGTGGAACTCGGCGTCGTCATCGGCACCGAGGCGCGCTATGTCACCCGCGAGTCGGCCCTCGACCACGTCGCCGGCTTCTGCGTCGTCAACGACGTCTCCGAGCGCGCCTTCCAGGCCGAGCGCGGCGGCACCTGGGACAAGGGCAAGGGCTGCGACACGTTCGGTCCGATCGGTCCCTGGCTCGTCACCCGCGACGAGATCGCCGATCCGCAGGGGCTGAAGATGTGGCTGTCGGTCGACGGGGTGATGCGCCAGAACGGCTCGACCGCCACCATGATCTTCCCCGTCGACGAACTCGTCTCCTACGTGTCGCAGTTCATGAGCCTGCAGCCCGGCGACATCATCACCACCGGCACACCGCCCGGCGTCGGGATGGGGATGAAGCCCGAGCCGGTCTATCTGAAGGCCGGTCAGGTGATGCGGCTCGGCATCGACGGGCTCGGCGACCAGCGCCAGACGGTGGCGCCGCCGATCTGAGCGAGCCGCCACATCCGTCACGTCCGGCGTGACCCTTGACCGAGGCGCGGCGAGGGGGCATCGCTCTCCGGCGAACCATTCCGCCCCGGGAGAACCCCGTTCATGCCGCTCCGCGTCGTCTTCATGGGAACGCCCGATTTCTCGGTGCCGACGTTGCGTGCGATCCACGCCGCCGGCCACGAGATCGTCGCGGTCTATTCGCAGCCGCCGCGGCCGGCCGGTCGCGGCATGGCGCTCACCCCCTCACCCGTCCAGGCGACGGCGGAGGGCTTCGCCATCCCGGTCTTCCATCCGACGAGCCTCAAGGGCGAGGAAGCGACCGCCGCCTTCCGGGCGCACGCGGCCGACGTCGCCGTGGTGGTCGCCTACGGCCTGTTGCTGCCCGAGGCGATCCTCGCCGCCCCGCACCACGGCTGCCTCAATCTGCACGGCTCGAAGCTGCCCCGGTGGCGCGGCGCCGCGCCGATCCAGCGGGCGATCATGGCCGGCGACGACGAGACCGCGGTCGAGGTGATGCGTATGGAGAAGGGCCTCGACACCGGCCCCGTCTGCCTCTCCGCCGGCACGCCGATCGGCGTCGACGAGACCACCGGCGACCTCCACGACCGCTTGGCGACCCTCGGTGCGGCATTGATGGTGGAGGCGCTCGGTCGTCTCGAGGCCGGCATCCTCGGCTGCACCCCCCAGCCGGAGGTGGGCGTCACCTACGCCCGGAAGATCGACAAGACGGAAGCCCGCGTCGACTGGTCGGGCGCGGCGAAGGCCATCCACGACACAATCCGTGGCCTCTCGCCCTTTCCCGGTGCGTGGTGCGAGGCGACGATCGGCGGCAAGGCCGAGCGGCTCAAGATCCTGCGCACCACGCTCGCGACCGGCTCCGGCGAGCCGGGGACGATCCTCGACGACGCCCTGACCATCGCCTGCGGTACCGGCGCACTCCGCCTCGTCCAGGTGCAGCGGGCCGGCGGCAAGCCGGTCGAGGCGACAGCCTTCCGCCGCGGCGCGGGTCTGGCGCCCGGCGACCGTTTGGCGTGATGCCATGGCGCGCTACCGGCTCACCATCGAATACGACGGCACGCCCTACGTCGGTTGGCAGGCCCAGGCGAACGGACCCTCGGTGCAGAGTGCCATCGAAGCCGCCTTCCTGAGGCTCGAGGGTGGCCGCATCGTGGTCAAAGGGGCAGGGCGCACCGATACCGGCGTCCACGCCACCGGGCAGGTCGCCCACGTCGATTTCCCGCGCGACTGGCCGGCGGAGAAACTGATGGACGCGCTCAACGCCCATCTGAAACACGCCGCCGCCGGCCCCCAGCCGATCGCGATCCTCTCGGTCGAGATCGTCGGCGACGACTTCGATGCCCGCTTCTCGGCCAAGGCCCGGCACTACCTCTACCGGATCATCGATCGCCGCGCCCCGCTGGCGCTGGAGCGGTACCGGGCCTGGCACGTCCGGACCCGCCTCGACGTCGCGGCGATGGATGCGGCGGCGAAGCGCCTGCTCGGCACCCACGACTTCACCACCTTCCGCGCCGCCAATTGTCAGGCGAAGTCGCCGATGAAGACGCTGGATCGGTTGGACGTCACCCGTGCCGGCGACGTCGTCGAGATCCGCGCTTCGGCCCGCTCGTTCCTGCACAATCAGGTCCGCTCGATGGTCGGTTCGCTGAAGCTGGTCGGCGACGGTCGCTGGAGCGCCGACGACCTCACCACCGCCCTCGCCGCCGCCGACCGCACCGCCTGCGGCCCCGTCGCCCCGGCCGCCGGACTGACGCTGGTGAAGGTGGATTATTGAGACACGGCACCCGGAGGCGGCTCACGGAGCGGGCGTCGGGACGTCCGACCGTCCCCCGGACACGCCCGTCACCCCCCCATTCGTCTTGTATTCGATCCGATTGTCTACTATCATAGACAAATGACCGATGAGACCGACGACCCCTCCGCCCGTCTCGCCCGTCGCATCCGGCTCGAACGCGAGGCGCGGGGCTGGTCGCTGGCGGATCTCGCCGAGCGCTCGGGGGTGTCCAAGGCGGCGATCAGCAAGATCGAGCGCGACGAGGTGAGCCCGACCGCGGCACTCCTGGTGCGACTCGCCGCCGCCTTCGATCTGACGCTCGCCGGGTTGCTGCTGCGGGCGGAGAGCGGCGGCGTTCGGCTGGTCCGCGCCGACGATCAGCCGGTGTGGCGGGACCCGGAGACCGGCTACCGGCGACGACAGGTCCATGCTCGGCCCGACCATCCGGTCGAACTGGTCGAGGTCGAATTGCCGGCCGGCGCACGCGTCACCCTGCCGGCCTCGTCCTATGCCCACATCCGCCAATTGGTGTGGCTCCGCGCCGGACGGCTGACCATCGTCGAGGGCGGCGTCACCCATCGGCTCGAGTCCGGCGACTGCCTCGGCTTCGGCCCGCCCGCCGAGGTCACCTTCGCCGCCGAGGACGATGCCGCCTGCACCTATGTCGTGGCGCTGGCGCGCACCTGATACCCGTGATCCGGAGGCCCCGATGACCGACGTCGACGTCCGCCCCCTCACCGCCACGCCCGAGACCGTCGCGGCGCTCGCCGGCCTGCTGGTCGAAACCGTGGCGGCCGGCGGCTCGGTGAGCTTCATGCATCCGCTCGACCCGGCCGAGGCGGCGGCCTTCTGGACGCGATCGCTCGCCGCCGCAGCGCGTGACGAACGCATCGTCTTCGGTGCCTTCGACGGCGACGATCTGGTCGCCACCCTGACGCTGCTCCTCGACTGTCCACCCAACCAGCCGCACCGCGCCGAGCTCGCCAAGATGATGACCCGGCCGTCGCACCGCGGCCGCGGCCTCGCTTCGGCGCTGATCACGGCAGCGGAGCGCGACGCGGTGGCGCGTGGCCGCTGGCTGATCGTCCTCGACACGGCGACCGACGAAGGCGCCGCCGGCCTCTACGAGAGGCACGGCTATACCCTGGCCGGCGAGATCCCCGACTATGCGCTGAAGCCGCACGGCGGCCTGACCGGCACGCTGCTCTACTGGAAGCGCCTCGCATCGGCGCCGTAAGGCGGCGAAACGGAAGCGAAGACGGGGGTCGAGGCGGAGGGGGATGTCGGTCCGGCGTCGCGAAGGCGCTCGCGTCGCTTCGACGGACGCCTGCGGTGCCGTGCGCCTGCGGCCCACCGCACCCTGCGCCCTTGCCTCAGCGCGGCAGATGTTTCGCCCGCAGCACGATGTCGTCGCCGAGCTTTTCCACCCACAATGCCCCGGCGACGGTGCGCTGGATCAGGACGTTGCGGCGGTCGCGCTCGTCGCGGCGACGATCGACCAGGCCGCGTTCGCCCATGGTGTCGAGGGCACGGGTGATCGCCGGCTTGGTGACGCCGAGCTTGGTGGCGAGGCCGCGCACCGTGTGCGGCGGCGGTTCGAGGTAGACGGTGAGCAGGATCGTCATCTGCCGCGCCGTGAGATCGGTCTCGCCGTCGCGGACGAGGTCGAGCGTCACGTCGTGCCACAGTTTCAGCGCCTGGGAAGGTCGAAGTTCGACCGGCACCGCCTCACGTCCCTTTTCGTTTCGGAGGCGGAATAGTACGCCCCGTCCGACGCGCCGACAACGTCGGGTGCGGCGCGATCGCAGGACGTGGTGAACGCCAACGTGCCGGCGGCGCTCTCTTCGATCCGTGGGCGTCGCGGCCCGACCGGCCGACGTCCGTTCGGGCTCGTCTTCACCGATGGCGTTCCGAACAGGTCGGAACGTCATCGGCTCGGGATCATCCCGGCAGCGGTCGCGACCCGGTCACCCGCTTGGCCAGGTGCACCATCGTGGCCGTGGCGAAGAGCGGCGTGAGGAGATTGACCAGCGGAATCGACAGGACCACCGCCGCGGCGATGCCGGCGAGGAAGACGGTGCCGGCGTGGGCGCGGCGCAGCCGACGCGCCTCCGCCACCCCGACGGCGCGGGCGGCGGCGAACTCGAAATACTCGCGACCGATCAGCCAGCCGTTGGCCAGGGTGAAGACCACCAGACCGAAACCGGCGAAGAGCACCAGCGGCAGGGCGACGAGATTGACGGCGATCGACAGGACGGTGAAGCGCGCCGCGGTGACGAGGCTCGGCCCGAAGGCGAGCGCCCGCCCCGGCGGATCGGCCGGATAGCGGCTGCCCTCCACCGCCGCGGCGACTTCGTCGAGGAACAGCCCGGCCACACCGGTGGTGATCGGTGCGATCAGAAAACCGAGCACCACCACCAGCATGGCGCCGGAGAGGAGGCCGGCGAGCCAGCGCACCGCGACGAGCCAGTGGGGCAGGTCGAGCGGATGGGCGGCGGCGAGATCGACCGCGGTGCCCGTGGCCGCCCGCGTCCCGATCGCCCAGATCACCGCCACGATCACGAGTGTCACGGCGAGCGAGCGGCCCGCCACGCCGCGGAACGGCGGGGTCGCGAGATCGGCGAGGCCGTCGCCGATCGCGGCGGCGACGAGGGCGGGGGACGACGTCTCGGTCATGGTGCGGCCGTGTTCTCGGTGAGGGCAGGGGTGGTCGATCGGCGCGGACCCGGGTCGCCCGCCCCGACGACGCCACCGACTTCGCCCCCGCAGATGGGATGCCGTCGTCGTCGTCGCAACGGGGCGCGACGCGATCACACGGCCGCCATCGCCGCGGCTCGCCTTGAACCGGCGCCGGAAATCCTTATACCCGGCCGGTGATCGCCGATGAGTGTGCGTTCGCGACCTGCGACCGCACCGCCGGCCACCTCGAACCGACGAGACCCGCCATGACCCACTCCCGTTTCGACGTCCTCGGTATCGGCAACGCCATCGTCGACGTCATCGCCCGCACCGAGGACGATTTCCTGGTGCGCGAGGGGTTGGCCAAGGGATCGATGCGGCTGATCGATGCTGCCGAGGCCGAACGCCTCTACGACCACATGGGTCCGGCCAAGGAGATCTCCGGCGGTTCGGCCGGCAACACCATCGCCGCGCTCGCCGGGCTCGGCGCCCGCGCCGCCTATTTCGGCAAGGTCGCCGAGGATCATCTCGGCACCATCTTCCGTCACGACATCCGCAGCGTCGGCGTGCATTTCGAGACCGCGCCGCTGCACATCGGTGCCGCCGACTGGGCGCCGACCGCCCGCTCGATGATCCTCGTGACGCCCGACGGCGAGCGCACCATGAACACCTTCCTCGGCGCCTGCACCCATCTGACCCCCGACGACATCGAAGCCGATGTCGTCGCCGATGCCGCCGTCGTCTATCTCGAGGGATACCTGTGGGATCCGCCGGCGGCCAAGGAGGCGTTCCGTCGGGCCTCCGCCATCGCCCACGCCCACGGCCGTCGCGTCGCCCTCACCCTCTCCGACAGCTTCTGTGTCGACCGTTGGCGCCCGGAATTCCTCGAGCTGATGCGCTCCGGCGTGGTCGATCTCGTCTTCGCCAACCAGGCCGAGGTCAAGGCGCTCTACGAGACCGCCGATCTCGACAGCGGCATCGCCGCGCTCAGGGGCGACGTCCGCCTCGCCGCCGTCACCCTGTCCGACCAGGGCTCGCTGGTGGTCACCGCCGAGAAGGTGACGGCCGTCCCCGCCGCCCCGGTGGAGACTCTGGTCGACACCACCGGCGCCGGCGATCTCTACGCGAGCGGCTTCCTCTACGGCCTCACCCACGACTTCGACTATGCCGCCTGCGCCGAACTCGGTGGCCTGCTCGCCGCCGAGATCATCGGCCATGTCGGCGCTCGCTCGCAGCGCGACCTCGTCGACCTCGCCCGCCAGGCCGGCTTCCCGCTGTGAGCGGGCGTGCCGATCAGAAGCTCGGCGGCGTGCAGGCCGAGACGATGACGAGGTCGGTGTCGCCGATGTTGCGGAAGGCGTGCGGCTTGCGGCTGTCGAAGAAATAGGCGTCGCCCGGCCGCAGTTCGTGACGCACGCCGGCGACCTCCAATTCGAGCAGGCCGCGGATCACCAACCCCGCCTCCTCGCCCTGATGCGAGATCGTCGGCCGGCCGGAATCGGCGCCGGGTCGGTAGCGCTCGTGCAGCATCTGCAGCGACCGGCCGGTGAGATCGCCGCCGACCTGTCGATAGGAGATCGCCCCGCCGGCGATCTCGGTCAGTTCACTCGCCCGCCATACCACCTTCTCGCGCTCGTCGTCGGCAGCGGCGAAGAAGGCGGAGATGCCGATCGGGAATCCCGCGAGGATCTGTTTCAGCGCCGCCACCGACGGGCTCACTCGGTTGGCCTCGATCATCGACACCGTGGCGTTGGAGACACCGGCGCGGCGCGCGAGTTCGCGTTGAGAGAGCCCGTGCGCCAGGCGCAGTGCCTTGAGGCGGGCGCCGACGTCGACGTCGGACGTTGCGGCGATCGCGGTGATGGTCGTGTTCATCTGTTCAGAATACGGAACACGGCGAACGGCGTCGAGGGATTGTCCCTGCCGCCGCTCCTCCGTAACGTTCGACATTCCGACCGGGCCGGTGATGCGGCCCCTGCCGAAGGCCCGTTCATGACCATCGCTCACCGCCCCAACGATCTCGCCTCCTTCTGGATGCCCTTCACCGCCAACCGGCAGTTCAAGAAGGCGCCGCGCATGTTCGTCGCCGCCGATCGGATGCGCTACCGCACCGACGACGGCCGCACCGTCCTCGACGGCACCGCCGGCCTGTGGTGCTGCAACGCCGGCCACAACCGGCCGAAGATCGTCGAGGCGATCCGCGCCCAGGCCGGCGAACTCGACTATGCCCCCGCCTTCCAGATGGGTCACCCCAAGGCCTTCGAATTCGCCAACCGTCTGGTGGCGATGGCGCCGGAGGGCTTCGATCACGTCTTCTTCACCAACTCGGGCTCCGAGTCGGTCGACACCGCGCTGAAGATGGCGCTCGCCTATCACCGTATGCGCGGCGAGGCGCAGCGGACCCGCCTGATCGGCCGCGAACGTGGCTACCACGGCGTCAACTTCGGCGGCATGTCGGTCGGCGGCATCGGCGGCAACCGCAAGATGTTCGGCCAGATGCTGCCGCACGTCGATCACATCCGCCACACCCACGA
>CALMFH010000172.1 GCA_937864925.1 uncultured Alphaproteobacteria bacterium | reverse complement strand
CGAGCGGGCCGGCGCCGATGACCCAGGCGAGCACCACGTCGCGCAGGAAGCCGGTCACCCGGGACAGCATGGTGAAGCCGGAGACGGTCCCGACCCGCTTCAGGAACACCGCGGCACCACCGCTCGGCCAGATCTTCAAGCTCGTCCCCCGCATCGTCCCGGCGATCGGCCGCGCGACCCCGTTCCTGCCCGTCTCATCCATCGGGATCCGGCGGATCGCTTCGCGAGGCCGGATCCGTCCCGTCGAAGAAGCCCCGGAACGGACCGGGCCGTTCGACGGACGGAATACGAAACCCGAACGACCCGTCCGGGTTTCGTATCATGCGGCGAAGCGAAAGAGATCGGGAGAGGAAATCGTCGACGCGATCGGGCGTCGATCCCCGATCAGGCGGCGATCTCGGTCTTGTCGCCGCCGGACTTCGGCTTCTCGGCGAGAACGCCCTGCGGCTTGGCCTGCCAGATCTTCTGGCGGTTGCGGATGGCGCGCGGCGCCGGGCCGAAATAGGTCGGGGTCTTCACGAACTCGCGCGGGTGCAGGATCACCGAGGCGATGCGCTGATAGAGCGATTTCGCCGAGATCGGCTTGCACAACAGTTCGTGAATACCGAGTTTGCGTGCCTCGAGAATGCGTGACCGCTCCGTGTGCGCGGTGACCATGATCACCGGAATGTAGGCGAACGGATTCTGCGGATTGCGGATCATCCGCACCATGTCGGCGCCGTCGAGGATCGGCATCACCCAGTCGAGAATGAGGATGTCGGGATTGGCGCGATCCATCGCTTCGAGGCCGGAAGCGCCGTCTTCCGCCTCGACGATGCGGCGCGCGCCGAAGCCCTGCAGCATCGTACGCAGGATGGTGCGCATATAGGCGCTGTCCTCGACGACGAGGAAGGTCAGGGATGCGAGATCGAGGTTCACGCGGGGGCTCCTCCACGGATCACGAGTCTCGCCCGGAAAAGTGAACAAGCGGTTGCCGGCCCTGCGGCGACGAACCACGGGTCCGTAGGGTCCCGGATGGTCAATCGACGCCAGCTTGATCATGGTCAAAGTGCATCGAATTCCTGTAAGTCTAATGGACGTACCGGGGCAGAGACGCCCGACACGTCAGTGTGGCGTCGGCTTGTCGGTGCGAGAAGTCGAGTTGGAGAAGGTCGTCGACGAGGGGCTTCGGAGCCGAGCGAGTTCACCGGCCGAGAAGTTCGACGACGCAACGGCCCACCACAAGCGGAGAGGGGCTCGAGGACGGACATGAACTATCAGTCGATTTTCGAGGACGCGATCGACCAGCTCAAGGCCGAGAAGCGTTACCGGGTCTTCGCCGACCTCGAACGCATCGTCGGCCGCTTCCCGCGTGCCCTGTGGCGCAAGGAAGGCAAGGAGAACGAGCCGCGCGAGATCGTCGTGTGGTGCTCCAACGACTACCTCGGCATGGGCCAGCACCAGAGTGTACTCGGGGCGATGATCGAGACGGCCCAGGGGCTGGGCACCGGTGCCGGCGGCACCCGCAACATCTCCGGCACCTCCCATCCGCTGGTCGAGCTCGAGGCCGAACTCGCCGACCTGCACGGCAAGGAGGCGGGACTCGTCTTCACCTCGGGCTTCGTCTCCAACGAGGCGGGCATCTCGACCATCGCCAAGCTGCTGCCCGATTGCCTGATCCTCTCCGACGAGCTCAACCACGCCTCGATGATCGAGGGCATCCGTCGGTCGGGCTGCGAGAAGAAGCTGTGGCGTCACAACGACGTCGAGCACCTCGAGGAACTGCTCGAGGCGGCCGAGCCGGGTCGCGCCAAGCTGATCGTCTTCGAGAGCGTCTACTCGATGGACGGCGACGTCGCGCCGATCAAGGAGATCTGCGATCTCGCCGAAAAGTACGGGGCGCTGACCTACATCGACGAGGTGCATGCGGTCGGCATGTACGGGCCCCGCGGCGGCGGCATCGCCGATCGGGAAGGCCTGATGGGTCGCATCGACGTCATCGAGGGGACCCTCGCCAAGGCTTTCGGCACGCTCGGCGGCTACATCACCGGGACGAAGGCGATCTGCGACGCGGTGCGCTCCTATGCGCCGGGCTTCATCTTCACCACCGCACTGCCGCCGGCGATCGCCGCGGCCGCGGCCGCTTCGATCCGCCATCTGAAGCGTTCCTCGGCCGAGCGCGACATGCAGCAGCGTCAGGCGCAGCGCACCAAGGACGTGCTCGGCGCCGCCGGTCTGCCGGTGATGCCGACCTCGACCCACATCGTGCCGGTGATGGTCGGCGATCCGGATCTGTGCAAGAAGGCCTCGGATCTGCTGCTCGAAGAGCACGGCATCTACATCCAACCGATCAACTACCCGACGGTGCCGCGCGGCACCGAGCGGCTGCGCGTCACTCCCACGCCGTTCCACGACGACGCGCTGGTCGATGCGCTCAAGGATGCGTTGGTCGACGTGTGGACCCGTCTCGGTCTGCCGTTGACCGGCCCGGTCAGCCTCGACGACGACACCGACGAGATCACCCCGCCGGTGACCAAGATGGCGGTGCCGCGGTCGGGCGGCTGATCCTTCGTCTCCCGAGTGCGCGACCCCGGTCGCGCCCATCGGCCTCGGTGGCGACACCGGGGCCGTTCTTTTTCGAGGGTGTCGATCGGGAGGTCGGAGGGGGGCTGCACCGCCTCGGATGACGGCCGGCCGAGAGGCTCTGGGCTCATGAAATTCGGACTCGTCCGAATTTCATGAGCGTCACGGCCCGACCGGCCGACGCCCGTTCGGGCTCGCCTTCGTTCACGAAGTTTCGAACAGGTCGAAACTTCGTGAACTCGGTATCAGTCGGCGTCCGTCGTTTCCGTCGATTTCGACGCGGATCCGCGCGCCGGCAGGTCACTGTCGTCGAGGATGCGCCAGCCGGCACCTTCGAGGTCTTCGTACTGGCCCGACTTCAGGCTCCACAAGAATGCGAAGAGACCGATGAGGCCGAGGCCGATGGCCACCGGGATCAGGAAGATCAGGACGTCCATGGCTTCCCTTCCCCGTCGATCCGTCGATCCGTCGATGGTCGGTGCGCGCGTGGCGATGCCGCGTCATCCCTGCGACAGACCTCGGGCGGGGTCAAGAGCGGACGAAACCGGGCGTCTCGGCGGCCGAGCCGTCGGCCGTACCACCGCCGAGGCGGAGGCGGAGCGCGTTGAGGGTGACGATCACCGAGGAACCCGACATGGCCAGCGCCGCGATCAGCGGCGTCACCCAGCCCGCCACCGCGACCGGCACGGCGATGAGATTGTAGATCACCGACAGCCACAGGTTCTGGATCATGGCGGTGCGGGCGCGGCGGGCGGCGATCACCGCCGCGACCACCGGCGCCAAGCGGTCTCCGAGGAAGACGGCATCGGCCGCCGCCTGCGACAGGTGTACCGCGGTGACCGGCGACAGCGACACGTGGGCGGCAGCGAGCGCCGGAGCGTCGTTGAGGCCGTCGCCGACCATCAGCACCTTGTGACCGGCGGCCTTCGCCGCCTCCAGCCGGGCGATCTTGTCGGTCGGTCCGAGGCCGGCGGCGAAGCGGGCGACGCCGAGGGCAGCGGCGACCTCGGCGACCGCCGCCCGGCGATCGCCGGAGAGGATCTCGACCTCGAGCCCGAGCGCCTTCAGCCGATCGACGACCTCGCGGGCGTCGCGCCGCAGACCCTGTTCGAAGGCGAAGAGGACCGGCGCTTCGTCGCCGATGCGGTGGGCGACCAGCGAGGCACCGGGATGGCGAGCGAGGAGAGCGGCGACCGCGGCGGGATCGACGCCGCAGAAGTCCGGTGAGCCGAGCCGTTCGACACGGCCGTCGAGGGTCGCCTCGATGCCGCGGCCGGGCTCCTCGCGCACCTCGAGCGGTGGCGCCACCGCATGGGTGACCTCGGCCAGCGCCCGCCCGAGCGGATGCCGGCTGGCGCGGGCGAGACGGCCGGCATGTGCGAGGCGGTCTTCGGAGATCCCGCCGCGATCGAGCAGGCGCGGCTCGGGAAGGGTGAGGGTGCCGGTCTTGTCGAAGACGACGGTGTCGATCGCCGCCAGCCGTTCGATGGCGTCGCCGGAATGGAGCAGGATGCCGGACCTGAACAGCAGGCCGGAGACGACGACCTGGACGGTCGGGATCGCCAACGCCAGGGCGCAGGGGCAGGTGATGATCAGCACCGAGACGGCGATCACCAGACTGTCGGCG
>CALMFH010000171.1 GCA_937864925.1 uncultured Alphaproteobacteria bacterium | reverse complement strand
CGCGAGTCCCCGAGAAGGTCGTCCACAAGTGGGAGGTCTTCCGTTCGATCTGCACTGCCAAAGCCAGGCTCGGGGTCTCCGAGCGGGCGCTGGCGGTGCTCGACGCGCTCCTGAGCTTCCATCCGGAGACGACGCTGTCGGGCGACAAGCTCGTGGTGTGGCCGTCGAACCGCCAGTTGGCGCTCCGGGCCCACGGCATGGCGCCGGCGACGCTGCGTCGGCACATCGCCGGCTTGGTCGATGCCGGCCTCGTGGTGCGCCGCGACAGCCCCAACGGCAAGCGCTACGCCCGCAAAGGGGAGGGGGGCGAGATCGATCAGGCCTTCGGCTTCGATCTGACACCGCTCGTTGCCCGCGCCGAAGAGATCGAGAGCCTGGCAGAGGACGTCCGCGCCGCCGATCGGGCGCTGCGGCTGGCGCGCGAGCGCATCACCATCTGCCGCCGCGACATCGCCAAGATGATCGCCGCCGGCCTCGAGGAGGGCGTCACGACGCGCCGAGAGGGCAGGGGACCGGCCGACTGGAGCGAGGTTCATGCCCATTTCCGCTCGATCATCGACGGCATTCCGCGCAATGCTGACCTAACCCACCTGGAGGGGATCGCCGAGGATCTCTCGACGCTCGCCGACGATGTGTTCATGCTGTTGGAAACGCATGGAAAAGACGAAAATCCGAGCGCCGATGAGTCTCAAATTGAGCGTCACATACAGAATTCAAACCCACACCCCTCTACTGAACTTGAACCTCGCTTCCAAGAAGTGAGGGCGGCGAGGGCAGAGATCGAACCACGAGCGCCCAAACTCGCGGATGGCACCTTCCCCTTGGGGATGGTGCTCCAGGCCTGTCCCGACATCGTCGACTATGCCCGAGACGGCATTTCCAACTGGCGTGACTTCCTCGCCACCGCGGCCGTGGTGCGGCCGATGCTGGGAATTTCGCCGAGCGCCTGGGAGGAGGCGAGGGGGATCCTCGGCGAGGTTCAGGCGTCGGTCGTCGTCGCGGCTATCCTGCAACGTCATGCGATGATCGCGTCGGCGGGCGGCTATCTGCGCAGCCTGACCCGCAAGGCGGAGGAGGGCGGCTTCAGCCTCGGCCCGATGTTGATGGCGCTGATCGGCAGCAGGAAGCGAGAGAAGGCGAGGGCGTGAGGGCCCGGGCAGAGAAATCACGGTTCACACGGTCAGGGGACTCGTGGTGTGGTTTCCTTGTTGCGGTTCTTCGCGTGGGATGCCTTGCCGATCTCGCGGCGCCGGACGAGTTTGGCCAGGCGAACGGCGATCTCCGCGTGATCGACCTCTTCGGGATCGAAGGGGTGGCTGTACCAGCGGGACAGCTCGGCATGGCGCTCGTGGGTCGGATTCCGCATGGCGGAGAGGAACTCTTCGAAACCGGGAAACCCGCCGACATCTTCCGGCGGTCCTCGTCGAGCGCCGCCGACGAGACGGGGGTAACTCGCTCCTTCGACGAGAGGCAGAACCTCCTCGATCGTGAGGTGAAACCGCCAATCGTCCCCGAAGTCGTAGGTGTAGGTGAACTCGATCACTCCTCGGTCGATCAAGGCTCCGATCCTGATGTTCTTGGCGTCCCGTGTGTCGTCACCCCACTCTCGGTCGGGGATGCCGTAGCGGCGTTCGCCGATCTCGAACATGAAGAGATGACGATTGTCGAAGGGGACGACGGCCTGGATCGCGTCGTGCAGGCCACGCAGGCTGGCGGTCGAGGGAACCTCGATCGTTCGCCAGATCTGCGGCGTGACGTCGAGAAGCTCGATCCGAATGCGGGCGATTTCATCGGCACGGGACACTGGTGTTCTCCATCGTCGTGGCGACGGCCGTTCACAGACCAGGATAGAGCTTGGGAAACCAGCGCTCCACCACGTCGATGGGAAATCCGAGCCGGACGGCCGCTCGGGGGCCGTCGGAGACCAAGAGGCCGCAAGCCAGAAGCTGCGTCAGAACGGTGCGGGACTGACGTTCCTCGTAGCCGGTGATCGAGCCGGCGCGCCCTCTGGGGAACTCGCCCATGACGACGGCTTCGCGGAGCAACGACCAGGAGCCTCGGTGAAGGGTCTTGGCGCGGATTTCCTCCTCGCACCAGATTTCCATCCGTCGCAGGAGACCGTCGAGATCCAACAGGCCTTCCATGAAGGCGACCTGGTCGAGGCTGATCTCCAGGAAGAAGGCGCAGAATGCCTCGAGGCCCGCGAGGGTCAGATTGCCTCGCCCGTCGAGATCCCCTCGACGGGGTTCGTCGGCTCCCATGAGCTTGGCCTTGTAGCGATCGACCTGTCGCGCCAGCCCGCGGGAAATCGACCAGAGCTCGGATCCGACGCCGAGTTCTCGGAAGTGCGCATGAGACAGAAGCCGGGTGACACGTCCATTGCCGTCCAGGAACGGATGAACCCAGAGCAACCGATGATGCGAAGCGGCGACCGCGGTGATCCGTTGGATCTTCGACAGGCGACCCGGTGCATAGGCATCGACGAGCCTTGCCAGAAAGGGTGCGATCTGCTCACCGCCGGGAGGGATGTGCCGGCCGACCTGAACATGGACACGCCGAAACTCTCCCGGGACGACGGGCAAGCGTTCACCGGTGTCGAGATTATCGACCCATAGGAGATCATCGGGAAGGCGGCTGCAGAACTCCCGATGAACCCAGAGGATGAAATCCGTCGACAGGGTAGGGGAGGGGGCATCCCCTCGGTCGATCAGTCGCTGCACCTCGATGTGGGCTATCGCCTCGCGTTGCAGATCCCGCCGACCGGGGTCAGCCGAATAGTCTCCGCTCAACGCTCGGTCGATGTCGACGGGATGGGTGTTGTGTCCCTCGATCAGGTTCGAATAGTAGCAGTTCATCGAGCGGACGAGGTCGCCGATGCTGGTGCGCAGGACCGGGTGGAGCCGACCGGCGAGACCGCTGGATTTGCCGACGAGTTCGGTCGCGAGGTCGGCCAGCACATGCTTGGCGTCCTCGGGAACGAGGGGTTCGAAGAGATAGGTCGAAATCATCTTATGCCGCTTTCATTGCCGGAAAATCATGTTTTAGAAAATGAGGTTATGTCAACTGGATCTCAAATCATTGCCGGTATATTCGCCGATCGTCCTGTGTGAGGATGAGGGGTGGTTGGTCTGAGAGTCTGTCTCAAAAGGCATGATTTCTTGCCAGCCTTCGGATGCCGAGTTG
>CALMFH010000170.1 GCA_937864925.1 uncultured Alphaproteobacteria bacterium | reverse complement strand
CGACCTCGACCACCCGCACCTTGACCACGTCGCCGGCCTTCACCACCTCGCGCGGGTCCTTGACGAAGCGATCGGCGAGTTGGCTGACGTGAACGAGCCCGTCCTGATGCACACCGATGTCGACGAAGGCACCGAAGGCGGCGACGTTGGTCACCGTGCCCTCCAGCACCATGCCCGGCTTCAGGTCCTCGATCTTCTCGATGCCTTCGGCGAAGGCGGCGGTCCTGAAGTGCGGACGCGGATCGCGCCCCGGCTTCTCCAGTTCGGCGAGGATGTCCTTCACCGTCGGCAGGCCGAATCGTTCGTCGACGAACTTCCGCGGGTCGAGCGACTTGAGCATCGCCCCGTCGCCCATCACCGTCCGCAGATCGCGCCCGCAGGCCTTCACGATACGCTTGGCGACGTCGTAGGCCTCGGGGTGGACCGAGGAGGCATCGAGCGGTTCGTCGCCGTCGCGGATCCTGAGGAAGCCGGCCGCCTGTTCGAAGGTCTTCGGCCCCAGCCGCGCCACCTCGAGCAACTGCCGGCGATTGCGGAACGGCCCGATCGAATTGCGGTGATCGACGATCGCCTGGGCGAGCGACGTGCCGAGCCCCGAGACACGCGCCAGGAGTGACGCCGATGCCGTGTTGAGATCGACCCCGACGGCGTTGACCGCGTCCTCGACCACCGCATCGAGCGACTTGGCCAGCCGCCCCTGATCGACGTCGTGCTGATACTGGCCGACGCCGATCGCCTTGGGTTCGATCTTTACGAGTTCGGCGAGCGGGTCCTGAAGACGCCGCGCGATCGACACCGCGCCGCGCAGCGAGACGTCGAGGCTCGGCATCTCCGCCGCGGCCAGCGCCGAGGCGGAATAGACCGAGGCGCCCGCCTCCGAGACGATCACCTTGATCGGCTTCGCGCCCGCCATTTCACCGATCAGATGAGAAACCAACCGGTCGGTTTCTCGGCTTCCCGTGCCGTTGCCGATCGCGACGAGCTCCACCTTGTGCTTCTGGATCAGGTGCTTCAGCGTCGCCAGCGTGCCCTGCACGTCCTGTTTCGGCGGGAAGGGGTAGACCGTCGTGGTCTCCACCACCTTCGAGGTCGCATCGACCACCGCCACCTTGACGCCGGTGCGGATGCCCGGGTCGAGTCCCAGCGTCGGCCGCGTGCCGGCCGGGGCGGCGAGCAGCAGATCCTGGAGATTGTGGGCGAAGACGCGGATCGCCTCCTCCTCCGCCCGCTCCCTCAACGCCCCCATCACCTCGATGGAGAGCGACAGCGACAGCTTCACCCGCCAGCACCAGCGCACCACGTCGAACAGCCACTGATCGGCCGCGCCCGGCTTGCGAGTCGCCGTCGGCAGGTCGATCTTGAAGGCCTCGGCGATGATCCGCTCGACCGGTTTGACCGGCGCGGTGTCGTCGGCGTCGACCTCGACCTCGAGGCTCAACATCTCTTCGTTGCGCCCGCGCAGCATGGCGAGCGCCCGATGGCTCGGCACGTCGGCGAGGCGTTCGACGTGGTCGAAGTAGTCGGCGAACTTCTCGCCCGCCTGCTCCTTGCCCTCATTGACCTTCGAGCGCAGCCGCGCGCCGGTCTGGACATGGGCACGCAGCCGGCCGACCAGCTCGGCGTTCTCGGCGAACTGCTCGGTCAGGATGTCACGTGCCCCGTCGAGCGCCGCCTTGACGTCGGCGACCTCCTCCGTCACGAAGCCGGCGGCGAGCGCCTTGGGGTCGAGCGCGCGATCGGCGAGGATCTGCTCGGCCAGCGGCCCGAGGCCCTTCTCGCGGGCGATCTCGGCGCGCGTCCGCCGCTTGGGCTTGTAGGGCAGGTAGAGATCCTCGATCTCCGCCTTGGTCGCCGCGCCGGCGAGCTTCGCCTCGAGCTCGGGCGTCAGCTTGCCCTGGCCGCGGATACTCTCGATCACCGCGGCGCGCCGCGCCTCCATCTCGCGCAGATAACCGAGCCGCTCCTCGAGAGTGCGCAGCTGCGTGTCGTCGAGCCCGCCGGTCGCCTCCTTGCGGTAGCGGGCGACGAACGGCACGGTCGAGCCTTCGTCGAGCAGCCCGACGGCGGCCTCGACCTGCGCCGGCCGGCAGCCGATCTCGGCGGCGATGGCCTGGGTGATGCGCGCCGCGGCGTTCGGATCGAGAGGGGTGGCCATGGCGGGATCTCCTTGTGTGCGTCGGCGATCGATAGCAAGTCGGCCGCCCGAGGCGAAGGGGGAGGGGCCGCTCGATCGCGAGAAGGTGTGGACGAGGGCCGGCGGTCGGCAGAACCGCCGTCCGGGATGCGTCGGATGCCGCCGGACCCGCGGCTGCGCTACCCTGGAGGACGTCGGCGACGGCGACCGGCCCCGTGCCGCCGCTCCTCCTCCTGCAACGGAGCCCCCGATGTCCACTCTAGACGATCTCAAAGAGGCATTCGCCGGCGAAAGCCAGGCCAATCGGCGCTACCTCGCCTACGGCGCGAAGGCGGCGGAAGAAGGATTTCCCGGCGTCGCCCGGCTGTTCCGCGCCGTTGCGGCAGCCGAGACCATCCATGCCCACGCTCACCTGAAGGCGATGGACGGCGTCGCCTCGACGCAGGCCAACCTCGCCGACGCCATGGCCGGCGAGAAACACGAGTTCACCGAGATGTACCCGCCGATGGTCGCCCGCGCCGAGGCCGAGGGCAACCGCAAGGCGGCCCGCTCGATGCGCTTCGCCCTCGCCGTCGAGAAGGTCCACTACGAACTCTTCGAGAAGGCCCTCGCCGCGCTCGCCGCCGGCACCGATCTCGCGGCACTGATCGTCCGCGTCTGCCCGGTCTGCGGCCATACGGTGATCGGTGATGCCCCCGACGCCTGCCCGGTGTGCGGCTGCAAGGGCGATCGCTTCGACGAGATCGCCTGATCTCGGACGCCGCCCCGGCCACCGGTCGGGGCGCGCGTCGAATTCGACGGTCGCGGGGCGAACCAACGAAAGTGGCGTCGCAACCGGTCTTCCGCAGTGCGGTGCAAGTCCTGTAGTGTGCACCGCACGGAGGCTCGGGGAGGCTCGGCGCCGCGCATCGAATCGGTTCGCGGCAGCGAGGGGCAGCGCATCCCGCTTCGAAGGAAATCGCGTCACCCATCACACGAGAGACGGGGTACCATGAAAAAGCTCTATCCGAACGCGGCCGCGGCACTCGCGGGCGTGGTCAAGGACGGTCAGACCCTCGCCGTCGGCGGTTTCGGTCTGTGCGGCATTCCCGAAGCGCTGATCGAAGCGCTGCGCGACAGCGGCGTCACCGGCCTCACCTGCGTGTCCAACAACGCCGGCGTCGACGGCTTCGGCCTCGGCCTGCTGCTCGAGACCCGCCAGATCAAGAAGATGATCTCGTCCTACGTCGGCGAGAACAAGCTCTTCGCCCAGCAGTTCCTCTCCGGCGAGCTCGAGCTCGAGTTCGCCCCGCAGGGCACGCTCGCCGAGCGGCTGCGCGCCGGCGGCGCCGGCATCCCGGCCTTCTTCACCGCCACCGGCGTCGGCACCGTGGTCGCCGACGGCAAGGAAGTGCGCGAGTTCGACGGCCGCAAGTACGTGATGGAGCGCGGCATCGTCACCGACGTCGCCCTGGTCAAGGCCTGGCGAGCGGACACCTCCGGCAACCTGATCTATCGGAAGACGGCGCGGAACTTCAATCCGATGTGCGCCATGGCCGGTCGAGTCACCGTCGCCGAGGTCGAAGAGATCGTGCCGATCGGCTCGCTCGACCCGGACGAGATCCACACCCCCGGCATCTTCGTGCAGCGTCTCGTCCTGAACGCCAATCCGGAGAAGCGCATCGAACAGCGCACTCTGCGCAAGACCGCCTGAGGAGAGACGCCCCATGCCCTGGACGCGTGACGAAATGGCGGCCCGCGCCGCCCGTGAACTCGAAGACGGCTTCTACGTCAATCTCGGCATCGGCCTGCCGACGCTGGTCGCCAACTACATCCCCGAGGGGATGAAGGTGTGGCTGCAGTCGGAGAACGGCCTGCTCGGCATCGGCCCCTTCCCGACCGAGCTCGAGCTCGACGCCGATCTCATCAACGCCGGCAAGCAGACGGTGACGGCGCTGCCCGGCGCCTCGTTCTTCTCGTCGGCCGACAGTTTCGCGATGATCCGCGGCGGCCACATCAACCTCGCCATCCTCGGCGCCATGCAGGTGTCGAAGGATGGTGACCTCGCCAACTGGATGATCCCCGGATCGATGGTGAAGGGCATGGGCGGCGCGATGGACCTCGTCGCCGGCGTGCGCCGCGTCATCGTGCTGATGGAGCACGTGGCGAAGGGCAACGCCCACAAGATCGTGCCGGAATGCACTCTGCCGCTCACCGGCCAGGGCGTCGTCGACCGCATCATCACCGATCTGGCGGTGATCGACGTCACCGACACGGGCATGAAGGTGGTCGAGATGGCGCCGGGCGTCACCATCGCCGACCTCACCGAAGCGACCGGCGTGCCGCTGGACTTCTCGGGCGTGGCGTGAGCGAACCGCAGATCCGTCGAAAAAGCGAAAGGGCGGCCCGTGGGTCGCCCTTTTTCGCCTCACCACACCGTCCCGTCGCTCTCCACCATCAAGGGCGGCGACCCGTCGGGGCGGATCTCGCGGGCCAGCCGGCGGCCGGCGAGCCAGGTGCCGCCCTCCAGCACACAGGCGAGCGGGAAGTTCCAGGCGTTGCGGCCGAAGTTCTGCCGCACCACCCCGGCGAGCCGGTCGATCAGCGCCACGGTCAGCGCCCGCCACTCCACCACCAACTCGCTGTCGATCGGATGGATGTGGCCGAGCTGCGTCCGGTCGCGCAGTTGAAGCAGGCCGGAGTCGATCATCAGCCCGCCGTTGCGATAGCACGAGAGTCCGGTCAGCCCATCGAGGTCGATCACCTCGAGCCCGGCCCAGGTCAGCGGCTCGATCAGCGAATAGGTGAGCCACTGCGGCGCCTTGTGCAGCGGCATCAG